>JANQHV010000302.1 GCA_028282505.1 SAR324 cluster bacterium | reverse complement strand
TTATTATTGATTAAGGGTAGTATATTATTTTAGTATGGTAATGATGGAGTGATTTCTTTCTTTTCCAAACAGGTGCTAAGAAACCAGGCGAGCTTTTTTGAAAATCAGGTGATTCAACAATAAAATAAAAGGGTCTGTTTTTTTGGGGTGAATCCGGCAACAGGCTTCCAGATAAGGTGGCAAATATTTTAAATGGCGAGGTAGGTAGGGAAAGAAGGTCTTGATCCTCTGGATATTTTTTTCAAAGATTTGTTGATTTTCAGGAGTGTCGGCTGGTAACTCAAACGCCTCTCGTAAACGTGGGGGCATGAGCAAGGATGTGAGAATCCCATATTCTTTCCAAAATTTCTTGAGCAAAGGGTGTATTTTCCAATTGATGAGATAGGTACTGATATGACGAGCTTCTTCACTCACTGTCAAGATATTAGACTCCCACATCCCTTTATTGTACTCCATGAATGCTGCCCAGTCAGCAGGAAGAGCTGTGTGGGGGATACCGAACAGCCCTGCAAATAATCGGCTTTCCTCGTAATATTTATCTTTTTCCTCATTGCTCAGCTTTCTCAAAAACAGTTCATACATTTGTACGGATGTTTCCAGCAATGTGGAATACACCCAGATTAATGCGTTGATTTCATTGGCACAATAGGGGGAGCCTTGGGCGAATATCCCGGTTTCCCTGGGGATTTTCCCTGCGATAGAGCAGTGGACTTGATAGACATTTTTTGCTGAATGCAGTGCTTGTTCCATGCTCCCATAAACCATGGTCAAGACAGGAATGAAAGTGCGCCGGAGTCTGCCCACAAAATCGGTTTTGAGTACCGAATGCTGATCAATTGCCGTGGCCACCCAGGGATGGGCCAATTGCAGAAGAACTGCACGTCCGGCTCCCAAGTAATTGGTCATGTATTTATTGACTTCCCAGGTCATCGATTCTGGACCAAAAATTCCTTCCAACGGATTCTGGACTTGTGCTTGAATGACTTCCAACTCTTGGAAGAATTGAGCTTGAGTCATATATTGGGGGTTCAAGGACATCCTGTCATGAAAGATTACCAATTCGGGGATCAGGGCTGGTCTGGGGGCTTCACCCTATGAGGTACCACATTGATGTCCAATCCTGCCAGCGAAGTCTTCTGTTAGTCCCACCCGTGGTCCGTAAAGTATTGATAGCGCAATATGGGAAATTTTATGGGCAAGGAGTGACGCTCGTGTATCGTAAGTGTTGTCGTCAATATTTTCAAGGCACAAGTGCACTCTGTGGTCCTTTATTTAATTGATATAGTCCTTTTGTCAAGCGTTAAAAAATGTTGAAGCTATGGGAATTTCAAACGGATGTGATCTTCAATGATTTGTACAATTTCTTCAATATGATGTTTAGATGTATTGATTGTTAAATGGAAAAGGTTGGGGTTGTCAAGGGAGGTTTGATTGAAGCGGTAAATGAATTGATCGCGTTCGTTTTGATGTTTAACCACATATCTATGGGCTTCTGTCTCGTTCATGTCATATTTATTCATGATGGTTTGTACACGATCTTCCAGAGGAGCCACGAGGCGAACGTGCAGGCAGTTCGGCAAGTCTTGGGTTAACAGCACTCCTCCTCTGCCGAGAATGATGCAGTAACCAGAAGATGCAAAGTAACGAATCGCCTGTTTCAAATAAAGATAAATTTCATATGGTTTTGAATATTGTTTTCCTGAAAAGATGGATAAAAACAGTTTGTAAAAGTACAAAGGGGCAAAAACCGGGTTCATTTCATTAGTAAAATCCACTCCGGTGAGTCCTGAATTGTCGGTTAGTTTTTGTAGTAAGTCATTGTTCAAGATCAACCAGGTCTGGGGTAAAGTTTTGGGTCCCTCTAACTTTTTTTCCAGACCGATAGAAACGTCATATGCCTGGCATCCGAATTGGCGGGAAATGGTGACACATGGAGCCAGTGTTTTCTTATGTTCATTTTGTTGTTGAGCGAAATGGTGCCATGCTTCCATTTTTTCATCCAGTGGATTGAATACAAAATCTTTTCCCATGTTTCCTCCTCAATGTTTTACGAGTCCCCTCCTCTGCAAAATTCTCTGTTTTCCAAACCTTCATTCTCATTGGAGAATATTTGAATATTAGCAAACATGAACGTGATAATCTAATATAAAATTTTGGGGCTTGATCATATTTTCGGCCATTTTGTCTGCTGAGTCTGTTGAAGCAAAGTCAGTGTATCTTCTTCGACAAGCTCAGAGAACATTTCTGTCCAATATATGAAAAGGATTTATGAGGTGAAAATATGATTAAACTCAAATTTTGGACAGTATTTTAGCAGGAGACTGTGAAGGTTTTAGTACAAGTATTCACAATAAAGTACACAAATTCTTAATCGTAATCTTGTTCTTAATCTTAATCCCCTAATTTCCAAAGAGTAAGATTAGGATTAAGAGTAAGACCGCAACAACAAAAATTTGAATACTTATTTCTGATTAGCAGTATTTAGTGAGAAGCGGTTTTGTCATAGAACAGTCATGCACTTTTTTTCTGTAAAAGGTCCTGAAGGTTGATTTCTTTGGCCACATGCTCAATTTTTTGGGTGGCCTTTTGTATATTCAGAGATGGTGCGTTTTTGTAGGTTTTGAGCAAGAGAGGTTTGATGTTTTTAATGTATCGTTCCATGACAGGTTGGGGGGTGGGTTTTCCCAGTTTGCCCATGTTGTGCAAAAACAAAATGGCATTTGCATACTCTGCCAGGATGTTTAAGTTGGCTGGAGAATAATTATGTTTGATTAAGGGCAAGGATTTTTCATAATACTGGATTACTGTCTTCAGAATGCTTTGGATTTTGTGTAGTTTTTTTTGAGATTTGAAACCTTTGCGATAGGCCATCATCAGCAAATCTGCTTCTGCAATGGCGATGTATCCCTTAAAGAACATTCCTAAAGGATTCTGTGGATCTATTTTGATTACCAAGTCGGCAAAGGTTTGTGCTTCTTGGTGGAGTAATGGGAAACAGCGTATGATTTGGATGGCTTCCCAGACATTGGCAATCAAAGTTTGCTTGATGTTCTCCGCATCCTTCATTTGAGGAGACCATTTTTCAAAATCTTTGATGCGGAGAGTGAACTTTCTAGTTTTTGAAGTTTCTAATATTTTCCGTAGTTTCGTGTTTAAATACTTTTTGTCGGCCTCGATGATGCTCAAGTGTGCTTTACAGAGTGCCTGGACCTTTTCTTTTTCCTTTTTACGCTTTGCCACATCGTGTTCTTGTGGTTGATTCTGGATGATTTTTTCCTGGCAGATTCGTTGGGATCCTAGATAATAGCGGTCTTGTATTTTTTTCAAGAGGAGCAAACTGTCTGAGGAAACTTCTCCCAGGCTATTGGCTGTGATTGCTTGCAGGAGCAAAGTTCGGTATTCCTGAACCGAGACAGCCGGTTTTTGCAGCAACCTTTCTAAGGTTTTGCTGACCAGTTGCATGCGCAGGTTTGCATTTTTGGGATTGTTTTTTAAAGATTGTGTCAGTTTTGTACGGTTTATTTTCAATAATCCCAATAGCTCTTCTCCTGTTGTTCGTATGGAGGCAGACTGGTTTTTATTGCTATGGGTGAAGATTTGCAAGGCTCTTGTCATGAAGTTGTATGAGAGAGCAAATTCTTCTATTTCTTTGATGCGTTTGTTTTTTTCACCAAACCAATGCGGCATGATCCAGGGGATTATGGTAAAATTGTCAAAGCGTATGGTGAATTCTTCAATACCTTCTTCCCAACCGACTTCGTTGACTTCTTTACCCAATATGTTCTTGACGTTGATTTGTTGAGCTGGCTTGATAAAGGCATTGGCCATGATGAACATCCTTGTTAGTGAAGTGAGCTTATTTCATTTTCAACTTAATTGCTGAGCTACAGCTTGTGTGCCAAATTGCTTGCAAACATAGTAAGAAATGATTTTTTATTTTATAAGTTTTTGATATAAAAATAGTTTTTTATTTCTTGATAAGAAGAGAAGAAAAAACAAGGTAAAATAAAACTGTTTTCTCGAAAGACATTTCTTGTGGCAAATATTATTTAGAAGAGTCTATTATGGACATTATGAATGCAACCACCTTGATTATTGTCAGGCATGGTCAAACGGAATGGAACGCTTGTGAGCGGTTGCAGGGCCAGTTGGATAGCCCATTGACAGAGCTAGGAGTGCATCAGGCGAAAGCAGCAGCCAAGCAATTGCAAAAAATGAAAATAGATATGCTCTATAGCAGTGATCTGGGGAGAGCCGTGCAAACGGCGGCAATCATTGGTGATCGGCTATCCATGAGTTTTACGACGGATGCCAATCTACGTGAGCGTCATTTTGGTACAATGCAGGGATTGAAAAAAACGGAATTCTTAAAATTTACTGAAACAGGTGGAGGGGATCATCATTCAGGCAATCCTGATTATGTCCTCCCAGAAGGAGAAAGCATTCGACAATTTTACCAACGCTGTATTGATGGCCTGGAAGCCATAGTCAGTCAGCATACAGGGCAAACGATTGTCGTGGTGGCACATGGTGGGGTTTTGCGAAATTGCTTGTTCAAAACGCTGAATTTAACCCTGGGCATACCTCATTCCCTCGTATTTCCCAATGCCAGTACAACCGTATTTTCTGTTGCCAAGGAAGGTACAGAGATGTATCGCTGGGAATTGCAAAATAGAGGAAATGAAGACTATTTGGAAGGAATTAAAACTGTTTCTGTGACAGATTGAAAAAGGGAACATAATTTCACATTATGTCCCTTTTTATGCTTATCTGAAGTGAGCGATGAAATAGCCTGCACAAACCGCAGTACCAATCACGCCTGCCACGTTGGGACCCATGGCATGCATCAGCAGGAAGTTGCCTTGATCTTCTTTTTGACCAACAACTTGAGATACCCTGGCCGCCATTGGGACGGCAGACACACCCGCAGAACCAATCAATGGGTTGATGGGGGTTTTGCTGACCATGTTCATTGCTTTCGCCATGAGGACACCACCAGCGGTAGAGAGGCCAAAAGCGACGATTCCCATACCAAGAATCATCAGTGTTTCCACCTGAAGAAAGCTATCGCCACTCATCGTGATCCCTACGCTGGTTCCTAAAAAGATAGTCACGATATTAATGATTTCGTTTTGGGAGGCTTTGTTCAATCTTTCAACGACTCCACTTTCTCTCAGGAAGTTACCGAGCATCAGCATGGCAATCAGAGGAGAAGCGGATGGAATGATCAGAATACAGACTACCATCACCAACAGACAAAAAATAATACGTTCCAGTTTGGAGACTTTACGAAGCGATTCCATACGAATCAACCGTTCTTTTTTAGTAGTCAGCGCATACATGATGGGAGGCTGTATTAACGGTACCAGTGCCATGTATGAATAAGCGGCAACCGCAATAGGTCCTACCAGATCGGGTGCCAGCTTGTTGGCCAGAAAAATAGAGGTTGGCCCATCGGCTCCTCCGATGATGCCAATAGCCGCACCTTCTTGAGCTGAAAATCCGACTATGACGGCAGTGAAAAAAGTTGCAAATACCCCAACTTGAGCAGCAGCTCCCAAAAGCAGGGTACGGGGATTGGCAATCAACGGGCCAAAGTCCGTTAATGCTCCCACTCCTAAAAAGATTAAGGGAGGAAAGAGTTCGAAATCGATCCCTTGCTTGATAATATCAAACAGTCCATGCCCTCCTGGCACATTCAAGATTCCTTCGGTCGGAAGGTTTGCCAGCAATGCTCCAAATCCAATGGGGATCAAGAGCATGGGTTCGAAGGCTTTGTGTATTGCCAGGTAGAACATTACACCGCAAACAACCCACATTACCAGCATTTTCCAGGTTACATTTCCAAGTGCTGTAAATTCGAGAATTACGTCCATAAGTTCCAATCCTTAAGATATTGATAATAACGCCTGTCCTTCTTGTACGGTGTCGCCTTCTTTAACATGAACGGCGGTTACAGAACCATCATTGGGAGCAGAAACGTTGGTCTCCATTTTCATTGCTTCTAAAACGACCAAATCTTGTCCGGCTTTGAAGCTATCACCAGCTTTGACTAAAACCTTCATGACATTGCCTGCTAAAGGACTGGGGATATCGCCTGCAGCCGCTTTAGGGGCAGCGGGTTTAGGGGCTGAAACTGCAGGTGCATCGACTTGTGCAGAACGAGCTGCAGGAGCCGCCGCAGGTGCAGCTTGTGGCATTGGTTGATAATAACTCTCATCGTCTTCTAATACTTCGACAGTTACTTCATATTGTTTATCTTCTACAGTGATTCGTAATTTTTTCATAATGCATTTCCAATTTCGAATGATTGCTGATTATCTTGTTTTACGCGAATGATGATGTGCTTGACGGCCCTGCACTGCCCACCAATGATCACGGGCTGCAGCGACTCGGACAATTGCGACTGGTTTTCTCAATGCAGACTCTGCCGCAGCAGAGAGAATGGCAATTAATTCCGGGGAAATTTCATCCAGTGCTTTGGCTTCCTGTGGTGCTGCCGTTGAAACAGCAGGAGCGGCGGCTGCCTTTTTTGCCTGAGCAGCTTTATCCTGGCTGATAAAATATCGTCCAATCCCACTACAGACGACTGCCAACAAGATTAATGTTATTAAAACAGTCCCCAAACCGATAATTGGGACTTCTATCAATTCAGAAAGTCCCGAATCATCTTGAGCGTATAAACTTGTGGCTGCCCAGAGGGAAACCACTGCTAAAAAAAAGGATATTTTAACTATTCGTTTCCAAATCATAATCGGATCAATCCATATATAGGGAGGGGACTGGATAAGCATGCATGCTACAGAGTGCACCCTCCAGGTTTTTAAAGGTTTATTACAAAGGAATCAGACCGTGTTTTTTAGGCGGGCGAGTGAGTCGTTTACCCAGTAAATTATGCAAAGCCAATGAAAGGACCCTCTTGGTTTCAGACGGTTCAATCACATCAGTCACTAAGCCAAGACGAGCAGCCTGATAAGGAGAGGCAAAACGATCTCGGTACTCTTCTTGGTACTTTTTCCTGGCTTCTTGTTCGTTGTCGGCTCCCTTCAATTCTTTTCCATAAAGAATGTTGACCGCACCTTCGGCACCCATGACTGCAATCTCAGCACTAGGCCAGGCATATACCCGGTCAGCTCCCAAATCGCTACTACACATGGCCAGGTATGCACCACCGTAGGCTTTGCGCATAATCAGGGTGATTTTTGGTACTGTTGCTGCAGAATAAGCAGACAGCATCTTTGCGCCATGACGAATGATACCACCACTTTCTTGTTGTTTTCCTGGCATGAAACCAGGGACGTCAACCAAGTTGACGATAGGAATATTGAAGGCATTGCAAAAACGGATAAATCGAGCAGCTTTGTCTGAGGCATCAATATCGATAGAGCCTGCTTTGAAACTCGATTGATTGGCAATGAATCCGACCACAATCCCACTAATTCTACCAAAACAAACAATGATGTTTTTGGCAAAGTATTCTTGGACTTCAATAAAATCACCATCGTCTACAATCTTTTCAATGACAAGCTTTGTGTCAAATGGACGTTTAAAATCTTTTGGAATGATCTCATTGATGGAAGGATCGCTGGTGAGGGCGATTTCTTCATTGAGCCGGTGCGGAGGATCTTGCATGTTGTTGGAAGGCAGGAAGCTCAATAATCTTTTTGTAATGGCGATGGCATGATCATCATTTTCCGCAACAAAATGGATGTTACCACTGACCGTGGCATGAGCAGTAGCACTGCCAATTTCTTCCTTGGTACATTCTTCTCCTGTTGCTGCCTTGATCACTTCAGGTCCAGTGATGTACATGCTGGCACCAGTTTTTGTCATGATGAGGAAGTCGGTTAAGGCTGGAGAATAGGCTGCTCCACCAGCACAGGGGCCTGCAATGATGGCAATCTGAGGTACCAGGCCAGAAAGGTAAACATTGCGGTAAAAAACTTGTCCGTAACCTGAAAGTGAACTCACTCCTTCCTGAATCCTTGCTCCTCCCGAATCATTGATAGCAACTAGTGGAGTCCCTAACTCCGCAGCGTTGTCCATAATTCGGGTAATTTTCTGGGCATGTTTGCTTCCCAACGTACCGCCACCGACAGTAAAATCCTGACTGGCGACAGAGACTGGACGACCATCCACATGGCCCATCCCACAAATCACACCATCTCCTGCCAGATATTTCTTTTCCATGCCAAACTCATGGCAATCGTGCTCTACATACAGACCTTGCTCCTGGAAAGTATTGGGGTCTATTAGTCGTTCAACACGTTCTCTCGCAGTCAGTTGTCCTTTTTTATGACGCTTATCAATCTTATCTTGTCCACCGGCTGCTTTGGCTTTTTTACGCTTATCTTTTAGCGTGTCTAATAATTCTTTTTTAATCGGCATTCTGTTTATCTCCTGAATAAGTGTCCTTATTAACTAATCGATTTTTTGTACGTGATTCTGTCGCCATTGTCAAAGGAAATACGGCAAAAATGTACGATAAGTGTTTAATTTGTGTTTATGTTTTGACTTTTGGATGGAAAAATTCCGTTTAAGGAGCAAACGGTCTGTCATTGCAACATGATTGGGACAGGAAGACTGGCAGGAGAATTTCATTGAAGCAAACTCATAGTATGTTATAGTACCTTGGTTTGGATAATTTTTATAAAATATTGAAAATAAACAGCTTCTTGAATCTGAACTGACAACTCTTGAGTAAAAACATAAGCCGATCAAAAAGTAGCTGGTCGTTTTAAGGAAAAAAATGGGCAAGGAAATTGAACGTAAATTTTTGGTAATTGGAGAAGAATGGCGATCTGTTACAGGAACCCGGTATCGCCAGGGGTATCTCAGTACAGTCAAAGAAAGGACGGTTCGCGTACGGACAGTCAATGAAAAAGGTACGTTAACCATCAAAGGAGTGAGTCAAGGGGCCACTCGTCAGGAATTTGAATATGAGATTCCGTTTGATGAGGCAACTCAACTCCTGGATCTCTGTGAGAAACCTTTAATTGAGAAAAACCGTTACAAAATCGAGCACAATGAAATGCTATGGGTGGTCGATGAGTTTTTTGGAGAAAATCAGGGGTTGTTGGTGGCAGAAATCGAGCTTGAAAGTGAAGATCAAGCTTTTTCCAGGCCTGAATGGGTTGGAGACGAAGTGACAGAAGATGCCAGATACTTCAATGCCAATCTGATTAGCCATCCTTATACCAAGTGGTAATTTGACGCAAATATTTTTTCTTGACATGTGATGGTTTTTGATTAAAATAAAGACCGTTCGGTATTTTTTATGAAAAACAAAGGTAAAAAAACAAAGGAAGAAATTGTCAGGCAATCGTTGCAACTATTTTCTCAGAAAGGGTATTTCCACACGTCAATTCAAGATGTTCTGCAAGCAACTGGATTGACGAAAGGAGGGTTGTATTGTCATTTTTCCGGTAAAGAAGCTCTTTGGCATGCCTGCTATCAGGAAGCAACAAAAATA
The DNA here is from genome assembly GCA_028282505.1 of SAR324 cluster bacterium. GTDB lineage: Bacteria > SAR324 > SAR324 > SAR324 > NAC60-12. Next base: position 11,480 of record JANQHV010000302.1, on the reverse strand, counting down.
TGGCGGACGATTGTTTTTCAGAGGGTCAATGAGGACGATAAAGCCATCGATAAGCTGCGTAAAATTTTAGAAAATGATCTGATGGAATACATGGGAGAAGATACATTCAGAGGAGGATGTTTTTTATTCAACATGTTAATTGAGTTATCCGGTCAAGAACCTGAGTTGGTCTCCGTCATATTGGTAGGCTTCCGAAAGTTTGAAGCAAAACTGGCAGCCATTCTTCGTGAGGCCATCGATGATGGCGATTTGCCCAAAGGACTTCCCGCAGAAAAAGCAGCAGCACAAATCATGGTCATTCTCAATGGCACGGCTGCCATTTATTCAGCAGAGAGAGACAAGGCGTTATTATCCAACAGTCTGGAGCAACTCTATAATTATTTGCAGTCGTTTCCCTGTGAAAATAGGAATGTTAGCCACTAAGAACACGAAAATGACACGAAGGGTGGATTTAGGGTTTTTTAAAATTTAGTGTTTCTTAGTGGCGAAGTAGTTGAGCAGAAAAAGTAGATGTTTAAATATTTAAATACCGACCGGTCTTTATATTATTTTATTTAAATCAAAACTTTATAATGAACAGGAGTGAACAATGAGAGCAATCACTGAAGATAGTGTGATTCAAAATGTGGAAAAACCACTGTGGCATAATAGGCTGGAGCAATTCAAACAACAACTGGTGGTCTGGTGGAAGCGGGCTCAGGAGCGCAAGCAGTTAGCTCAGATGAGTCAAGCGCAATGGAAAGACATAGGAGTGACCATGTCTGATGCCAAGCAGGAGATCAACAAACCGTTCTGGAAGAGATAATTGTTTAAATCAGCAGACTGAGGATTGCAGAAAGGGTCAGTGCCGAGAGAACAATTTCTACAGTCAAAATGCTGGCCATCAGTTGTTGGTTTCCTCCCATTTGGTGAGCCAGGATGTAGGACGATGGAGAGGCAGGCAGTGCCGAAAAAAGAATGGCCACTATCAATGTTTGACCATCGATACCGAACAAGAGGCAAGTGAGTGTGGTGAGGGCAGGCAGGCCCAATAATTTGAATGCACTGGTCAATGATACTAATCGTTTGGTAGAACGCATGGAAACAAAGTTGAGACCTGAACCAACAGCTAATAATCCCAGAGGCAAAGAGGCTCGGCCGAGAATTTTAAAGATTTCTTGAATTGAAGCATGGAGAGAGACATCCATTGCATTAACTAGAATACCGGCAGAACAAGCAATGATGAGTGGATTGGTCAACAGAGATTTGATGGTTTGTAAATATCTGTTGAAGGGGCCGTTTGCTGATGAATCATTGGCATAGTGGGTCAGGACAGCAACACAGATAATATTGACCAATGGAATGATGATCGCAATGTTGAGTGCAGCAAGGGTGATCCCTTCTTGTCCATAGAGAGAGGCAGCGGCAGAAATGCCAAGATAGGTATTCATACGGATGCTGCCTTGAACAATGGAGGTGAAGCTGGGATTGTCCGCTCCAATCTTTTCTTTGAAGAATAAAACCAGGGCCGTTAGAATAAAAATGGCTCCACCAACGGCAACACTCATTCGAAATAAGGGATAATCTCCGAGTTGGGCTGTGCTCAGGTTATGGAACAATAAACAGGGAAAAAGAATATAATAAGTGATCCGTTTAGCAGGGTCCCAAAAATGGTCTCCAGGAAATTCAGCTCTTTTGAGGCCATACCCAAATAGGATGATTAAAAAGATTGGAATCAGGGCATGAAGAATCGTCATTTTGAGGTCAAATCCCTTTCCAGGATGAAAAGGGATTTGATGAATTTATGCTGAGGTTGCTGCACCAGGAGGAGCCTTTCTGGTGAGTTTGGTGAGCCAGATTCCACTGAGAAACCAGGCGTAAGCATAGGTACCAGCCATGATAAGAACAAAGGTAATTGCAATGTCTGTGGCACTGCCATCCAGTGAAAAACCAGGAACGTAACCAAAAAGGAATGGTCCCAGATAGAGAAATTTTGCAAACTTGAAAGCAGAAAAGGCGGTTTTCCACATGTTGGCACCGGCAATGGTTGCACCGGCAAAAGCTGCGATACAGACAGGCGGCGTTATGTTCGAATCCTGTGAGAGCCAGTAGACAATCATGTGTGCTGCAATTTCATTGACGCCAAGATGAGTCAGGGCTGGAACCGCAACAACTGCAGTGATGAGATAGGCTGCTGTAACGGGGACTCCCATACCCAATACCAGTGATGCTAAGGCGATGAGTAAAATGGTTAAAAATAAAGAACCACCCGCTAATTCGATCACAATATCAGCAAAGGTTAACACCAGACCACTGAAGGTCAACACTCCAATGATAATTCCAATCACACCAACGGTTGCGCCAATTTTTAAACTGCTTTCTGCGCCAGCGCGGGCGGCATTCAAAAAACCGTTTAACTCAGATTTGGTATCTTCACGCCCGCCCTTCCGAAACCAATTGAAAGCAAGGGCTCCGAAAAGTCCGAAGATTACCAAGTTGTACTCAGAGAAGATGAAGTCAATGCTTTCCAGCGTTTTCTTACCAATGATCTCAGAAGAAGCAGCAGTTTGGGAAAGAAACATGACGACTGCACCAATGAGGAAAAAAACCATCACGATGGCCAGGGTTGGGTCAATACGAGTTTGTTTTTCTTTGAAACTGCACGCCACACAGGTAGCCAGACCCAATACAGCAGAATAACCTGGTGAATATCCAGCCAGCATCAAGATGGTGATGATGACTAGAGGCATGATGTAAAGCCATTCCTGCTTGACAATATGCATGGCGCTGACTGCTGATTTGGGGCCCACGATGTTATCTTTCTTGGCTTCATAGTGCACCATGACGAATACGCTGAAAAAATACATAACTGCAGGAAAGATGGCGACTAGCATGATTTGGGAATAGGGAACTCCAGTTAGTTCAGCCATGATGAATCCACCAGCACCCATGATGGGAGGCATGAACATTCCCCCGATGGAAGCGGCTGGTTCAATTCCTCCAGCAATGTGGGGTCTGAATCCTGCTTTTTTCATCATCGGGATGGTAAAGGCTCCTGTCGAAACAGTATTGGCAATGGCACTTCCAGAAATGGAACCAAAGAGTCCACTGGCGACAACGGAAACTTTTCCAGGTCCTCCAATTTTATGTCCGACCGCTGCCAGAGGAAAATCAATGAAAAATTTCTGGGCACCACATTTTTCTAAAAATGCACCAAAAAGCACAAATAATAAAACATAGGTGGCTAATACATTAGCCATGATGCCAAAGACTCCGTCACTTTTATAAAAAATACTGGTACACAGTTCTGGAAAAGACTCACCAGCATGAGATATTAATTCTGGAAAGTATTCTCCATATACTCCGTAAAGCAGCATCAGAATACCAATGATGACAAAAACATTTCCAACAACTCGACGGGCTAACTCAATTCCGATCAATACACCAATGACGGCAATTCCCATATCCAGTGGGGTTTCTGCTCCGGTTCGGTAATTGATGGCTTCAAAATTCATAATCCAGTATCCAACAGAAATGATGGACAGTACGATTAATCCGTAATCAACAATTCTCATCAATTTTGTTCGAGACTGGTAGAGTAAAAAGACTAAAATATAGGTAACAATAACATATATTCCTCGATGGTATTGAGTTGCCATTGGCTTGATAACGGCAGAAAATACATAGAAAAGCACCAGGAATACAGAAAGAATATCAAATGCGATTTGTTCGGGCCTTTTTAGTTTTTCGTACACTTTTTCCTTTTGCGAGCGGTGGGTGGGAAGGAAATGGCAGATGCCATGATGACACCTGCCTTGAAAAATGGTTAGATACTTCTGAAATTAGAGAATACCCTTTTCTTTCCAGAATTTTTCGGCTCCTGGATGAATTGGAGTTACGATACCATCCACTCCCTTTGAAACAGCCATAGCTTTGAAAGTTTTCTTCTGGCTGACCATATGCTTCAGGCCTTCATCGGTGAAAATAACGTTGAGGAGATTATAAACCAACTCGTCTGGGGTTTTGGTATTGGCTACCCAAAGAGCTGAGTCTTGGAAGGAAGGAGTGTCCACATCAACACCTTTGTAGGTTCCTGGCGGAACGGACAGCTTGGAGAAATAAGGATATTTTTTGTAGAAACCCGAATCTGTTGCCCATTTGCCCAAATCGATTAACTCAATGTCATTGGTTTGGGCTGCCATGATCACGGCACCACTGGGGAAGGCTGTGAAGAGCCAGAACGCATCCAATTGATTGTTTCCAAATGCGGCAGCCGCATCATTGTATCCCATTGCATTTCGTTCGACTTTTTCCCAAATGCCCAAGTGGTTGAAGAATAATTCGCAGTTTGCAAAAGCACCGGAGCCAGCGTTGCCTACTCCTACTTTCTTTCCTGCCAAATCACCAGGACTTTTGATGCCTGATCCTTTTTTCACAACTAACTGAGCAGGTGCCCCATACAAGAAGGCAACGGCTTGAACGTCTTCATATTTTTTGGTGTCGTTTTTCATCAAACCATTTCTACCTAAGTAGACATGTCCCGAATAAACTACGCCAAAATGAGATCTTCCCGCATTTACTTTTCGTAAGTTCTCCACAGATCCTGCAGAAGATTGAGCTTTGACAGAGTACTTGGGGGCCATCGCTTTAACAGGATCGTAAACCTGAACGGCATTGGCAACGACTTGAAATGTCCCACCGGCAGGGCCTCCTCCAAAGACGATTCTTTTTGCAAAAGAATTTGGAGCAAAGAAAAGTACTCCCATCAGAAATACACAAATAATTGAAATACTTAGATATGCGCGTCGTTTCATAGTTCTCCTCTATGTTAATTAATATATTTCTAGTACACGACGAATGTGCCATGAACTATTTGAAAAAAATACTGAACGATTCTCAGTATTCTTGTTGTTCCCAATTTAGGGGAATCCCCTTTTTAATAAATGAAAAATCATTTTTTAAAAAAGTTAATCCACCATTATGCTTTATCCAAATTTTTTTCAAGTAAAAAATGAAAAAGCACTGCAACTCTCACCCTGTCATCATGGCGACAGGGTGGGCAGTTGAGCCCTATTTCAGCAAATAGGATGCCAACTCAATCAAACATTTCAGTGATTTTGAGCATAAACGTTTTTTGTCTGCTGTTTTGCTCTGTGTTGTTGGGGTGGTTCTAAAAAAAATGAGAAAAAAAGAATATCAATTGTTGTATATTGAGTTGTAATTTTTTTATTTATGGGCGAGATTCCACACATTTTATAAAAAGGAAGGGTGAGGAAACACTCAATTGAGGGTGCTTTCAGATCGATAAACTCTTTACAGTGATTCTTGTGAATAGTATGGTATTTATCTGTTCGGAATAACTATGCATTTTTTTTAACTGGAGGAGGTATTATGTCATTTCAATGCAGATATTTTTCTTATTTCATGATTTTGGGAAGCTTAATTTACATGCCGTCTCTGGCTTTTGCTGATTTGAACTGGACGGGATGTGGGATTTCCAAAAAAGCCTATGTTTCTGAAGTGGCAAAAGCGTTTGAGTTAGATACTGGGATCAAATTCAATATATCAGGAGGCGGTGCGACAAAGGGAATTCGTCAAGCTGCCAGTGGGGAGGCTAATGTTGGTGGTTCTTGTCGTCATTTGATCAAAGATCCTCAAGAGAGAGGAGTGAAGCTCCATCCGGTAGCGTGGGATGCTCTGGTGATTATCACACACAAATCCAATCCTGTGGATAATATTACTCATCAAGATTTAAAAAAAGTGTTCCTGGGGGAAATTACGAATTGGAAAGACCTGGGTGGTGAAGATCACAAGATTGACGTGTTTGTTCGCCAGGGAAAAATCTCTGGCGTGGGGATGATGTCACGGGAGTTGGTTTTTGGAAATGCCGATATTGACTACAAAGGAACCAGGGAGTTCAAAAGTACAGGACCGCTGGAAAAGGCCGTCGTCAACTCTAAATACTCCATTGCCTTCGACGGTATTTCTTCTGCCAAAAAACAGGATGTTAAATTTCTCAAACTCAATGGCATGGCACCTACCGTGGAGAATATTGCCAGTGGTAAATATATTCTTTATCGTCCTTTGTACCTGGTGACTCAAAAGAAAATGAGCCCAGAAGAGAAAAAGTTCATCGCTTATGTTAAATCCAAAAAGGGACAACAAATCATTGCTGAACAAGGAACCGTTACTTTGAAACAGGGCAGAAATCTTTGGAAGCCCTATCGGGAAAATATGAAGGCTGTTGTCGGTAAAAACAAAGGGGTTTTTGAGTGATCATTCATCCACGTAACGTCGGTTAAGGATAAGGAATATGGAATTTCTTGATAATACCATTGGTAAAAAGGTACTCATCCCCGTCATTGGATTGGTGGTTCTTTTGCTGGCAGGCCTGGGGCTTTTGATGGGCCAGAATAATTATGCTTCTCTCAAATCGGCAATAGAATCAAAAGGTAATGGTTTGAGTAGCTTGTTGGCCAAGATCAGTGTGACTTATATTGAAAGTTATGACTTCAACTCGTTGAGTGTTTTCATTGATGAGCTTTCTAAAGATCCAGATGTGATTTTTGCTAATTTCTATGATGCAGAAGGGGAGTTGATTTCTGAAAGTTCTCAAGAACCCGATGATGTCACCAACTTATTCATCTATGAACGTGAGATCAAGAGTGAAGAAGATGAAATCCTGGGACGATTGAAGATGGGGTTCAGTAAGAAAGCCCTTGATGAAAGTTTGGAAACCAACATTTTGATTGTTGGAGTGGGGGTCGGGCTGGTCATTGTATTGTTGTCTCTAGGGGCAACTTTTATTGTGAACCTGGCTGTGATCAAACCGGTTACCAAGCTCCGAGGGGACGCGGCCCAGTTAGCCAGTGGGCATTTAGACCATCAAATTGATACCAGTAGTCGAGATGAGTTGGGAAGTTTAGCCCAAAGTTTTTCTGAGATGAGAGATTCCATACGCAATACCATTGAGGATTTGCACAAGTTGAACGACGTCGGCAAAGTACTAGCAGGAATGTTTGATCAAACCAAAGCACTGGAAACTGTTTTACAGGTGATGAAAGAAAAATCTCAGGTGGAATGGGGGTCCGTCTATTTGGTGAATGATCAAGGTGAATTGGATGTGCAAGCCTACTACCCTCCCCGTGAATTGGGGGTCGATCACACTTCCAGAAGTTTTAAACTGGGAGAAGGGGTTGCAGGTAAAGCTGCTGCTGAACAAAGAATTGTTTATATCCCTGATACCTCTACAACAGAAGGCTTTGTTCCTTCCACTCACGATAAACCGAAATCTTTACTTTCAATTCCTTTAGTGGATGGCAATAAGTCTTTTGGTGTGATCAATCTGTCGGGGCCTGTGAATCAGGTGAAGTACCTGGAATCTGATGAAGAATTTGTCGAAACGCTGGCAGGAATGACGGTGGTTACTACAAAAAATATTCAGATGGTCAAAGTCATAGAGGAGCATAGTCGCACTCTGGAGTTAAAAGTTCAAGAACGCACGGCCGCTATTAAAGACTTAATGGATAATACGGGCCAGGGGTTCTTTTCATTTGGTAATGATTATGTGGTTCGTCCTGAATATTCAAAACCCTGTCAGGTTTTTTTTGATGGACCTATTGAAAATTTAAATGCTTTGGCTCTGATGTTTGGGAATTCTGATCTATCTGCTGTTGATTTCAGAGAACATTTTGATAAAGGCAATCTGGAAGCTTTTATTCAACATCCTGATTCGGTTCAGGAGGTCTTAGATATGGTTTTTAATGGGGTCGGAGATCTGGAGATATTGGGAGAGATGCTGCCTAAGGAAATTTCACGGCTAGGCAAGGTTTTGTCTTTGGAATATCGTCACCTCAAAAGTGATGACGAAAAATTCATGATGATTTTAACCGATATCACGAAGGAAAGAGAGTTAGCCGACCAAATTGCAGAAGAAGAAGAACGAAATACGATGATTCTTAAAGTCGCTTTGGATCGAGATGGCTTTCTACAATTTCTACGAGAATTGGAACGCTTGTTCTCTTCAATTTTTGTCGCATTAGACCGTTCTCCAGAAGAAATTGATCCCAATGAAATGTTTCGGTATTTTCATACGATCAAAGGAGGGACGGCGAGTTACGGATTAAAAAAAGTTGCCGAAGCCACTCATGAAATAGAAGGAAGGTTGGAAAATTTCAGGAGTGGCCAGGATCAATTGAACCATGAACTCACATCACAACTGAAAGAGAACACCGAAAATCTGAGAAAGATTTTTGATAGAACTCTTGCTGAATTAAGCAGCATTATTTCAACAGAGGATCTTCAGGAAACCGACAGGACCTACAAGATCAGAGATTCTAAATTAAACGAATTGAAGGATTTTCTTCTGCACAAAATGCCTCAGGATACGTTGAATGAGGTAAAGGGTGCTATTGATGATTTAAGAAAACAACCGATTGGGCCGATGCTTCTGAAGTATGCTGCTGCTGCTGAAGGATTGGCTGAAAAATTAAATAAACCCGTCAATGTAGAAGTCCATGGAAAAAATGTAGAGGTTTCCTATGAGCAATTGGAGGGGGTCTTCGGCTCCCTGGTCCATCTCGTCAGAAATTGTGTGGATCATGGTTTGGAGGAGACGGAAATGCGCCCCATGCTCGATAAACCGGAAGAAGGAACTATTATCATCAAAGCAATAGCCAAAGAGCATACATTGAAAATCATGATTGCTGATGATGGAGGGGGAATTGATCCGGATGTCATTAAGAATATTGCTCTCAAGAAGGGAATCATCACAGAAGATGATGCCGAATCAGCATCAGATAATGAACTCGTCAAGCTGATATTTGCACCAGGGTTTTCCACAAAAGAGGAAGTCACGGATGTATCAGGCCGGGGGGTTGGAATGGATGCCGTCAAATCGACGGTTGATGAATTGGGTGGACAAATCCAAATCGAGACAGAACTGGACAAAGGCACGACCTTTGAAATTCAAATTCCTCATGCTGCTTAGGAACATTCAAAAAATAATTAACGAAAATGGTTGTCTTCAATCTTTTCTGAAAAATTTTATAATTGGTTCATCTAAGCTTTCATCAGTGAGTCTAAGAGCCAACAATCATGATTCTGCAATTGCTGGGGCTCTCACTCCATAGCAATTGCCGCTAAAATGCCCATGATTTTCTCAGGACTTTGAATATAGTATTCCATTGTATCAATATAGAATTTAGTATCTGTTAATTTTAGAAATTTCCAATTAGTTCCTGTAGAAACACAACCATAAATATTTCTTATACTGTTGTTTTTCTCATGATTAAACCGTTGTGCTGCAACCATTTCTGCTCCGCATTGTGGTATGCCACTTTTAATATTGTCATTTTTTGCTTCAACCATGACAAGAATAGGAGCATTGAGACTGTATTGTTCTTTAGATTTAGAGATAATAAAGTCACAACGCCCGGATAAACCAAGATTTTTGTCAATATTGAACTCAATACCTGAAAATAGACTTATTTCTTTGAGTGTTATTTTTAATTCCGCCATTATTGGAGCAACTATGAATTCTGATCTTGCTTTCTCAGTATCTATGGCTAACGCTAATGGAATAAATTTTTCTAAAATCACAGTCAACTCATCTGGAACGTCATAATCTACAATTTTTGAAAAAAGTTTCTGATCCTCAATAAATTCTAGTTGGAACCTATTTTTCAAATCATCGATTGTAAACTCACTATAACTCATATTTTTCCTGGAATCGAATTGTAAATCTATTATTTATAGTTACGACGGTCCAAACCATATTTGCGCATTTTGTCATATAGGGTTTTTCGGGGAATACTCAATGCTTCCAAGGTTTTGGTAATACTGCCGTGATTGCGAACCAATTCGTGCTCAATCACGCTTCTTTCAAAACTCTGTACTTGTTCAGGCAGGGTGAGGTTGCTGGCAGATGCGGCTCCATGCAGTATTTCATCAAGGTTAAAACCACATTCTTCTCCAAGCAGGACATAACGTTCAGCCACATTTCTTAGCTCACGGACATTACCAGGCCAGTTGTGAGCCATCAAGGTCCGCAAACAGTCACCTGTCAAAGGTGGGGTTTCGCGGCGATAGTGGGCAGATGCCGCAATCACAAAATGTTGAAATAATAGAGAAATGTCTTCTTGCCGTTCTCGCAATGGTGGGATTTCCAGCGTGACCACATTGAGACGGTAATAAAGATCTTCACGAAAGGTTCCCTGTTCGCCCGCTTCTTTTAAGTTCACTTTGGTAGCTGCAATCACACGAAGGTCCAGGGGAATCAGTTCGTTCGATCCCAGGCGTTCGACAGATCTTTCTTGCAATACCCGCAGCATTTTCACCTGGAGTGAAAGAGGCATGCTTTCGATTTCATCGAGGAAAAGGGTACCTCCATTGGCATGTTCAAATTTTCCGATACGACGTTGTTGAGCACCGGTAAAAGCTCCCGCTTCATGACCAAACAGTTCTCCTTCAATGATTGTTTCTGGTAAAGCACCACAATTGACAGCAACAAAATTTTTTCCCTGACGGTGGCTGCACTCGTGAAGGTATCTCGCAATTAATTCTTTACCAGTACCCGTTTCTCCCAGTAGCAGAACATCGGCACCGACATTTGCCATTTGTACAACCATCCTGCGTAAGCGTTGAATAGAAGGGGTGTTTCCAATGATCCGAGGGACTGCCGTGTTTTGCATCTCCAGTTCTTTGTGGAGATTGCGGTTTTCCAAAGTGAGTGTCCGCTTTTCCATTGCGCGTTTGACAACATCAATGAGCAACTCTGTAGGAAAGGGTTTTTCCAAAAAATCGTAGGCGCCATCACGTATCGCATTGACAGCCATCGAAATATCCCCATGACCGGTAATCAGGATAACGGGCAGGTCTCTGTCGATGGCCAAAACCTGTTTCATGAAGGAAAGCCCATCCAAACGTGGCATTTTGATATCACTGACAATGACACCGGGCCATTCCAATGAAATTTTAGGAATTGCATTTTCACACGCTTCGTAACAGTGAACTTCATAGTCTGCCAGTTCCAGTGTTTGTTTGCCTGCAATGCGGATGTGTTCTTCATCATCAATGAAAATAACGGGGGGGTTAGTAGTCATATACGAGCCTCCGGGTTTGTTTTAGGCAATTTGACAGTGAACATGGCACCGCCTGTTGGGTTGTTTTCTGCCTGGATGGTGCCTCCTAAGCCATCAATAATCCGATAGGAAATGGCCAAGCCCAAACCAAGTCCCTGTCCTGCTTCTTTGGTGGTGAAAAAAGGATCAAAGATCGAAGCCAGGTGGTTTTTAGGGATCCCTGGGCCAGTATCACGAACCGTGATAGCAACAGTATTATCTTCCAGGTAGGCATCCAGGTAAAGAATACGTGGAGCAATGTTGTTCATGGCCTGTATGGCGTTGCTGATCAGGTTCACAAATACTTGTTCGAGTCGTACCATATCTCCAAGGACAAATAGCTCTTCAGGAGGAAATTTTTTGACAATTTTTATTTCATCT
>JANQHV010000279.1 GCA_028282505.1 SAR324 cluster bacterium | reverse complement strand
TTTCGGGATACTGAGTTTTTTAGGACTATAGTGATACTTATTTCCAGCAGGAAGTGTTGGCTTAAATTTCCTGAACAACGCCATGACCTTTTTGCCAAGGGCAGAGTATGATTCACTACCTGGATGATCGTTTATTGGCACTTTTAACCAATCGCATTTTTACATTATTAGTATTTTTACCACTGATATATTTTGGGTTTGCCAGTCTCGCCATTTCCTTTGTAGCAGACTTTGATCTGAACAATTATTTGAGAGTGGCACTTTATATCGAATTGGCCGCATTTGTGACGCTGCTCTTTTCCTTCGCAGTCGATTTTCTCACCTCCACTAAATTGGAATCCACCAAAGCATTTATTTTTAAGTATGGAATCGCAGGAACTTTGGGGATGCTGACGGTTTATGCCGTATTACCCCCTTATTTTCATGTCCGCAGTGGGCAGCTCAAACCCCCACTCGTTCCTGGATTGCTCCATGTCTTTCTGGTAACGTTGTTGATTGCCTCTGTCCGTTTCATTTTGCAGCAGCAAAAAGAAAAAGAAGAACTCAAAAAAAACTACAAAATTTTACAATACCAAGCACTCAAGTCTCAATTGAATCCCCATTTTTTATTCAATACCCTCAACCTCATTTCCTCTGAAATCGAATACAATCCCCGAAATGCCAATACAATCTTAGAAGATTTAGCCGACTTGTTGCGAAGTGTGTTGAACGCCTCTTCCAAAAAATTGGTTTCCCTGGAACAAGAAGTATCGATGGTCGAATTGTATTTGGACATTCAAAAAAAAAGATTTGAAGAATATTTGGATTACCACATCGATTACCCTTCAGGGGGTAGCGACATAATGGTGCCCCCCTTGATTATGCAACCTTTGATTGAAAACGCTTTTGTGCATGGTTTTTCCGTAGAAGCCAAACAATGGCAATTGACTATCACCATCAAAACGGCAGACACACATTTGAACCTGTGTATCACCGACAATGGAGCGGGATGCAATCCCCAGGAAATCAAAGAAGGGTATGGAATTTCCGTAATTAAAGACACCCTACAATTATTGTATGGCGACAACCATAGGTTTGAAATCCAATCCTCTCCCAATCAAGGGACCGAAGTTTCAATCCAGATTCCCATTGGAGAACTATGACAAAACTCCAAACTTTGATTGTTGATGATGAAAAAGCAGCACGGCGCAAACTGACCGGTATGTTGAAAGAATACCCCAATATTGTTGTGATTGATGAGGCCAAAGATGGTCAGGAGGCCATTGAAAAAATCCAACAACATCACCCCCAACTGGTGTTTTTGGATATCCAAATGCCTGGAAAAACCGGACTTGAGGTTGCTTTGGAAACCCATCAGTTGGAGTATCAGTTAATCTTTGTGACGGCTTATGACGAATTCGCCTTAAAGGCATTTGAAACCCAAGCCCTCGATTATTTGTTAAAGCCCGTTAGCCACAAACGGCTTGCCCAATGTATTAATAAATTGGATCGTTTTACCACGAATGCCTCTGCGCAAGATCTCCAAACCTTGATTGCTCAACTGACTCCTCCTGACAATAAAAAGAAGTTTGGTATTCGGCATGGATCGGCTACGATCCTGGTCGATCTGAATCACATTGCCTACATTGAGAGCAAAGATGGCTACAGCCACATTCACTTGAACCAGCAAGGCAAGGCAACCCACCATCTGTCTACGCTCCTCAGCGATGTGTATCTGGAAAGTTTGATCAAACAACTCTCCAACGATCTTTTTCTCCGCATTCACCGTTCATTCATTGTACGGATCAATCAGGTGCAGTCGTACCATATCGATGGTCGTAGTTTGTACTTGACCCTTCTGGAATTTCCTCACCTCAAACTTCCAGTTTCCCGAAACAATGCGGCTTTGGTGAAACAGCTCTGGAATGTGATTTAGCCCTTCCCTTTTTCTCAATTTCCCGACAGGCTTTTCCTTTTATCCATGGATTTGTCCCATTGAAGTCCTTAAGTGTGCCATTGAACCAGACCACTCTCGAAATCAATTGGCAAAACAGCTAGTTTAAAATTAAGAATTGGAGCAAAATTAGGCTTTTAGAAAATGAGGAACAACTCCAATGAAGACGGGAATCCCTATTTTCAAAAGGTACTGGCCCATTCACTTTCAACCCAAAAGGAGCATGATGAGTACTTCCGCAAAACGCAAATTTCAATGGAAACACCTTTTGAGTCTTCCCATTTTTTTGTTAGGGATGGGGGTATTGGTGATGCAGATTCAAGGAGAAGAGGAACCTCTAGTTCAAGAACCAACCGAATCCGCTCAACCGATTCGGTATATCGAAGTCCCTTCGGTAGATTTGGTTCCTCGGGTTTTGGGATACGGCAATGCCCAACCAGCACGAGTGTGGGAGGCAATTGCCGAGGTCAGTGGGCGTGTGATTGAAATGCATCCCAAGTTGAAAAAAGGGGCGCAGATTCGTGCTGGGGAAATCCTTTTACAAATCGACCCCTTACAGTATCAATTAATGGTCTCTCAGGACGAAGCCAATGTGGCCTCCATTGAATCTCAGTTGGAGGAAATGGATTTGAACGAAAAGAATACCCAAGACACCTTGAAAATTGAAAAAGAAATCCTGCAATTGCAAGAAGTCGATTTGAAACGCTCAGAAACCTTGGTTCAAAAAAATGCTTACAGCGAACAAAAATTGGATCAAGATCGTAAGAGCACCTTACTCCAAGTTCAAAAAGTGATGTCCTTGGAGAACACGTTGCGCTTGTTGCCCACCCAAAGAAATAATCTGAAAAAGCAACTGGATATTGCCAAGGCTAAATTGGAAATTTCGCAATTAAACTTAAAAAATACCATCATTCGGTTGCCATTCGATGCCCGTATTGCTCAAGTGAACGTGGAAATCCAACAATTTTCACGACAAGGAGACATTCTGGTAGTGGCAGACAGTATCGACAAAGCGGAAGTGACAGCTCAAATTTCATTAGAACGGATGAGCAACTTATTCAAAACCAATGCTGTATTTCTCCCTTCACAAATCAACCCACTCGACTTCAATCAGAAAGAAATCACCTCCCGGGTCCGTTTAGTGACTGGGACTTCCCAGTTTGAATGGCCGGCACAACTCCTTCAATTCAGCGATGCGGTCGATATCCAAGCTCGAACCATTGGAGTGATTGTGGGAGTCGATTCGCCTTATGCTAGCACCGCTTCCAGCATGATGCCGCCCCTGATCAAAAACATGTATGTAGAAGTGGAGCTTCAAGGCAAAATCTTGCCCAACCAACAGGTGATTCCACGTTCTGCACTCCATGATAGCCAAGTTTATTTGGTAGACGATAGCAACCGGTTGGAAATCCGAGACGTCACTACCGATTTTTTTCAGACCAATTTTGTGGTGCTCAAGGAAGGGGTCCAGTCCGGGGAACGCGTGATTGTGTCGAATCTGGTGCCTGCCATTGAGGGAATGTTATTGGCTCCTTCGCCTGATCCCAACAGCTTACAAACCCTTTTGGCAGAAGCCCAGGGAGGAGGGAAGCTCAAATGAAAGCGGTTATCACTTTTTTTACAAAACATCCCACTGCTGCCAATTTATTGATGATTGGATTCATCGTGATTGGCCTAATGACGGTATTTAATCTCAAAAAAGAAACCTTTCCTGACTTCAGTTCCGGTTTAGTTCAAATCCAAGTTGTGTACCCAGGGGCTTCTCCTGAAGAGGTCGAAAAATCCCTTTGCCAAAGTGTGCAAGAAGCCTTGGATGGCATTAGCCATATCCAAGAAATCCGGTGTGATGCCCAAGACGGTTTTGCTTCTACCATTGTGGAATGGGATGAGGAAGGGAAGTTTTCCGGTTTAGTGGATGATATCAAAACGGAAGTCGAAGCGATCACCAGCTTTCCCGATGAAGCCGAAGATCCGAAGATTCGTATTTTAGAACGCACCGATCGTGTGGCCTCCATTGCGATCACAGGCCCCATGTCAAACTCTGATTTGAAGGCCTATGCCGAACAAATCAAGCTGGAATTGCTCGCGCTACCGGGGATCTCTTTGGTAGACGTGCAAGGGTTTTCGGACCATCAAGTCCGCATCGAAATTCCATCACACCTGTTACGTCAATACGGATTGAGCCTCAATGATATTGCCCAAACAATCAATAAACAAAACACCAATCTGCCTGCAGGCAACATCTTAGCACATGATCAAGACGTGCTCGTCCGATTTTCTGATGAACGCCAATCGTTAGATGCTTTTGCTTCCTTAATCGTGGTCAGTCAAGAAAATGGAGCAGAGATCCGATTGGGCGACATTGCTAAAATCCAGGATCGTTTTGAATTGAACGAAGTAAAAACCTTGTTCAATGGCAAACGTGCCGCGATCCTCGATATCAATAAAACCAAAGCTGAGGATTCGCTCAAAGTCGGGAAAACCCTGCGAACTTTTGTTGAACTGAAAAACCAAAGTACGCCCCCTGGTGTGAATCTCATTATCACGGGTGATACCTATACCATTGTGGAAGACCGTTTGACCATGCTTGTCAAAAATGGCTGGCAAGGGTTTATTTTAGTGGTGTTAACCTTGTGGCTCTTCTTCAGTTTACGGTTTGCTTTTTGGGTAGCGATGGGATTGCCCATTTCTTTTTTAGGGACCTTTTTTGTGATGAATTGGCTTGGTTATTCTCTCAACATGCTCACCATGGTCGGACTTTTGATTGCCATTGGATTGATCATGGACGATGCGATTGTCATTGCCGAAAACATCTATGCCCAGATGCGTAAAGGCAAGTCCACTGTCGAGGCTGCGATCGATGGTACCTCCGGCGTCTATCATGGTGTGGTTTCGTCGTTTTTAACCACCATCTGTGTGTTTGCGCCCTTGGCGTTTTTGGAAGGCAACATTGGTAAGGTGATGCGAGTGATGCCCGTTGTGCTGATCATGACCCTGAGTGTGAGCTTAATTGAAGCCTTTTTGATCCTGCCCCACCATATTAGTCATGCATTGGCCCAAAAAACATCTCAACACCCATTCCGTCGAAAATTTGAACAGACGATTGAATGGATTCGTGATGATGTGTTCGGGAAACTGGTGAAAGTGGTTGTCTCTTGGCGTTATGTGTTTGTTGGGGGTGTATTCAGTACCTTTTTGATTGCTTTGAGTTTGATGGTCAATGGGACTGTCAAGTTCAAAGCTTTTCCCGAAATCGAAGGCAACAACATCGAAGCGCGTGTCCTTCTCCCTCAAGGGACCCCACTGGCTTTCACCGAATCCAAAGTCACTACGATTGTGGACGCGTTAGAACGGGTCAACATGCGTTTATCCCCAAATCAACCGGAGGGACAGTCGTTGGTCCAAAACATTCGCATCCAGTACAATCAGAATGGCGATGTGAATGAAGCCGGTCCCCATGTGGTAACCGTGGCTGTGGACTTATTGGGAGCAGAGATTCGGGCTGGATCGTTGGATACAGTTTTGGCGCAATGGCGCGACGAAATCGGAGAATTGCAAGATGTTCTGGAATTGAATATCACAGAACCCGCTTTGGGTCCCGCTGGGCGGCCCATTGATATTCGATTGGTGGGTAACGATTTAACAGAACTCAAACAAGCCTCATTAGAGTTTCAAGCCTGGCTCAAATCGTATCGGGGAGTCCTCAGTGTATTTGACGATTTGCGTCCTGGTAAAAAAGAGATGTCGTTGCGTTTAAAAGAAGGCGCCTTGGCTTTGGGGCTCGATGCCCGAGCGATTGCCAATCAACTTCGCTCCTCGTTACTGGGAGTTTCGGTGGGAGAAATGTATGTTGGGGCTGAAACCTATGAAATTGATGTTCGTCTAGATGCCTTGGATCGTGACAGTTTAGCCGATTTGGATTATTTTACCCTCACAACCAGTCGAGGACTTCAAGTGCCTTTGAGTTCCGTTGCGTATTTTGAACCCACCCAAGGGTATTCTCGTATCCAACGCATCGATGGACAGCGCACTGTCACCATTCAAGGAGAAATCGATCCCTCGCTCATCAATACCAATGAGATGTTGAATGATATCAAAAAACGTTTTTTGCCTCAGTTTCAAAAAGACTACTCTTCCATCACCATTGAATTTGCTGGAGAAGCTCAAGAATCGGCCAAGACCCTCAGTTCCTTGATCCGTGCCTTTTTGATTGGTCTATTGGGCATTTTCATTTTGTTGAGTTTCCAATTCCGCACCTACAGTGAACCGTTGATTGTCATGCTCGCCATTCCGTTATCCTTCATCGGGGTGATTGTAGGGCACTTGGTCATGGGGTTGAATTTAACCTTACCGGGATTGATTGGCTTTGTTTCCCTTTCGGGCATTGTGGTGAATGACTCTATTTTGCTCATCACTTTCATTAAACGGCACATCGTCAACGGGATCGCCGTCATCAAAGCTACTCAACAAGCCAGCCGTGAACGCTTTCGGGCGATTTTTCTGACATCAACCACGACCATTGTGGGCGTAGCGCCTTTGATGCTCGAACAAAGTTTACAGGCTCAAATATTGATCCCTTTGGTGACCAGTGTCGCATTTGGGTTACTGGCGTCCACCGTGATCATTCTTTTGATGATTCCGGCGATTTATTCGATTTTTCATGACTTCGGCTGGGTTCAGTCGTCAGCGGAATCTACTTCTGGCCATTTAGTCCCTGTTCCCGCTTAATGGGGTTTTTGCTGTGGTGTAACTTATATCGTCTAAAGCTTTCTGAGCTTTAGAACCTGTTAGAGAATTCGTTTTTTTACGATTTGTCATTCTGAGCATAGCGAAGAATCTATCATATATCCGCCATTTAGAGATCCTTCGCTTCAC
>JANQHV010000255.1 GCA_028282505.1 SAR324 cluster bacterium | reverse complement strand
TTTGAGGCGAATAGCGAGCCTATTTAACGAAAATTTTCTCAAAACAGACGCCAATGAGACGGTTTTGCAGCAGAATCAGGTTTTTCAAACAGGTTCTTAATATGCTGACGTGAGTCGAAAAAAATGAGGAGTTATTTTCGAGTCTGAAACATAGTCGCTGGTGTTGAGAAGCACGAGAGGAAAGTCCGGGCAACACAGGGTAGAATGCTGGTTAATCACCAGGCAGTGTGAGCTGATGGAAAGTGCAACAGAAAACATACCGCCGATGGTCTTTCATAGATACAGGTAAGGTTGAAAAGGCAGGGTAAGAGCCTACCGCACCTTTGGTGACAAAGGTGGCAGTGTAAACCCCATTCGTTGCAAGTCCAAATAGAACCGCAATTAGGTGACCCGTCTAGCGGTTGGGTAGGACGCTTGAGGTTCTCGGTAACGAGAATTCTAGATAAATGGCTATGACTTGTTGATATAGTGCTCCAGAAAAGCTTTTGCAAAATCCCCGCACGAGGATCGCCCTACCTTCCTTTGAAAACAAGGAGGAACTCTAGGAAAAAACTTTTCTGGAGCACTATACAGCAAGGACAGAACCCGGCTTATTGAAGGCTCGATCAACATGCAAAAATAAAGAGACAGGATGGTCAACAAGACAGACAAATATCTATTCAATGGTAATCAAGGCATCTTGGACTATCTGAAGAATACTCGGCTATTCGGTCATTTGCCTGACAACTTGTTGAAACAAATGATACCTCTGGCTGAATTAGGTCATTACCCTCCCAATACCGAAATAGTCAAGGAGGGAGAAGTCAATAACCGTCTTTATTTTTTGAATCGTGGAATCGTTGGCATTTATTCTCAAGGAGAGAGAATTTTCCAATTGCAACGCAAAGGTGATATTTTTGGAGAAATGAGTGTGATTAGCTCCAAACCCAGTATGGAGACCGTAATTGCCGAATCACATGTTCACATTTTCAGCATCGTTACTAAAGATATCAGCCAGTACACCACAATTGATCCAAGTACTCTGGACAATACTTTCTATCGCATCTTTGCCATGATTCTCACGGAAAAACTGACGATCACTACTCACAAAGCACTGCAATATGAAATCACCAACCGTAATCTGGAAGCAGCCAAAGAAGAGTTGCATATTGCCAAAAATCAAGCGGAAGCAGCAAATGCAGCAAAAACCAAATTTCTTGCTAATATGAGTCATGAAATCCGTACCCCTTTGAATTCCATTATTGGTTTCAGTCACATTTTACTCAATTATGCCAAAGAACACGCATTGCCGCAAAAGGTTAGACACTATTTGGATAATATCAAAGTAGCAGGAAACAATTTATCTGAATTAATTAATAATATTTTAGATCTATCAAAAATAGAAGCAGGAAAAATGGGAGTTTCCAAGGAAGTGCTCAACTTGAAGCTCTTGTTTCAAGGGATCTACCATATCAATAAAGCCCAGGCCATCCAAAAAGAAGTCTATTTTACTTATGATTATGATCTAGAACTCCCCGTCATGGTCTATTCTGACCGGACTAAATTGAATCAAATCCTGATGAATCTGATCAGTAATGCCATTAAGTTTACACCTGAAAAAAAAAGGGTGCAGATCACAGCAAAAAAACAGGAGGATTTTATTGTGTTTCAGGTCATTGATCAGGGAATTGGAATTGCCCCCAGCCAATGGGAGTTGATCTTTGACGCATTTGAGCAAATTGATGGAAGTCTCACACGCCCCTCTCAGGGAACAGGTCTGGGTTTAGCGATTACCCAAAAAATGATAAAACTGTTAGGAGGTCATATTGCAGTAGAAAGTTTGCCAAATCAAGGCTCTACATTCACTGTACAGATCCCATTAGAAGAAGCACAAGGAAAGGAAGAAGAACTGGAGGGCCTCTCAGAAGGACAAAATGTTGCCTTTTGTGAGGATAATGTCGTATTAGTCGTCGAAGACAACCTCATGAACCAGGAAATGTTGCAAGTCTGGTTTGAAAATTTAGGAATTCAAATACACCAGGCAGAAAATGGTTCTCAGGGAATAAAAAAGATATTGGAATTAGAATCTAATCACCAAATGCCCGATTTGATTTTGATGGATATTCACATGCCTGTGATGAGTGGGCAGGAAGCTATTCAACATATCCGAAAGTATTCTCAATTTTCTAAAATTCCAATTATTGGCCTTTCTGCAGATGCATTCGCCGAACAACAACAATCAGCTTATCAGGTAGGATTTACTGACTATCTCACAAAACCTATTGATTTCAAAAAACTTTTTACCGTACTCGTCAAATATTTACGCCAAACTGAACCAGTCGAGACAAAACCTCAAAAAGTTATTGCACGTTCCCCATTACCTGAAGCGGTTCAAAAAGATCTACAAGAAGAATTCAAACACCTGATGGATATTCCTATCTTTCAAGGCGAGCAAATTCTAGAAAAAACAGAAAATATCAGGGAGATGTGTAAAGATTACGATTATCCCCACCTGGATCTTTTGGATCAAATTGATGCCTCGGTTTTTGAAGGAAATGAGGTAAAATTCAAGATGTTGGTAGAAAAAGGGAACGAATCGACCATTTGAAAATGATAAAAGAGGATATGCATGCATGGCCAAGACGACAAGTCATCGACAATATTAATTGTTGATGATGTTCCGAAAAATATCCAGGTAGTTGCCAGTTTTCTCAAGCCAGAAGGTTATAAGCTTGCTTTTGCACAAAATGGAAAAAATGCCATTGCCCAGGCAAAATCACAAAACATCGATCTGATTCTTTTAGATGTCATGATGCCAGAAATGGATGGTTTTGAAGTGTGTTCGCATTTGAAAGAATCTCCGAACACCAGAGATATCCCTGTTGTCTTCCTGACAGGAAAAGTTGAAACTGAAAATATTGTGCAGGGATTTGCCACTGGAGCGGTGGATTATGTGACCAAACCTTTCAATCGTGAAGAACTGCTGGCAAGAGTCAAAACCCACCTGGAACTGAAACGCTCTCGGGAAGAAATTCAAAATTTATACAAAGAACTTGATACAGAACTCCTGCTGGCTTCAGGAATTCAAAAAACCGTGATGCGGGAATTGACAGATGTTTCATTTTTATCCATCGCATGGATTTTTCAACCATATGGCAAAGTTTCTGGCGACATCATCGATTTTTCAACCAAAGGGGAAGATGAACAGCGAATTTTCATTGGAGATGCCACTGGACATGGAATTCCAGCAGCTCTTATTACGATGATGGTACCATTCATGATAGACGGCAAAACTGAAGTAGGTACTATCAATGAAACGGTTACGTTCATAAATGACGCTTTGGTGAATCGCCATATTGAAGACAAGTTCATTACTGGCATTTATACGAAGATTTTTCCAGACGGAAAATTACTCACCTGTAATGCAGGACACCCTCCACTCATCATTATCCCGGCAGACGGTTCACCCCCTTTTCCATTTCAAGAAGAAGGAGGTTTACCTATGGGTATGTTCACTTCTGATCTGATCATTCCTTATGAAGAAAAAACCTACTACCTGTCACCTGGAGACAAAATTCTTTTCTACACAGATGGAATTATTGAATGGAAAAATAAGGAAAAAATAATTTTTGGAATGTCCAGATTACAAAAATTCTTAGAAGACAATCGAAAACTGGATGTCAAAGAATTATTGAATAAATTGATGACAAATGTGAAAGAATACAGTGATGGTATCCCCTGTGATGACGACGTCACCATTATCAGCTTGCAATATTTAGGCACTGACGTTACGTGAACAATTTTTGCAATAAGTACTCCAGTAAAAGCGTGTTGATACGAACTACTGCCTTTGTGCCTTGCGTCGAAATGAGGAACTCTTTGATAAAAGCCAGCCATCTTTGGCAAGATTCGTACATGTAACGTGAGTTAGACAGTGACATCATTTCATAGGGTGAGAGGTCCAGCATGAAAGATCTTCCTTTGGAAGAAACCCGTCAATATATTCAAAAATTAAGAAAATTGTTCCACCACGCACCATCTCAATTCGTGGCATGGGAAAATGTATTGGACACTATCTCAGAAAGACTGCAAGAGAATATGGTGCGTCTGGCAGTCATTGGTACGATCAAATCGGGTAAATCCTCACTGGCTAATGCTTTTTTGGGGCGAGACCTGTTAAAACGTGGAGCTGGGGTCCTGACTTCCATCATCACCCGTGTCCGCTTTGGATCTTCTCCCTGTGCTTCCATACGTTTCAAATCCTGGCCAACGATTGATCAAGAGGTACAGAATGCGTATGTCATCCTCGCCCAGGCAGTCCATGGAGACTTAGATCATTCGCCGAACTTGAACAAACCAGAAGATCGACAATTTCTAAAAGCATTCTTGGAAAAACATTCATTCCAATTTTCTGAACAATACGAAAATTTAAATCAGGAACGCATTCTTTTAGAATCCTTTCTGCAGGGGTATTCCGCCATCCATGATTATTTAGAAGATACCGAATCTGAATTACTTTTGGAAGAAGACGAACTCCAACGTCACCAGGAATTCGTCAGTCAAAAAGAATATGCCGTTTATATGCAGGATATTCAGTTAGACCTGCCTTTGGCAATCCTATCTCACCTTGAAATTTCAGATTGCCAGGGAAGTGATTCGCCGAATCCTCATCATTTTGCAATGGTGCAAAGCTATTTAGCCCAATGCTCACTTGTCATGTATGTCATCAGCTCACGTACGGGTCTACGCCAGGCTGATTTGGTATTATTGCAAACATTAAAACAGTTGGGACTCCTTCAGCAAACGCTTTTTATCATCAATTTAGACTTCACCGAGCATGAATCTCTAGAAGATGCCCAACGAGTTCTTCAGCAACAAGCCGCCGATTTGAAACAATGGATCAACCAGCCCCGCATTTTTGGAGTTTCCGCATTGTATCAATTGTTTTCGCATCTACCTTCTCCTCATTCTCCCAGAATTGCATCGCAGTTGCAGCTTTGGAATATGGTGACTCCTCTCATTGAATATCATCAAGATCAGTGGACAATGTTGGAAGAGGTTTTACAGGAACATGCCATTCAACATGCTGAAGACATCATTCAAAAAAGTGAAGCCGCACATTGGTATTATCTGATACAAAAGATTTGGGAGTTCACAGAAAATGCCCATCAGGCCAATCACGAGGACACCCGGCAGATGCAAAAGATGCAGGAGGTGATGCGACAGAGAAATCAAGATTTGCAAGAAGCCAATCAATCCTTGCAGGCAGCATTGAATGGGGCCTATAAACAATTAAGACAGGAACTGAGTTATGATGTCAATGATCTATTTGATAAAAATTCCAGTTTTATTGTCTCCCAACTCCACCAGTTTATTCAAAATTATCAACTGCCTGTCGATTTTTCTGCATCGGAAGACCCTCTTTCTATGCAAACCATCAAATTTTATAAAAACTTACAACACCAATTGTTGGTTTTTGTCACAGAAGAATTAAATGCTCCTGTTTTGGATCATCTCAAATCACTTCAAGAAAAATACTTAGACACCCTGCAAAAAATCTGTTCTCCTGCTTTTAATTTGCTCCAACAGACAGAACTGTCTGAGGATACAGCAAATGGAATCTCAACTCCTCCACTTTCACAAAATCAATTCACTTTACAATTTCCTGAAGTTCCATTTGTAATGTTTTCTTCTACCCTGGATTGCCATGCCCGTGAAAAGCTCAAGAGCTTTTATTTACTGGGAAAGCGGCTCTTTCAGAAAAAATTGAATGTTTTTCAGAAAAAAAAAGACAAAGATCAACAACAAGATCCTGCCTTGATGGATCAGGAATTTTGGGAAGAACTTTTGGTACAATTGAAACAAGACGCGGCACACAGCTTAGAATTTGACATATTGAATTATCGGGAAAATATCAAATACCTTTACTTGTGCAAAGGGTTGGAATTGCTCATTGAAAGCATCAATAAACAATTTACTTTACAAGTAGAAAGTGCCCTGATTGATTGCGAAAATCTTTACCAGAATCTACAAGACGCTCAGCAGCAAAAAGAAGACTTTTTACCAAAATTAAACCTACTCCGCACAGACTTATGCGATCTTCTCAGTTGCCATGGGTTTCCTACTTCACTAAATTCGTAACACAATAACAATCCATAACCTACATGGTTTTTTTCAAAAGAAATTTCCTACCTTTGGGCTTAATTGCTGCTATTGTTGTGGGACTGTTGATTCCCAATCCAGGTATCTATTTAAAAAACACAGGTCTGGTACCGTGGTTAGTGATTAGTATTTTTTTGATATATGGCTATCAAACAAAGTATAAAGAAATACCATGGAATCTCTATTTTTTGAAAACGTTTGTTTTCGCTTTTTTTACCAATCTGCTGATTGCTCCATTTCTTGGCTTGGGCCTGGCTCATTTATTTCAACTCTCTTCTGCAATGACCCTGGGATTGATTGTTGCCTCTGTTGTTCCTCCAACCTTGTCTTCCGGGATCGTGCTCACTGAAGTGGCGCATGGTAATACATTGTGGGCCTTGATGATAACGATAGGACTCAACATTGTTGGAGTGTTTACCATTCCCTTCATTTTACCGCTTTGTTTAAAGATTGATGGTGAAATCAGCCTATCTGCTTTTCCATTGCTCCAAGATCTGGTGCTTTATGTTCTGGTACCTTTTTTCATTGGAAATCAAACCAAACGGATCTGGCAGACGAGACAAGAACTATCCATCATCAAACACATTCCTCCCACATGTATTATTTTGATTGTGTGGATGTCAATGTCCGCTTCCAGAGAAATATTGGTGACTCTGGATATTCCTGGTTTGTTGAAAGTACTGTTTGCTACTTTTTTTGCTCACTTGTTGCTTTTATTGGGAAATGCGGGTGGGGGAGTTTTTCTCAAATTAAGAATTGAAGAAAAAAAAGCTTTGCTGTTTGTTGCGTCTCAAAAAACACTACCTGTTGCAATCAGCATCCTGGCAATTATTAACACAGCAGGAACAACCACAGCCTTGCTTGTGTGTATTATATACCATTTCGTGCAGCTTTTAATGGATTCGATCATCGCTTCGAGAAGTGTTGCCTGATCTTTTCAAAGTGAGTTCAACTCGTGTTCCATGTTCCTGAGAGTCTTCGGTTTGCTTTTGGGAAGAAACTCGGATGGAACCACCATATTCAGCCACAAACTTTTTCACCAATGGCATTCCAAAACCTGTACCTTTTTCTCCGTTGGTACCACTACGTGTGGTCACCTTATTGGGTTTAAAAATGTTTTGAAGTAATTCTTCAGACATACCAATTCCATGATCCTTAATGGTCAGAATGATATGATCTTCTGCCTGATAAGCATCGATAATAATCGATGTACCTGGAAAAGAAAATTTGATCGCATTGGTTAGAATATTATTGATGACAGAATGAATAAATGAAGTTTCTTCCACCTGAACCATAAGGTTATCATTCACATTGATGATTGGCGTGATATCCTTCCGATAAAACTTATGTTGCAGTATTTGGAGCGAACGGTAAATCATATCTTTCAGATTGACGTGTACTAAATCGATTTGATATTTTTTTTCTTCCAACGCTCTAAATTGCCTTACCAAATCAACAATTTTGACGCTACTTTCCACTGCATGCAACATCATATTTCTTTTTTCAACAAGCACAGCGGGATTCTCTTCTGCATGCTGCAATGCCAACAATAATCCATTCAATGGATTCAACAAATCATGACACAGCACATGGAGCAACTCCTGATATTCTGTTTTCTGCTTCAACACGGCTTCTTTACTCCACTTCAATTGCAGATGTGTATTGATGCGTGTCAACAGTTCCCTGGAATTGAATGGTTTTGTGATATAATCCACGGCTCCCAATTGGAATCCTTTGACAATATCATCCATTTCAGTTTTTGCTGTCAAAAATATGATGGGGATATCTTGTGTTTCAGGAGATGCCTTGAATTGCTGGCATGCTTCGAACCCGTCAATCTCTGGCATCATAATATCCAATAATATTAAATCGGGAAGGCTAGCTTGTACGGATCGAAATGCCAAAGAGGCACTGGGGGCTGAACGGGCTTTATAACCATTTGCGGTTAGAATTCCAGACAACAGCCTTAAATTGTTTGGGTTGTCATCGACGACTAATATATTACTTTTGGCCTCGGATACTCGATCCATATTTTCTGTTTTGTTGTTCATGTCTATCGCAAAGGAATGGGTCTCATTGGTCGCTTTGCAAATTCTTGTTCTCTGTCTTCATTCCAAGACAGTCCCCCAGAAAACACATTTGTTGGCGAGTTATAGGCTACTGTTCAAAAAAAGATAATAATTTCTCATATTGAAAATTTTTTGCTAAACCTTTTAAAAATTCAGCCAAAACGGAATCATACTTTCGTATTTGTTCAATATGATCCAACATCATTTCCACATCAAGTTCTAAAGTCGCCTGTTTGAAATTTTCCAATAATGGTTCTGGTAATTCTGTCAAAGCAGCAGCAAGCAACGCATCATGTGAGGGGTTTGTCGATAAACTGATAGATTGGTTGTGCTGGATGATTCCTGTTGTCTCATCATCTATATCATCATAGATATACCGGACTCCAAGGCATTTATTCATGGACTCAAACAGTTCTGACTCGTGAAAAGGTTTACGGATAAAATCGTTACAGCCCACCGATAACACAGACATTCTATCACCTTCAAATGCACTTGCTGTCAAGGCAATAATAGGCGTTTGTTTGTCTGGAGCAACCTGTGCTTGTCGTTCATCATTTCTAATCTGCCTGGTTGCTTCATAGCCATCCATGACAGGCATCCTTAAATCCATCAAAATCAGGTGGGGGTGCCATGTTTTATGTTTCTCGACTCCTTCTTTTCCATTTGTCGCTTCTTCCACTTCAAAGCCAACCATCTGCAGGAGTTTATTTAAAAACAACCGATTTTCCATTTTATCTTCAACAATCAGAATACGAAACATTTCTTGTTTTGCTTCCAGACCAATGACTCTTCGACTGGTTTCCTTGATCTGAATTTCTTCCATCTTAGTAGGCTCCACACGAATGTAAAATTTGAAGAGACTACCAGGCCCTCCTTTTATATTTTCATCATCTCCAGTCGGTCGAAGTGGAGGACTTTCCACAGTAATATCCCCTTTCATCAACCACACAAATTCTCGACTGATGGATAATCCTAAACCAGTACCTTCATGTATTTTTTGCGCACTTCTTGTCTGGGTAAATGGATTAAATAAATCACTAATTTCATCGGGAGCAATTCCTATCCCAGTATCTTCGATTTCAAAAAACAGACAGGGATAGTCATTTTCAACTTTCGACAGGGATAATGTTCGGCTTTCTACACGCAATGACACATAACCAGTTTCTGTGAACTTAATGGCATTGCCCAACAAATTCAGGAGAATTTGGCGTAATTTGTGTTCATCCGTTTTGACATATTGCGGAAGATCCGGGGAATAATCGAGGATAAAGTGCAGGTTTTTATTTTCTGCCCTCAGGCGTACCATTTTTTCAATGTTCTGTAAAGTTTGGTGGAGGTTGAAGCTTTCCACATTTAGAGTGATCTGTCCGGCCTCAATTTTGGACATGTCCAGAACATCATTGATCAAATCGAGCAAGTGGGCACCACTGCTGCTGATAATGTCCAAATACTCCCGTTGTGTAGTATTGAGGGAACTGTCACGCCCCATCAACTCAGCAAACCCCAAAATCGCATTCATGGGTGTACGCAGTTCATGGCTCATATTTGCTAAAAAGGCACTCTTGGTTCGGTTTGCCGCCTCGGCAGCTTCTTTGGCTTTGACCAATTCCAGTGTCTGCTCTTCTAACTGCTTTGTACGTTCTGCAACCCGTAATTCCAATTCAGTATGAGCTTTCTGCAATTCAAAAGTTCGTTTACGTACCTCATTTTCCAGGTTTTCACGATAGGCCTGATTTTCCCGTGATAATACAACACGCTCCCATGCTTTCTGGATGGCATGTTCAATGATTGACATATCCTGGATCGGTTTTAAAATAAAATCCCAAGCTCCCAGATGAATGGCTTTGATGGCTTCTTCAATAACACCTGCACCGGATACTACAATGACTGGTGTTTGTGGGGATTTATCCTGGACTTCCGCCAACACGCCGAAACCGTCTATTTTAGGCATCCACAAGTCTACTAAAAGAATATCAGGATCATGATGATCAAACTTTTCTAAGCCAATTTGACCATTTTCAGCTTCTAATACTTTAAAATCATGATCTTCCAGGTAAGCTGCGATACTCCTCCTCACTCCTGCTTCATCCTCAATGATCAATACCGCTATTTCTGATTCCTTGTTCATGTCTTTTCCCAGGTTACCGCAAATGTTGTATTCTATGTAGCACGTTATCTAGGCCATTTCTATTAGAAATTATCACTAAAATACCCAAAAAACCCCTTCTAATTTTGCCTTTACACATATATTTCCAGATGTTATCGTCTTGCAAAATTTTTGATTTACCCATGTAGTTTCAATTTTGTCTCTCCGGGAACCTTTTGATTTCATTCGATTTTTCACCTTAATTTTTCAGTTGCTTACATTGGAAGAACACAGATGGCTTATGAGGGAAAACATGAAATTCAATTAAGTGAGGAATATGTGTTGGAAAAGTTGGTGCCTGAATCACCTTTTCATGCCTTTCATGGTATGGCTTTCGACCTACAAAATCAGCTTTATGTCGCGAGTCTTTTTGAACAGACCATATACCGAGTTGATGTAGACTCAGGAAATGTGGAGGTTTTTATAGGTTCTCCAATGGGACAGGCCGATGATCTTGTCTTTTCTCCAGATGGAACTGTTTATTGGACAGCATTGTTAAGTGGTGAGATTCGGGTCAAAAAAGAAGGCGGCTCACCAAGTGTTCTTGTCTCTGGGTATCCCGGCACCGATCCAATAACTATAAATAAGAAGGGGCAAGTTTTTTTCGCCCAGTCTTTTTTAGGTGACAAACTCTTTGAATTAGACCCTGATGGCAAAAAAACACCTCGTCAAATTCTAGATAAACCAGAAGGATTGAATGCATTTGCATTTGGGAATGATGGCTGGCTCTATAGTCCGCAAATGCATGATGGATTGATTATCAGAATGAATGTACACAATGGTCAGGTAGAAACAATAACATCCGGACTTTATTTACCCACAGCGGTCAAGTTTAATTCTAAAGGACAGTTATTTGGTGTTGATACGTTTGGTGGGTTTGTCTTCCAGATTGAAGACGTTATAAAAGGGGATAAAAAAATCATTGCTCGAATTAATCCAGGTCTTGACAATCTAGCGATTGATTCCAATGATCAATTATATGTTAGTAGTTTTGTCGAAAAAGCAGTTTATCAGGTGGATGTTGATTCCGGTGATATTAAGAAAATTATTGAAGCTGTTTCTCCACAGGGAAAAGGGTTAACAACTCCATGTGGAATCGCTTTATATGAAGATCAGAATGAGACTACTTTATATGTAGCAGATTTATTTGCCTATCGGGTCTTGGATGCTATGACAGGTGAGCAAAAAGAAATGCACCGATCCTTTGTTACCCCTTTGATTCTTTCCACTTCAATCTCGGCAAACGAAAAACATGTGATTATTAGCGATTGGTTTGCCGGAGAAATTCATATTTTAGACCGTATAACCTCAAAATTTCTTTCTACGATTAAAGGCTTGAATTATCCCTATGGCACAGTAGAATTGCCCGATGGAAGCTTGCTAGTGGCAGACTGTGGAGCAGGACAGGTTATCAGGATTCTTGATCAGGCAGGTCAAAAAAACCGGATTGTTCTTCAGGATAACATGAGCACTCCTACCGGGCTAACAATAACAAAGGACGAGCAACAGGTTTTTGTTACGGAAACTGGAAGCGGTGTACTTTCCAGCATTGAAATTGCCAATGGAAACAGAAAAATAGTCGCGTCCGATCTGGATATGCCTGAAGGCATAGCTCTCCATCCCGATGGAAAAATAATCCTTGCGGAAGTAGGCAAAAAACGACTTCTAGCTATTGATCCAGTTACAGGTAGGAGAGAAACAATCGCTTGGAACTTACCCATTGGTCTGCCAGGTTATGCTGAGGGTCCTTTGCCATTTATACCTACGGACGTTGCTGTATCTTGTTTCGGCCATATCTACATAAGCACAAATACTAATAATGCGATTTATAGAATTGATCGCAAAATTTGAACAAACGTATTCCGAACCGTTTTGCTCCGTTGATTGTGGATGATCGTGATGTTGGTCACCTGTGTGTCATGCCGGACTCGCCTGGTACACCAGCCCAGCCGCTATTCAGAAAATGTTTGTATCACCTCTTATAGTATTTCAGATGAATAATGTTGGTAGTACCGGGACGCCGGACCGGGGCCTCCGTGCCCGTCAATCACAGGCAGGGGTATGCGGGCTTCCGACGCCTCGGTCCGCCGATGCGGTGCTACTACGAATTTATTATCTGAAAGTCTATAGCATAACGTTTGGATTCCATGTCAAGCACGGAATGACAAAATGCCCCGGATTAAGTTCGTAGAACCAGGTAGTCAGAATCAAACCAGTGGAATAGTTTAAATTAAAAACTTGAATAAAGATAGAATCGTGCCATTAGATACAGCAAGAGAAATAAAACGAGTTAGAGCAAGAGAAATCGGAATTGATGTCGGAGTGATGCAACCCGACACTCTGAATTCTATAACAGATGTTTATGGGGTTAAGGTTGGACATAAAACAATTATCCGTGACCAACATATTCGAACCGGAGTCACCGCTATTTTGCCTCATCATGGTAATATATTTCAGGAAAAAGTTCCTGCTTCCATCTATGTAGGAAACGCCTTTGGAAAACTTGCCGGTTATTCCCAGGTGGAAGAAGTGGGAAATATTGAAACCCCCATTGTGCTCACGAATTCTTTCAGTGTCGGTACTGCCATCACAGCTGTCATTAAATATGTCATAAACCAAAAAGGAAATGAACATGTCGAATCGGTAAATGCCGTAATTGGCGAAACGAATGATGGTTTTCTCAACGATATTCGTGGATTCCATGTCACGGAAGAGGATGTTCTAGATGCCATAAAAGGAGCAAAGTCGGGCCCTGTTAAAGAAGGTAGCGTCGGAGCCGGAACAGGCACTTATGCTTTTGGTTTCAAAGGAGGCATTGGAACTTCTTCCAGAATGGTGCCTGTAGAAGAGAGTAAATCCGGTCATTATACTGTCGGAGTGCTTGTGCAAACGAACTATACAGGTCATTTGAAAATTAATGGCGTACAGGTAGGACGTATATTGAAAAACGAACAAAGATGGAAAACCAATACTATGAAAACAGAAGATGGTTCCTGCATGGTTGTTATAGCTACAGACGCACCGGTTTCGCCAAGAAACTTGAAACGTATCGGAAAACGGGCTCTCAATGGACTGATTCGAACCGGTTCCTATATGAATACTGGTTCAGGAGAATATGCGATTGCTTTTTCCACCTTCAATATTAAGGCCCATAGAGAAAAACGATCGATGCCTGGATGGATACCGAATTCTATGATCAATCCATTTTTTCAAGCTGTTATTGAAGCTACAGAAGAAGCTGTTTATAATTCAATGTTTATGGCAACCACAGTTCAAGGGTACAAAGGTAAATTGTACGCTATTCCACTCGATGAGGTGATTCGGATCTCCGAAGAACATCATATGTCACACCTATCTATGAAATATCCTTATCAACAAACATCAGGTAATGGTTTAGAAGTCTTGGAGCCCATGCCCGACAAAAGTATTTCATGATCCATATTAAGTTAGGAGCAGAGTTTTTTATACGAGGTTTAATTTGGAGAACTTCAAGTCTTCTGCTTTACTGTCGCAAAATTAAAAATTGAAAATTTAACAACCTGCCGTCTAAAGAAGGAAAGTGTTTCGGCGAACTCAACCGACAACTGGAAGGTTACACTTCTGAAAGACATTAATTTTTAAACCACCGGCTCTTTGCGGCAAGCTGAAACAGCCTTTCTGAGAACAAAACTTTTCTTGACCACTATAGTAAAAAATATGAAAGCAAACTGTGTCGAGTTATTTAGTCAGGTTGCCAAAGAATTCCCCAATAATGTAGCTTGTGATCAAGTAAACAATATCATCACTTACAAAGAACTTGAAGAATGTACAAACCAGTTTGCTCATCATTTATTGGCTTCAGGAGTCTCAAAAGGCACTCCTGTCGCTATACTCAGCAATGACTTAACTGGGGTTATTAAAGCAATCATTAGTGTTCTCAAAGCTGGCGGTATTTTTATCCCATTAGATGTGACGATGCCGGAAAAAAGGCTTCAATTCATGCTTTCAACTGTCACACCTTCCGTTTTGCTTTGTGACCAGGAATGTTTACATTTGGGACAAGGATTACTGGAGAAACAAGTTCCATGGACTAAATTAATACTCATTGACAACCAAAATATAAGCAATTCCGAGACAGGGAAGCCCATAGTTCCATATGAACCTGATGATATGTGTTACGTGTATTTTACTTCAGGATCGACAGGAACCCCCAAAGGAATAGCCGGATGCTTGAAAGCAATTGATCATTTTGTTCAATGGGAAATCAAAACGTTAAAGCTTGCTGCAAATTGCCGTGTCAGTCAATTGACTTCTCCTTCGTTTGATGCTTTTCTGAGAGATATTTTTGTCCCCTTATGTTTGGGCGGGACCATTTGCATTCCTGAAAATAAAAAAGTTATTCTATCCTCCGATACCCTCGTCCAATGGATTTATAAACAAAAAATCAATCTCATTCATTGTGTGCCTACTTTATTACGATCAATTCTCAATGAAAACTTAACTCCTCAACATTTTCCCTCGTTGGAATATGTTTTACTGGCAGGAGAAGTATTACGGCCCTCTGATGTCGCCAGATGGTTCGAAGTGTTTGCCAACCGTGTTCAATTAGTCAACTTGTACGGTTCCTCCGAAACTACAATGACAAAGTTCTGTTATTTTGTAGGGCCTTCCGATCAACACAAAAAAACAATACCCATCGGTAAACCAATTGATGGAACCGAAGCGTTTCTTCTTGATGAGATGGGACAATCCTGTCCTCCCGAAGTCGTCGGTGAATTATATATTCGGACTCCGTATCGTTCTTTAGGATACTATCGAGCACCTGAATTAACGAAACAGGTATTTCTACCGAATCCACTAACAGGAAATTCCGAGGATATTGTTTACAAAACAGGGGACCTTGCTCAAAGAAAAGAGGATGGAAATTTTGAATTATCAGGTAGAAAAGATCGGCAGGTAAAAATTAGGGGAGTTCGAATTGAACTAGATGAAATTGAAAATGTTATACAAAGTCACCCTTCCATCCAAAATGTAGCTGTCATTGACCAAGAAGATTCTCAACGGAACATATCTTTATGCGCTTATATCATACCGGATAAAGAAATGGACAAAGGTGTGTTACGGGAATTTTTATCCGAAACCTTGCCTGAAACCATGATCCCCTCAAATTTTATTCCTCTGAAAACCTTGCCTCTTCTGCCGAATGGTAAAGTAGATTGTCATGTCCTCCGGGACCTTCATTTAACTCAAAACAAGACATGGTCAACGGATATTATTCCAAGAAATAATACGGAAAGAATGGTAACGAATATTTGGAAGAAAACATTTGGATTGGAAAAAATCAGTATTCACGATGATTTTTTTGCATTGGGAGGACATTCTTTACTGGCAACGCAAATCCTTAGTCGAATCAGTGAAACTTTTCAAGTGGAATTACCTCTCAGTTGTTTATTAAAAACAAGCACAATAGCCGCTTTAAGCAGTTTGATTGAAAACGCTCTTCAAGCAGAGCAACCATTCGAATCAACACTTCCACTCCCACCGATTTCTCAAAAAAATGAAGCACCCATGTCTTTTGCTCAACAGAGGCTATGGTTCTTAAGTCATCTTGAGGGAGGAACCTCTGGCTATAATATCTCATTTGGCTTTGAGATTGCCGGTTTATTGGATTTAGGATTATTTAAAAACAGCATCTCGGAAATTATACGGCGTCATGAAATTTTGCGGACTAATTTTCATAATCTAAATGGTTCTGGTATTCAATCTATCGGCTCTTTTGAAAATTTATCTGTCGAAGTTGTGGACCTGTCATCGTTTGCTGAAAATCGACAAACAGAAGAGATAAAAAATTTAGTCCACGAAGAAGTCCAAAAAAACTTCAACCTGGCTAAGGATTTATTAATAAAAGTTCTTCTTTTTCGGAAGGGAAAAGAGGCTCATGCCGCATTTTTCAAGATTCACCATATGATTTCAGATGGTTGGTCTGTTGAGGTGTTTATCCGGGAATTCAGTATTCTGTACGAGGCCTATGCTTCCAACCGTCGATCCCCACTGCGAGAGCTAACAATTCAATACAAAGAATTTGTAGATTGGCAAGATCAATGGATTCAAGGAACGTCCTTCCAAAATCAACTGCAATACTGGGAAAAACAATTAACTTCTGCCCCGGTTTTATTGGAACTGCCGACAGACCAACCCCGTCCGGCAAGACAAACTTTTTCTGGTACTTCTGTCAAAATTCAGTTGGATCTGGTGTTAACCCAAAAACTGAAAGGTCTGGGACAACAGTCAAAAGCCACTTTATTTATGACTTTGCTGACAGCTTACGCTGTACTGCTTTCACGATACAGTCGCCAGGAAGATATCGTAATTGGTTCTCCTGTTGCCAACAGGAACCATAAAGAGCTCAAATCGATGATCGGACTCTTTGTCAATATGCTGGCGTTGCGAATCGATTTATCAGGAAAACCGAATTTTTTAGAATTACTTCGTCAGGTTCGCCGGGTTGCCTTAGACGCTTATGATCACCAACATCTACCTTTTGAAAAACTTGTTGAAAAATTACGACCCACGCGTGATCTCAGTTATAATCCATTTTTTCAGGTAGCTTTTGATTTACAAAACGATCCGTGGGAAAAATGGGAAGGGTCCAATTTAACATTAACTCCTTTAGAATTAGAAAGTGCATCAGCAAAGTTTGATCTAACATTATTTATGGTTGATTCTTCTAAAGGATTGAAAGCAATCTTAGAATACAATTCCGATCTTTTTCATGCGACTACAGCTACCCGCATTTTATGGCATTTTAAAAACCTTTTGGAATCGATTGTCAGGAATCCAAAACAGAGCATTTTTGAGCTTTCCTTGTTGGATCAAGAAGAAGAAAAACGTTTGTTTTCCATGGTTGCCACACCTTCGGTCAAATATCCGAAGAACCAGTGCCTCCATCAATTCTTTGAGGATATGGTACAAAAATCTCCTCATTCGATTGCCGTGGTTTTTGGAGGAGAAAGTTTGAGTTATCATCAATTGAATCTT
>JANQHV010000235.1 GCA_028282505.1 SAR324 cluster bacterium | reverse complement strand
GAGGAACCAGATCAATTTTTACTGGCGGTATTCGATTTTCATGTTTGATGCCCCTGTTTTAATGGCCGTGGGAACCATTGCCACAACCAATGGTTTTTGTAAACGCTTGTTCGATGCAAATATCACCGAGGAGGATCAGCGAACGAATGTCAATTTGGCCATGTGTACCGGGTTTGCTCTGGAGAATTTCTTTCTCAAAGCAACGGACATGGGGCTGGGTTCCTGCATCCTGACAGCCCCCCTGGCGTTTGTCCCTAATCCTGAAAAGTTGCTGGGAATTGACGATGTTCACATTGCCGCATTCATCACCGCAGGTTTTCCTGACGAAACACCAAAACCTGCCCGAAGAAAACCAATTACAGAAATGTATATCCATTTATAATGTCTAGACGTGTCGTGATTACTTCATTTGGCGTTGTTTCTTCTCTGGGAACCACGACTGATGAAATTTTAGAAAATATACAGGCAGGAAACACCAACTTTCAGTTTTCCTCCACCATCGAAAATACTCCCATCTGTCCGATTGAAAAGTTTGATTTGAACGATTGGGTGGGCCGCCATAAGAATAAACGGTATTTGATCAGAGGATCTGCTTTTGCAGTTGGTGCCGCCGTAGAAGCCTGCCGGCAGGCAAACATCAATAGTGATCAGCTGACAAATGCTGGACTATTTGTAGGGGCAGGACCTCATTTAGATATCACCAGTGAGTTTCCCAATATCGAAGATGGAGAGATCCACTGGAAGAGTATGCCTGCTTTATGGATGTTGAAATTTGTGCCCAACACAGCAGCCTCCATGATTTCTCAGCTGTTGGGAATTCATGGAGAGAGCAGTACCCTGGGCACAGCCTGTACAGCTTCCTTACAGGCCATTGGTGAAGCCTTCCGGAAAGTCAGAGATGGCTACTTGGACCTTGCGTTAGCTGGAGGGGGAGACTCCCGCTTGAGTTCTGCCGGGTTAATGGCCTACAAAAAAGCAGGAGCCCTCAGTAAAGAAAGCAAAGATCCAACGGCGGCCATCCGTCCATTTGATGCCAGCAGTACTGGATTTGTTCCAGGAGAAGGTGGGGCCTTTTTTTTATTGGAATCACTGGAGCATGCCCAACAGCGTAAAGCAAGAATTTTAGGAGAAATTTGTGGTTGTGGCAATGCCACAGATGGTTATGCCATGACAGCCCCCAATCCAGAAGGACGCTGGACACAATCAGCGGTCATTGGCGCTTTGAAAGATGCCGGTCTTTCTTATGAGGATATTGATTTGATTTCATCTCACGGTACAGGTACCCCATTAAATGATGCTATGGAAGCCAAGTTGATTCACCATTTGTTTGGAAATTACCGGCCAGCCGTCATGGCTCTTAAATCCTGGATTGGGCATCTCTCGGCTGCCTGTGGTGCAGTGGAATTAGCCCTTTGTTTGATTCTCGCTCATGCGGGCTATTTGCCTGGAATCAGAAATCTCAAAAATCCTTGCCATCCCTCCGTACAATTTGTGCAAGCTCCCAGGGCTTGTTCACTGCAAACCCTGCTCATTGAAAACTTTGGCTTTGGTGGGCAAAATAGTGCGCTGGTGGTGCGGTTATGGAAAGAATAACCATCCATACAGGGATGGAGCGGTTTGTTTTAGCAGGGAAACTGACAGAAGTGGGCGAAACCCAAATAGCATCGGTTCAGCATTTTTCCAATGCGTTGCAGTATGTTGGCCTGGAGGCTTTGGCCCAACTGGGCGCCTTGCACATTCGATATCTCATTGATTTCAGTCGGCATGTGTTTTTATTGAAAATTAAGGAATGCCAACTACCCCCCAATGATATTCTGGATGGGGAATATCATTTGTCAGGAAAATTTCAGAGCCGGAGTGAACGTGCCTGCTTCTATCAATTAACGGCTAAAGGAGAAGACGACGACCACTCCTTTGGAGGAATTTTTTTGTTTGGCATTACCGAATACGATCAACGTTTTGAAAGAACTGTTTTACAACGTCATTACCAAACGATATTTTCATGCTTGAGCAACGAATAAAACAAAAGCTGCATCATCGAAAAAAAAACGGACTGTACCGCCAACCACCTCAGATTTCCAGAAGAGAAGGCAAATACATCTTTATCGGCAATCGCAAGGTTTTGAATTTTTCCTCGAATGATTACCTGGGATTGGGAATTTTGCCCACACTTGCAAAAAAAGTCGCTGACAATTTTCTTAAATTTCAGAGTTCTTCTTCTTCATCTCGGCTGGTATCGGGAAATTATGCAGTGATTGCCGAAGCAGAAGACGCCTACGCTCGCTATTTTGGATACGAATCCGCTCTGTTCTTTCCAAGTGGCTATCAAGCCAACTTTGCCCTGATCTCCACCCTCTTTGAAAAAGGGGATACCCTCTTTTTTGATAAGCATATTCACGCCAGCAGTGTTAAAGGCATGACTGCAAGTGGCGCACAATTTTTTGGATACAATCATAATTCCATGTCACACCTCAAGCGTCGGCTGGAGAAAAAACAACAAGGAATCTCGACAGTTTTAACAGAATCTCTTTTTAGCATGGATGGTGATTTTTTAAACGTGGATGAACTGCTTCAACTGAAGCAACACCATCATTTCTTCTGTATCGTGGATGAGGCACACAGTTTTGGTGCTGTCGGTGAAGGAGGCCGTGGGATTGCCAAACCTGTCGCTGATGTTGCCGTGGGTACCTTTGGGAAAACACTGGGGTTGTTTGGTGCATTCATTCTGCTTCCTCAAAACATCAAAGAATACCTGTTTAACTTTGCTTCTCCCTTGATATACACCACCACCCTTCCCGAGGCACAGGCCGCATCGGCTTTGGATGTGTTACAGATCCTTTCAGATAGTGACCAGCAACGAAAACATCTCCGTCACATCAGTGATTATATGAAAGAGCAACTCACACAAGAGGGCTTTCGGGTCGCTGGTGACGCTCACATCATTGCTTTGCAAATTGGTGAAGAAGACCTGGCTTCCAGTTTGTCGAAAAAACTGATGGATGAAAATATATTTGCCTTTGCTTCCCGTTTTCCTACAGTTCCGGCAGGACAAGCCATTTTGAGAGTGGGGATGACGGCTTTACATACGGAAGAAGATGTTCAATATTTTATCAATACCCTGAAAAAAGTGTTGCAGGAAAGCAAGCTGGAATTGCAAAAGAAAGAAAAGGTCTATGCGGAGGAACCGGCATGAGCAGGTTGTTTGTGACGGGTACTGATACAGGTGTGGGGAAAACCATTTTCTCTTTTTTGCTCATGCAATGTCTGTTTAATAAAGGATTTCATCCGTTTTATCTGAAACCGTTCCAGACGGGATGTACGGATGTGGATAGCCCGGACAGCGATGCCCGTTTTGTCTATAATCACATTCCTCAATTGCAAGAGCAAAATCCTGCGGAATCTGTGGTCTATTGCTTTCCCGATCCCAAAGCACCTCTGTTTGCAGGACGGAATGCAGGAGTTGCTATTGATCTGACAAGAATCAAAGCAGCCATAGAAGACAGGCAGCAGCGTTTTTCACCTGTCATTATTGAGGGAGCAGGTGGACTCATGGTACCTGTCTGGGAAAAAATCATGATGATCGATCTGATGGAAATGATGGAATCATTGCCAATACTTGTGGCCAGGGCAGGCTTGGGGACGA
>JANQHV010000215.1 GCA_028282505.1 SAR324 cluster bacterium | reverse complement strand
ATGTGAAACTGGGATGAAGGTTCTAGAAACTGAATTCCTTGGTATGAATAAAACCACTATCAGCTGGTCAATTTTCGGCTGTCACAGCTGATCATTTTTTGCTTGTCACAACTAAGGAATATAGATTTCCCTCATATCTTTGACTTTTGATTCCCAAAATTCACCGTCTACAAAATCGTGGGCTTTTATTGAGGCTTCAAGCCAAATATTAATCACCTGGTTCATATCTGATTCTATAAATTTTCTTATCATTTGTTTTATTCCCATAATGCTTGTTTCAGCTGCATTTTTTGTGGCTGTGTCACAGGAAATATTGAGCTGTAAACACTTGATAGGTGCACGATGGCTGCGAATTGAAGTTATCTACGAGCTTTCCCACTGATATGATCAATGGTGATTTTTACAACCTTTGTGGCATTATCTTGTTTCTTGATTTTATGTTTACCTTCTTCTATATAGTCTGGAGAATACTTCTCAATGGTCCATATCAGGGCATTATATCGCTCCTCTCCTTGAATCTCTGTTGCTGTCCCGGATACAATCGAGCTTTCATATTCTGTGGCAAATTCAGAAGGCAAAACCGTTGTGGTACCAACCACACAAAAAGAAACTTTCGGATTCTTTCTGATATTGTCAATTTTATGGCCAACTCTGGCACAGTGGATATAAATAGAATTATCCCTATACACATAGCTTAATGGAACACCATATG
Organism: SAR324 cluster bacterium; assembly: GCA_028282505.1. GTDB lineage: Bacteria > SAR324 > SAR324 > SAR324 > NAC60-12. The sequence continues at coordinate 5,338 of JANQHV010000215.1, read as the reverse complement.
GCTGTTCATTATCCCCAATGGTAGATAGAACTCCATATTCACCCTTCATTAATATCTCAATTGCCTCTGATGATTCGATTGCTCTATCTTTTCTTCTTAGATTTTTCATATTTTTGTTTATTCTCATAACGCTGAGTTCACCGGTCGCCCACCCAACGCAAGATGCGTTTATGAGCCAAATAAAATATTCATTTCAAAATATTAATAATGTTGTTGGGGTGGGAGTCCGGTGAAACGTTTTGTTGGCCTTTGATGTAAAAATTTCAACTAACCTCACTTACATTTGTAAACCTCCCCTGACATCCTTGTGCCCCCCATTGTATTTGATACATTAGAAAACAAAATAATATTTCCTCCAATTTCCGCTGCTTTATTTTTTAACTCGGCCAAAGCGTTGTCATGAGCGGCACCAGTAGCAGCGAAGCCTCCCCAATTAGATGAGGATTCAATATCATCTATCAAATCGCATCCTTCAACACGTTCAGAGTTTCGTGTAGTTTTTACCTTTGCCCCTTCCGGGGTAGTAGAAACGCAACCAAATAATCCTATAGCAATAATGCTTGAAACAATTTTGATTTTTATTTTCATAGTGATCTCTTAAAATAAAAGTTTTGCTCCAGTTATTCAAATATGTTGATCTAGCATCGGAGCTTTTATACTAGGCCAACAGTGATTTAGACAGAGTGTGGGTACTTCGAACTAGACAGAGTCTGTCTAGTTCTGTTGAAAAAATACATTTTTAAAAAATCTCCAAATTTTTTAGTTAATTACCACTCTCCAAGTGAAACTTCAATGGGGAAATAGGCAGAGAGTCGGTTTCCCAGAATAGGCAGAAGGCAGGAGTTTTATAAATTTTTCACTAGTTTATTCCTCAAAATTATATTAATAAAAAGTTTTAGAATGAATCCATAATGATTTAAATCCCCCAGAACTGAAACAATAATTTGAATGTTTTCTAGCCAGTAATGCTATTCCACAAAAAACACATTCCTCTTAGTCTTAAATGGTCACGATACCATTTGGACTTTTGTCATAAATACAAATTTACAAGTATTTTTATTCCATTGTAGAAAACCCTAGTGGTTGATGCAGCAGAATGCAGAATCAGGCTTTTCAAACAGGTTTTCAGGGGAGCAACTTCAGGATTGTCTGTTCCGGGGACAGAGGAGACCATCCCAGTTCCTGACAAGCCCTGGTGGCGTCCACTCTGACACAGCGATCGTATAAGTAATGGATGCGTTCTCTACTAAGTGGGGGATTGAATGAAAATATCCTGCCAATAGGGTCTAAACAATTGGCCAGGAAACGTACCAATAGTTCTGGTACTTCTTTAGGAGACTGGATTCCTGTTTCAACCGCCATGATTTCAAACATCTGGTGTGTGGTTAATTCTCCTGCTGAGGCAATATAATAGGCTCCATCACTCCCTCTTTCTGCTGCAAGAATGAGCAATTGGGCCACGTCTTCCACATAAACAATGCCCGTGATTCGATCACCACCAGCCCATAGTTTGAGTCGCCCTCCCAAAAAGAGCTCAACCACAGGTCCAAAATGAGGATCACCACTCCCCATGATTCCAGAGGGCAATACACTCACTACTGAAAGTTCGCGAAGATGGAAGGCATCTACTAATTTTTGAGCTTCAAACTTAGTACGATCATAGGCTGAAGAAAAACTCAATTGGGTCCTCTGGAAATCTTCATTGACCACATTTCCTTGAGTGTCACCAAAAATGCCGATAGTGCTGCAATGGACAAATCGCTTGATGCCTGCTTCCGAGGCTAGTTCGAGCAGAGTTCGAGTGCCTTCCACGTTGACTCTGCTCATCTCCTGCTCATCGACAATGCCTAAGTCCACGTATGCGGCGGTATGGATAACCATATCTATGTTTTGCAAGGCTTGTTTGAGAGCATCGCGGTTGGTAATATCTCCTCGTACTATAGGAATATCAAGACCGTCCAAACGTTGCATATTGCTGAAAGCTCGAACATAACCACGCACTTTATAACCACGTTGTAATAATGCCTTAACAACATGTGAGCCTGTGAAACCATTAGCACCTGTGACAAGTACAGAGGTATGAATCATTTTTAAAAATTGCAGGCAGGATTATATGATGCTATGGTGATATTTATATAGACATCAAAGCATCATTAATAGGAGATATTATGAGGACAACATTGACGATTGAGGACTCCATCATGAAGAGGTTAAAAGAAGAAGCCTATCGGAATGGTTCCTCGTTAAAACAAGTAGTTAATACTACTTTAGAACTTGGATTGATGCAACTGGATGTTCAACCACAACCTCGAAAATACAAACTAAAAACTTTTTCAATGGGTTTTCCACCAAAATTTAATATGGATAAAGCTTTGCAGGTAATATCGAATTTGGAAGACGATGAAATAGTCAGGAAACTGGAAGTGAGAAAGTGAAAATTATTGATTTAAACTTATTGATTTATGCGATTAATAAAGACGCACCCAATCATCAAAAAGCATCTACATGGTGGGAAAAATGCTTATCTGAGGTAGAAACAATTGGTCTAGCATGGATCGTTTTGCTTGGTTTTTTAAGAATTACAACAAACTCTCAAATTATGCCTCATCCATTGGATCATATACAGGCAATCCAGTTAATTGATGACTGGGTCCAACAACCCCCTGTTCAAATAATTTCGCCATCCGAAAGGCATTGGTCTATTCTTCAGAAGCTCCTGCTGGATATGGGAACAGCTTCGAATTTAACGACAGACGCACATCTCGCCGCATTGGCTATTGAAAGAGGGGCTGTCTTATATTCTGTTGACAGCGATTTTTCAAGGTTTCCTAATCTGAAATGGATTAATCCACTTCAACCCGAAAAAGAGAATCAATAAGAGCCTTTCCATCTGGGAAATAACAGTCTATAGTGTATTATCACTTAAATGAAAGAGAATATTTTGTGACTCTTCATATTTTTAACGGTTGAGTAATAATGAATAAACAATAAACATAGAGACAATGAAAGTAGTTGAAGAATACATCGGACGTGTCCATGCTGCCGGTTTGTATCCCAATCATTATATCATTCATCAAAAGCAGGGAAATCACGTTACCATTGAATGTGAACAATCGGGCAGACGCTATGAAGCCGTTAATTTTGGCAGTAATGATATTCTCAGTCTGGCTCAAAATGAGGCAGTCAAACGAGCGGCCATTGAGGCCATAGAAACTTATGGAACTACCAACAGTTCCTGTGCGACTTTGTGTGGTAGAATAGAACTGCACCGGCAACTTGAACAAGAAATCTCAGCATTTAAGGGGTTACCACACACCTACCTTTTCTTGAATGCATGGATGGCATTGCAGGCAGTGATGGATGGCTTTTGTCATTTAGCCATCCATGTTCCTGATTTTCGTAACACAAGAGAGACGTTGATTTTGACAGATGTTCAAAATCATGGTTGCATCACTTCTGCCATTGTCAATGCTGACAATCGTTCTGGTAAGCTGCTCACTCAAAGTCCTAAAGTCAGAGTTAAAGCTTATCGCCACATTGACATGGAAAATCTTGAAAAAAAACTATCTCGTTTCGCTCGCCCTGGTGATCGTATTATTGTCATCTCTGATGCCGTATTTTCCATGGATGGTGATATTGTTCCATTGCCGGATATGCTGGAATTATTGGAACACTATCCGGGCTGTGTATTGATTATGGATGAGGCCCACTCAAGTGGGGCAATTGGGGCGACTGGACGTGGCATTTATGAACACTTTGGATTTTCTCCCCAGGATGCTGTGGATCGAGGCATTGAGCCCGTGATCATGACAACGTTTTCGAAATTTGCAGCTTCTGCAGGAGCTGCAATCAGTAGTTATTCCAAGTCCTTTATTGAATTATTAGATGCTTGCCCAACCTCTATTGGTACAATCTCACTACCACCATCAGCAACAGCCGCAGCGTTGGAATCTATCCGTCAGCTATGTCAGCAGCCAGAACTCACCCGTACATTAAGAGAAAATACGATCTTTCTTCGAAAGTTACTGAGTGATCATGGTTTTGAGACTGTTGGTGAAACCAACGTGGTGCCCGTTCTGTTGCCAGATGGCATAATCCCCAAGTATTATGCTCAGTACTTGTTAGAAACTATGGGCATTTGGGTCTCACCGGTATGGTTCATCGCTAAACCGCGCATTCGTATTGTGGTCAATGTATCACATAGCAGGGAAGAACTGTACAGTCTGGTACAGGCAATGGTAAAAGCACGAGAAGCCTTTTCGAATGTGGCAAAATCGGCTTGATCAGGAGGAATGTGGCTGTTTCTGAAATTCGTGTCGATCCAGTTGAATCTAATCGTGATTGGGAAGACTTTTTAGATCTACCTGGTGTCATTTATCAGGATGATCCGAATTGGGTTCCACCGTTACGGAAGGCAATCGTTCAACAATTATCTCCCAACAGTACATTTAAAGCTTACGGTGAGTTTCAGCCATTTCTTGCCCGATGTGATGGAAAACCAATTGGTCGTATTGTTGCTGTGATCAACCGCCGTTTGATAGAAAAAGAAGGACAGGCCATTGGGCTTTTTGGTTATTTTGAGTGCATCCATGATCAACAGGTCGCCTATGAGTTGCTCGAAGTAGCTTGTCAATGGCTATCGGAAAAGGGGTGTGTCTTGGGGAGAGGGCCCATTGATCTATCAACTCATATCAATTGCCTGTTTCTCGTTGATGGATTCGACACCCTACCGTATCTTATGATGCCCTACAATCCGGACTATTACCCTCAATTGGTGGAAGGTGCAGGATGGCAACCGATGAAGGAAGCCTATGCCTATGATTTTCCAATGGAAAAACTGTCTCCAGCATTTGAAAGGAGTTACCGGCGGGCTCTTGCCGCAGGTATTCACTTTCGTTCAATTCGTACAAAAGGCCAAGGATTCGAAGAAGACTGTCGTGCTCTTTATCATGTGTTCACTCATAGTTTTTCAGAGAATTGGAGTGCCACACCACGCAGCGAAGATGAGTTCCTGGAAGAAGCACGGGATCTTCGCCAAATTGCCGATCCTGCTTTATTTCCTATAGCAGAACACAATGGACAGATGGTTGGTTTTTGGATGGGACTGCCTGATTACAACATTGCTTTACGTCATGTCGGGGGCTGCTTGAATGCGATGGGACTGCTTAAACTGCTTTGGCACCGACGCAAAATTGATAGGGCCCGAGTCCTTGCCGTTGGAGTTCTCCCCAACTATCAACAGAGGAACTTGGCCCTATCAATTTTGCGTCGGTGCCAAAGCAGTTTAAGCAGTCCCATCGCATTCAAGCAGCCCCCGACATGACGTAAAGCAATGTTG
>JANQHV010000175.1 GCA_028282505.1 SAR324 cluster bacterium | reverse complement strand
AGAAGCTGTGTTAAAAATATTGATCCTACTGCAAATCCGTCAAAACGGCTCATTTTTTGGGAAATTTTTGTTAAATATTCCCGATATTCGCCTCAAATTTCCCCAAAAGTCGCTCGTTTTGAAAAATTTTCGTAACGGTAAATAGTTTTAACACAGCTTCTAAGCAATTTTTCAGGAATTGAAACTCCAAATCGTGTCAGCTTGTTTTCCATAAGCTTAACTCAGTGTTACGATTTAAATAATCGTGTTACTGCCCTAAAAAGGCAAGTGTAAATCTGTGCTTTAATTTTTATGAGGCCGTTTCTAATGAGATATTGTTTGTTTTCATCCAAGTGAAAAATCAATCTCGTTGAGCGGATTTTTGAGAAAATTTAAGATGATGAAAATATGAGCTATTAAATTACAGTGAGCTAAGGAACGTGAGAGAAATAATTAAGTAAAGTTGCGCAGGAGATTTTTCGAGTTTCAAGCGGTCCGCCGATGCGGAGCTTGATTGTACGTGTACAGAGGCGGACGGCCAGTCTACATAAGCGATCGAGCAACGTAGAAAATCGGGAAAAAACGGGGCGGCCATCCGCCAGTAAGTTTGCCTAATTATTTTTTGAACGTTCTTAATGTTGCCAAATGGTAATGTTCCGACAATGTTCCGACAATTCCAATCTGCAATACTGCCTTTGAAAGGAAAAGATGATGAAGTGTTTTTAACTTCCGGAGGTAAATAATCATTATGCGAATATTTACTATTTAAGGATACCATGTTGAGAAAAATAATGACCAATCGCTGGGTCTTATTACTGATCGGTATTTGTTTGTTTTTTTCCATTTCTTCTTATTCCTGGTATGGAGAATTTAACAAGTATGTCCGGTTGGTCGATCAAAGTCCAAAGGCTGTTCCCATCTCAGTTGAAGTGGTGAAAACAGGAAAAATTGCTCAATGGGTTATGGCAGAGGGAATCACCAGTGCCAAAAAACTTCGATGTTTAAATTTTGAAATACCGGGTCGTGTTTCATCCCTTGGCATTACTCCCAGCGGGGCAGAAATTTATGAAGGAGCCATAGTTTTTGGGCCATCAAAGGCAGAAACCTATGGACAACTACTAGCACAACTGGATGATCGCCACTACTACCAAAAGCTGTTGGAAGCCAAAGCCGATTACCAACGCTCATTAAAATTACTTGAATTGGCCAATACTCACTTCAAACAAGCAGAGAATACTTTCCGATTCAGAAAAAAAACATTCCTTCGTAACGATAAGTTGGTTAAAAAACGTCTCATCACAGAAAGTATCCATGAACAATCTCTCTTGGAATTTGAGACGGCTCAATCGACTCTAAATTCCGCAAATATCCGTATTGAAGAAGCCAAAGTAAGTGCCGACGCAGCTAAAGCCCGATTTGAATTTAGTAAATTGGAATATGACAAAACAAAACTTTATGCTCCTTGGAATGGCACAGTTGCTCGTTTGAACATCAAACCAGGTCAATTTGTGGGAGCCACTCCAAATTCTTCCTCTAATGACGATGAAACATTTAAAAACTGCGCTATCACTATTATTGATCCCCAACAGTTTGAAATCAAACTACAGATTCCTTTTTATGAGGGAGTGGCGATTAAAAAAGGCAATTTGGTGTTGATACAGAGCGTGCAACACCCCATCGACCCCAATCAAAATAGCGTTGGTTATGTTTCAGGTGTAGTCTATTCCATATCACCAGTCCTAACCTCCCAGATTCATGCATTTCAAGTCATTGTCAGAACGAGCAAGCCAACTTCAAGATTAAGAGTGAGAGAACTGGTATCCGTTCGTATCAAAACCATTGAACATTCAAATAGGCTATTATTGCCGCAACGAGCTTTATTGTATCAAAACAATCGCCCCTATTTATTCGTTGTAAATAACACCCATACTACGGTGGAAAAACGTTTTGTTGAGCTTGGTATTCGGGAAAGGAATACTTTTGAGGTTATTCAAGGAGTAACCCCCGAGGAATTGATCGTTACCGATGGCAGATTACTTTTGACTCATGGCAGTCAAATAGAGATTGTAGCCCTAAACAAATAGTCAAATTGCCTAAAAATACAATGAATTCAGACTCCATTTCCCATAATCCGGTCGGATCATTTTTCATCAACTTTTTTTTGGTAAAAAAAACCTTTGCCATCTTGTTAACCTTGGTCATCTTGTTTTCTGGTTATTTGGGGTATCAGTCAATCATCAAAGAGGCGTTACCTGATCTTGAAATACCCAATGCTACGATTCACACTTACTGGCATGGCGCTTCACAGACGATCATGGAAAAAGAAGTGACCAATAAAATAGAACAAGAAATCCGTGATCTTAAAGGGTTGAAAGATTACAGTAGCGGATCGATGTTTTCCAATTCGATTATATCGGCGGAGTTTGAAGCAGATGCACCCATGCAAGAATCTCTGAATCAATTGCGCCAACGTGTTGCTATTGCAAGTGATAGCTTTCATGATCAAATCAAAAAACCAAAAATTGAACAAGTAGCCATTCGAAACATGCCTATTATTTCTTATGTGCTACATGGTAATCTAGATGGAATCGTATTGGAAAATGCTGCCAAGCAACTGGAAAAAAAATTACAAAAAATTCAGGGGATTTGTAAGGTGATGGTTTACGGCAATCGAAAACCCTATGTCAGTATTCAGCTGCTTCCGGATCGTTTGAGATCATTTAATATCACCCCCACCATCGTTCATGCTAAGCTCAAAGAACATGAACTGGATTTTCCCTTAGGAGTCTATGAAAGTCGCGAACTTCCATTTAACTTAAAATCCCAAACTGCCTTCACTGATTTAAACTCCATTCGTGATTTACCAATCACAAGAATTCCCAATGGTAGAGTCATTCGGCTGAAAGAAATTGCCAACGTTGAGAACAAACTTTATCGAGAAGAGATGATTGCCTCCTTTAGCAATCAAGGAAAGGATTATCAAAAAGGAATCGCACTTTCTGTATTGAAAATGCCAGGGAAAGATACCATTCAACTGGTTTCTCTTTTAAATAAAGAAATAGAACGCGCAAAAGCTGGTTCGGATTGGCCGGAAGGAATGGAAATCGAAATAGTTGCAGATAATGCGCAGATCATCCGGGAAGAACTCAACACCACATTCACCAATGGGTGGCAAGCTGTTCTGATCGTGTTTGCTGTTTTATTCATATTATTGACGTGGCGGGAAGCCGTGATCGCCGCTTTATGTATTCCCATTACATTGCTAGGTACGATTTCCATTCTATACTTAATGGGTTATACCTTAAACGTAATGACCATTGTGGGAATGATTTTAGCCTTAGGACTGCTAGTGGATGATTTTATTTTGATGATGGAAGGGATGCATGACGGTATTTTTATTCGTCGTTTCTCTTTTATGCAGGCTGCCTGGCATACGGTAAAAACTTATGGAATGCCCTCTTTCTCAGGGTCGTTAACGACTATCATGGTCTTTGTACCACTGGCCCTCATTAGTGGTTTGGATGGAAAATTCATCCGAATCATTCCGGTAACGGCTGCCATTTGCCTAATTTTGTCTTATTTGGTGTCTATCATTATAGCAATTCCGATTTCTCAGATCTTCTTAAAGAACAGTTCTTTACTTAACAAGGAACTTTGGATTGATAAGGTGTCCCATCGTATCGAAAGTGTTTTAGTTAACTGGCTTTCCAAACATGCGGTAAAAAATAGGTTTCAATCGGTCAAATTGTTTGGCATCGGATTGACATTGTTTCTTCTAAGCCTGGGAATAGCGATTTTCATTCCGGTGATACTATACCCACTGACCGATGGTCGTGATCTGGGAATTACGATTGAATTACCCGCTGACTTCAAATTAGAAGAGTCCCATAAAATTGCTCAACGTGTTGGTGACAGTTTAAGGGAAAAACCATACATAAGCTCGATCTTAAGGATAACAGGTGAGCGGGATTTTATGTATGAAGGCCGGTTGTCATTGAGTTCAGCTCCATACATCATTGGTTTTACTTGTAAATTGAAACCCAAAGGTGATCGTGACCGATTGGGATACGAATATGTTAATGAACTTAGGAAAGACATCCGCCAGGTTCTGCATGATATTCCGGGATATCAATTGATGATCACACCGGAAACCGGTGGTTCCAGCAATGAAGACCCGATTCAAATTAATCTCTCAGGACCGGATATGAATGTGCTGCGAAGACTATCACGAGAGTTTCAAAAAGAACTTTTAACTCTTGATGGCATTGAGGGGGTTCATGACAATTTAGGACAATTACGTGCTGAAGCGATGTTGATTCCTAAAAGAGAACTGTTGAATTATTATGGTATTTCCGAAGCTGAATTCAACTCGCAACTGAGTTTTTACTTAGGAGATACAAAAGCTATAAAATTACGTTCAGCCAGTTTGGATGATGATCTTGAAATTCGATTAGAAACCTATTGGCATAGTCAAAATGGGAAAACAGGAGGACCTGCACAATTAGAGGAACTTCAGCGGATTTCCATTATGAATGACAAGGGATTATGGATTCCTTTTTCTTCCTTAGTCGAGCAATCTCTGAATCATGAAGCAATGATCATTACGCATAAAAATGGGGTTCGAAATTTAACGGTTATGGCAAAAACCTATGTATTATCAATAGAAGAAAGTTATCAATTGATCAATCCGATTTTGGAACGGTTAAAGCAGTCGTGGCCAAAAGGCTATGAGTATCAATTTGGAGGTGAAAAGGAGCTGGCAGACGAAACCTTTGGTAATACTAAAAAAGCCTTTTTATTTTCAGTTATTATTGTGTTTTGTATTTTGGCCCTGCAGTTTGATTCATTTCGTCAGCCGGTGATTATTCTGTTCTCAGCACTATTTGCAATAATGGGTGTCATTTTGGGATCGACGATGTTTGCTTTTTCTTTTTCCTTTCCCATGTTTATTGGTGTGATCTCGCTCATTGGCATTGTGGTAAACGATGCCATCGTCATGGTCGATACTATGAACCGGCACCGTGATTCAGGACTAAGTATCTCTCAAGCTGCTGCTCATGGCGCATCGGACCGATTGAGGCCGATTGTCAGTACCACCGTCACCACCATTCTGGGATTGGCTCCCTTGGCAATTTCCAGTGAGGAATGGAGACCACTTTGTATGGCAATTGTTTTCGGAGAGTCCGTTTCGACGTTTACTACGATTTTCCTGATACCGTGTCTTTATCATATCGTTACCCCATCTTACTCACCATCGAGGAATGAGGAAGTCGTTAGAGTTAGGGAACCTAGGATGAGTTAAAGTGCCGAAGTGCCTTTAAGTTGTGAAGAACCTGTAGTTACGCTAAAGTAAGATTCACTTACTGCAAAGATTATAATCTTTAGCAATGAAACAACATTATGAAAGTATTGCTTGTCGAAGATGATCAAAGCACAGCTGATTTTATCGTAAAAGGGTTGAAACAGGAGGGATATCGAGTCGATCATGCGATAAATGGCGAAGACGGATTGCATATGGCCTGTAACGAATTCTATGACATCGCCATTGTCGATATCATGTTGCCTAAAATCGATGGTCTGACCTTAATTGGTCAACTCAGAGGGAAAATAATCGACATTCCAATATTGGTACTCAGTGCTAAAAACACCGTTCCCGACCGCGTTAAAGGGTTACAAATCGGGAGTGACGATTATATGGTCAAGCCGTTTGCATTTTCTGAGTTAGTGGCCAGGCTGCAAGCGTTGATGCGCAGGAAAGTCAAGGCAGATGACCCTCAAACATTACAGGTAGGAGAAATATTGATGGATCTTCACCGTCGCAAAGTATTTGTGAACTTAAAAGAAGTGATTCTCCAACCGAAAGAAGTGATTCTTTTGGAATATCTTTTAAGAAACAAAGGGCGGGTTATTTCCAAAACAATGATTATGGAGCATGTCTGGGACTACAATTTCGATCCCCAAACCAATGTAGTTGAAGCGAAGATTTCCAAATTAAGAGCAAAACTGGCAGAAGCATCAAATAAAAGCTACATCCACACGATCAAAGGACTCGGTTATGTTTGTGAAGATCGTGCCTAACCCTTTTCGAACAATGACCGGTCGTCTGACGGTCAGTTATGGTATCTTATCAGGGGCGAGTTCAATTTTATTGGTTATGGCCTTATATTATATCTTACTGTTCAATGTTTATGAATATTACGATAACCTGATGTACCTCTATCTCGAAGAAGTAAACAAAGTGTTTCAGCAAGATGGAATCACGAAATTACAACAAGTCCTTCAAGAAGATGACGGCACAAGCGCCGATCTTGGCTATATTCAGTTGATTGATCGAGCAGGAACGGTATTAGCTAGTTCAAAGCTCGGAACTTGGTCAAGGGGTATCTCGGATCCAAATATTTGGTCCAAGCTACAAAAACAAAGTTTAGTCTATCAAACCCTGACGTCATCTGCCAATCAGAATCGCTTTCGCACTTTGCACTGGAAAATCGATGAAGACCAAATGCTCTACATGGCTGTTCAGCTTCCACGTGATAGTGTATTAGCCTCTGATTTTATTAATATTTCATTATTGTTGGTTGGGATATCGATCATTTGTGGTTGTGGAATCGGATGGTTTTTAGCCTGGTGCGCCATGGCTGGAGTGAAAAAAGTAACCGCAACGGCTTCCTATATTGGAGAAGGCAACTTGGATGCTCGTGTCCCACGTGGTAAACAACCGGAGGAAATTGACCATCTAGCTTCTACATTTAATATGATGATTGATCGTATTGATTATTTGATGAAGGAGGTTAAGGATGTCAGTAATGTGATTGCCCATGATTTACGCAGTCCGCTAACACGAATTAGAGGATGTGTGGAAGTTGCCTTAAGAGGGAAAGAAGATCCGGAAAACTATAAAGTCGTCATGGCAAACGTCATAGAAGAATGCGATAAACTGGAAAGTATGATCAATACATTGCTGGAAATCGCCGAATTAGAATCGGGTGTAAATATCACGAAATTGGAGGCAATCGATTTAAAATCGATCTTGTTAGACGCTGAAGATCTTTTTGTCCCCCTAGCAGAGGCCAAACAGCAACAACTTTCCATGTCCACTCCTCCCAGTTCTATCCGGATCAAAGCAGATCGTTCCCGATTACAGCGAACCATCGCTAGTTTATTGGACAATGCAATAAAATATACACCTAATCGAGGAAAAATTGAAATTATTGTCCAGAATAAACCAAAATCTGTCTGCATTACTATAAAAGACTCCGGATCTGGAATTCCGCCTGAAGACCTTCACAAGGTCTTCGATCCTTTCTTTCGCTGTGATAAAAGTCGCACGATGCCCGGAAATGGTTTGGGGCTCAGTTATGTAAAAGCCATTGTCAATTATCATTGTGGTCAAATCTCCATTAATTGCCCACAAGAGGGCGGAACGGAAATCCATTTAATTTTTCCTGGGTTTGACGAATAACTCGCCGTTATGTGAAAAAAACAATGCAGTTTATATCTCTGAAAAATCTTATCATTAGATTCAAGTGGCGTATTTCATTTACTTTTTCTTTAGTTGTGCTGGAGTCTTTACTCCATATTCTCTACCCACTTCTGATAGGTTATGCAATCAATGATCTGCTTGAAAAAGAATACCGCGGTATTATTCATCTGGCAGTATTAGGAAGCTTATCACTAATTATTGGGACTGCTCGTAGATTTTATGACACAAGAATTTATTCAGGGATTTATTGTCACATCGCCCCTGAAATGGTGGAATCTGAATATCAAAAAGATAGTTCTGTCTCAAAGATCTCAGCCCGATCATCATTATTAACTGAATTCGTAGAGTTCCTGGAAAATTCTATGCCCCAAGTCATTGGTGCTATCATTTCATTAGTTGGGATAGTTACAATAATTGCTTCATTAAATTTAAAAGTCTTTTTTGCTTGTATTTCTCTACTGGTATTGATCTTTACGATCTATGCATTAACTGGAAAACTCAACTTTAACTTAAATGCAAAGTATAATGCTCAACTGGAAACTCAAGTTGAAGCCTTAGGAAGTAAAGATATCGACATTGTTAAGACTTATTTTAACACTTTGATGAAATGGAATATTAAACTATCTGACTTGGAAACTGTGAATTATTTGATAATTTGGATTGGTGTCATCGCATTGTTCATTTTTACTCCAATTACCATTATAAGCAGTGGTGTTTTAAAATATGGATTGGTGTTTTCAGCACTGATGTACGTATTTGAATACATTGATATAGTCATATCTTGCCCGCTTTATATTCAGCAGTTGATCCGACTAAAAGAAATAACAAATAGATTGGCAGAATAATCACATAACCCATATGCGCCGTTCTTGAGTCAAGAGAACAAATAATTGTAAGTCTTCCATTTTCCTGAACCAATGTAAGCTTGTAAATTTAAGAAAAAGGGATCTTCTTTTTTTAAGAATTTGTGGAAGAGGGTAGAGGTTCTCCAAAGCTGATTATGAGAGGACGAAATAACGAATAGGAATGATGGTTTGAGATTCCATCGAGGTGGATTGGTACGATTGAAAAAGGGGACAGTCCCTTTTTATCTTGAGTGGCAATGCAAACCACATCATTTTGTTGGAAGGCATCCTTAACTTGTGCAAGGAGCAACTCTGTATTATTGGATGTTTCCTGCTTTGTCAAAAAAACGACTCCCATTCTTCGTAAAATCCATTGTTTGAGGGAATTTGGGTCATTGTCGGGTTCCATGATAAAACAAATAGGACGATGAGTGGTCATTTGAATCAAGCAGGCATGCCAAAAATCCAGATGGTTGGTTACAAAGAGAGCAGATTTATCTAGAGGAATGTTTTGTCGATTCTGCACGGTTGTTCGATAAAACAACCTGGTCCATCCCCACAAGATGAAGCGTGTGAAGAATTCGGATTGCTTCAGGCAAAGATAAATAATACCAAAGATAATCGTTCCTCCCAAAATTTGGACAACTTGAGGTTGATGCATACCGGCAGCCATGCATGCCATGATGAATCCACTGGCAATGACCATGAATAGCGCATTGATGATGTTGTTCAAAGCAATCATGGAAGCCCGTTCCTGATCAGAGGTTCTTTGCTGGAGCAATGCATTCAACGGAACAATAAAAAAACCGCCAAACATGCCAAGTCCCAAAAGTTGGAAGTAAGACCACAGCATGTCTCCCCAACCATTGACAGAATCTGGATACAAAAATCCAAAGGCAAGAGAGAACCCAATCATGCCAAGTGCACCAAGCGGTACCAATCCCATCTCAATTTTTCCATCAGACAAATTGGCACAGAGGAGAGAGCCAATGCCAATGCCCAAAGAGAAAGCAACCATCATGAAATTGGTTTGGTTTAAGGAGGCGCCAACGAATACCCCATAACCTGGAACAATAGTCAGAAAAGCAGCACCCAAAAACCAAAAAAATGAAATTCCCATGACTACCACAAAAATGAGAGGATTTTTGCGTAATTTGTAAAAATCCTGCTTAATTTTTTTTGGAAAAAACAGAGTATATTTTTGATGAGGATCAACAGGTTGTGTTTGAGGCACACGTAGGCTGGTCTGCCAACCACAAATGGAAATTCCAATAAAGAAAAAGGACATTAAATAGGGAGAATGCCCGAATAGCTCAACCAACCATCCTCCTACAAATTGCCCGATTAAGATCGAGACAAAGGTTCCCATTTCCAAAAAACCATTGCCTTCGGTCAATTCTTGATCTTTTAGAATTTCAGGCATGATCCCGTATTTTGCTGGGCTGAATAGTGTTGATTGTGTTCCCATCAAGAAGATCACCACCATTAAAAAATAAATGGCTTTGGATGGGTTTTGTGGGTCCAATAGATAAAATCCAAGCAAGCCACAAGTCATGATGAAGATTTCTAGAATCTTGGTGGCCACAATCACTTTTGTTTTTCCAGCACGGTCAGACCAGGTGGCAGCCCATGGAGAAAAGAGCACAAATGGTAAAATGAAGATCCCAGCCCCTAGAGGTACCAGCTGATCAGGAACCCCTTCTGGCAGACTGGAGGCTAATTTGAAGGTAATCATGAAGATAACACTTTGTTTGAATGCATTGTCATTGAATGCACCTAAAAATTGTGTCCAAAAAAAACCAGAAAATTTTTTTTGCAGGATTAATGGTTTTTGTTTCATTGATTATTAACCTGACTTTGAGTTGGTACTTGCTTACTATTTTTTGCCATAATGTGAACCCACATAGACCGTCACAAAAACACAGAGGACACGGAGAGCCCAGCAACCTATGCATGCTTTTGTTGATCAATTAAGAGCCAAAGGACGTTACCAGTTAGCTTCAGTCTTGGAACAATATGGTTCTATAGCCGTAGAGGAATATTCTTCTCGACTGTATGACTATCAAACTCCTTGCTTGGTTGAGCCTGAATTATTACAGGCATTTCAAGGTGAATTGCAACGTCTGGATTATAGCCCACATGAGCTGGAAAATATACTGGAACATCTGCAACATGTTCGGATTTTACAGACAGCAACCCATCTAACACCCTCGGAAGGCCCAACATTTTTTGCTATTCATTGGTTGGCCAGCCTGGGACTTCCTGTGAATCAATACTATATCATCGGAGCATTTTCTGGTATTCCTTTTTCCAATTCTGCCTGGTCTGGTTGTTTGAACTATAGTTCTCGCCACCACCTGGAACAATTACTGGATTCCCAATCCCCCATCTATCGAGAACTATTGCGGGCAGAAAAAGATCGCGGACGAGACACCGCTGATCGTCGTATCTCCCTCATCCCTGGAAAACAAAGGGATGGATTAGTATATCAATCCATTATTTCCGCACAGGCTCAACACATTCTTCCCTTTTTATGCCCATCTTTGCAATCTCAATTACCTGTTGCCAAAACGGGTCATTCTTATACCAAGTGGGCACTGCAATTATGTGGAAATCTGACAAATTATTTATTGCCCCAAAAGAAAATAGTGTATTTGGATTTAAATGAGGTGATCCGTCATTATTTGCAAATCATACTTTGTCAACCCGCTCATCCTGTATATCGACTCTTGTTTGATTCATCAATACAGAGTCGTGTTTTGGAGGAATTTGGGACAGACATCTCCATGTTTACAAAGCCTTGTGTGGAAAAGAAAAAAGAAAAACTGGAAAAATTTATCATTCAGGATGGGGTTTTACAAGGAGCGCAGCATCAGATTACATTAGAGCCAGAAACCATTATCCATGAACTGCGTACCAAGCGATTGTGCCCTGGGGTTTTTATTACTTTTATGGTACTTAGCTTTTTAAATGGTTTTAAGTGCCTGGGGAGTTTTGATCAGATTGAATACTTAAAAGATTTTCAGGAGAAGTGGTTAAAGGTTTCACTATTGAACCAAGAAGTCATCCAACAGGTTCCAACCAACGGATTGACAACGGGGCGATTCACCGATGAAACTGGGTTGCCTGTTTTTCCACTGGATGTTGTACTGGGAACTCAATGGGAATTCCCAGATAGAATCACTTTACAAGAGTTGATTCATCCGCTTCTTCCTCGCCTTTAATTCAAATCAAAGGGTTTGGGACGCATTGGCATTTTTTGAGCGGGAGGCATATCAGGGGACTTTGATTTCCTGACAGGTTTCTCCTCCATCATTTCCATTTTTTTCTCCTTTTCCATACTTTCGGAATCTGGAGTGTAACCTTTACCAGAGCATGTCACCTCAACAGTACGGGGACTGTATATCCCCAATGTCACAAGATTCCAGGCAACTTGTAATGGGCTGGTATAAGTATGGACTTCATAGACATTTTCTGTAGGACAGTCTTCATAAAGCTCATAATTGGTTTCTCCTATCACTCCCCATAAGAAAAAAGAAGTAGTATGTTCCACTTTCTTTTTTGAAGGAAACTGAGATGGGAATTGCACACGATTATGACAGGCTGTCAATAATACCATTCCCAGCAATATCAAGCAGCTTGTTTTTCTCATAGGACCTCTCTTTTATTTTTGGCGTATTAGCCGGAACGCTTAAGGACTTTTGAGATGGTTGCGTATTAGGGCCAAAATATAGTTTCCACTAAAGTTTCTGATTTGTAATGCAATTTTCCTGAAAAACATTCATTTTCAAATATTTTAGGAGTAAATAATTTATCACCTTCCCACATGGGCAAATCCATCAAGTCTTCACGAGAAATCCAGGCTAATTTGCCTTCAGGGCAGTTAGTTGTCAATTCTCCTGAAATATGATCCGTATAAAACACAAAAACTTGCCACTCGTCCCCAAATGGGGAATCTCCATCATCTGGAAAGGTCAAAATCCCTTTCAATTGGAGGACCTGTACATGAAGTCCGGTTTCTTCATAAACTTCACGAATGGCTGCTTCTATTGGAGCTTCATTGGCATGTAATTTTCCTCCTGGTGCCAACCAGAGTCCGCGATGTTCATCTTTCTTTTGGCGATGAATCATCAACACTTTTCCATTATTTTCAATATATACCAATACACCCAGTTTCATAAAACCTTATTTTGTTCTGCACTCTCCACAGGGAGAGAGCTTGATTCTTTTGAGAGTCCGATAAATAATGCAGCGTTCGATGATCAATCCGCCATCCCATATAAAGAGGTTGCCTTGGATAAAATTCTATCTCAAGAGGAAATCAATCTATTATTGAAAGAAATGACAGAGCCTGATGCGTCAGATGATGAACCAGAATATGACAGCAATGAGGTAGTTCCCTACGATTTGACCCATCCAGATCGTATCATTCGTGGGCGTATGCCAACGTTAGAACTCATCCATGAGCACTTTGCCCGTTTTTTTCGACAAACACTGACTAATTACATGCGCCGGCCTGTTGGTGTCTCGGGCCGCTCCACAGAATTGGTCAATTTTCAGGATTTTATTAAATCCGTTGCTTATCCGACAGCTCTTAGTATTTTCCGCTTATCTCCTCTACGAGGAAATGCTCTGATGGTGATGGAACGGCCTTTGGCATATGCCTTTATTGATTTATTGTTTGGCGGTTCGGGCCTGGTAGAAAAACTGCCTCCTCCCCAAGATTTTACCAGTATTGAGTATCGAATGATCCAAAAGATTGTCAATAGTGCGCTAGAAGATCTGGAAAAAGCCTGGCTCCCTGTGATCCCCTTAAAAATTCGATTTTCTAGACTAGAATCCCATCCTCAATTTGTTCATATTTCACAACCAACCGAAATTGTGGTGGTAACTACTTTTGATATCGAGATATATCGTGCCCCGATGACTTTGAGTATTTGTCTCCCTTATTCCATGTTGGACTCGATCCGGTCGAAATTAAATGCAGGTTATCAAAGCGAACGTCTGGAAGTCAACAATGCGATTGTTCAAAGACTGGCAGGCAGTGTATTACAAACCGATGTAAACCTCAAAATTTATCTGGGACATGCAAAAATTTCATTGAGGAAATTTCTAAACCTTGAGGAAGGAGATCATATTTTACTCGACCAAAGCAGTGATGACCCATTGGAAATGCTGGTCCAAAATGTAGCAAAATTTAAAGGAATCCAGGGAGCATATAAAGGTCATCGTGCATTGAAAATTACCGATCTATTATATGAACCACGCTCTGAAAGAGACTGGCTTAAAGAGGTTTCTGCCAGCAATCAGATACAAGAAGAGGAAAACTGAGTTAATCCTTACTTTTTTGCAATGGGCTGTTTGAGCTTCTTACTTTTTCTTTCAAGTCCTTTCCTGTTCGAAAAACAGGAAGTTTTTTTGCAGGTACTTTTACCTTATCACCTGTTTTAGGGTTACGTCCGGTATACCCATTATACTCTTTGAGAAAAAAAGAACCAAATCCTCGAATTTCTACTTTATCCCCGTCATTTAAGGCATTTTTAATATTATCAAAAAAAATGTTGACCACTTTATCAGTCACCCGAATATGATGATCTGTTTTTTCGGCCAGTTCTTCAATTAATTGTGATTTATTCATGTTTGGTTCTCCTGAAGTTCAAAAATGAAGGGAGTTTTATCAATAGACTTTTTTCATTGGAGCCATTTTTTAATATAAAACCCCCTAAAAAATCAATACTTTTCCTCAGATTATTATCAGGTGGATGGAATCATTTCCTTTGATCGGTGTTCGTGAAATTACTTTGCATGATGTTGTAAATTTCTCGTTCTGCTAATGAAAAAATTCGATTGTGATCTGCCTGCTCTATTTCTCGATAAGTAATCATTTGTGTGAATTGATTTGCCAACTGGCGTCCCATTTTTACCGGAATGACCTGATCTAATGTGCCATGAATAATATGCACCTGGGGCAGGGGAGACAATGTGGCTATTTCTGCTAAGCGGGCTCGATTATCAAAACGGTGCTGCAGTAGATAGCAAATCGGTTTGCCAACAGTCCGGCAGGCCATATCGAGCAAACTGGTAAAAGGAGCCACGAGCACAATCTGTTGAGGTGGATGTTTGGCTGCATATTGTAGACCTGCTCCAGTACCCAGGGAATGGCCTAAAATATGTGAACGGTTTTCTAATTGGGCTCTATCGACTTTCAAATACCCTGCCAATTGGTCCATTGCTTTTTCAGTAGAAGCAAGAATGGTGTCAGGAGAAGCAGTTCCTTCACATCTTCCATATCCTGGATATTCAATCAACAAAAACCCAGCCTTATCATCCGGATACCGGGCGATAAATTCATACCAATCCAAAGCCAAAGTTGCATTGCCACCAAATATCAGCCATAACGATTCTGGAATATGTGTTGAATGGGGATCAGGATAGAAATAAAATGAAGTCTGTCTTCCTTCTGTTGTTTGGTATTGCAGAGGGATCAAGTTCGTATAATGCGCCAAATTATACTGGCTGTCATAGGAACGAGGATGATAAATGAGATGGCGCTGGAAAACAAAAAGGAATAAGACAAAGCAAGCAATCCCAACTAGAATTACTAACAAGGATGTTATCAATTTTCTCACTAGAAATCAGACATTGGAAAACTCTTCTTCAAATGGATGTTGAACCATAGAGGAGCACAGCCAAACTAAACATTTTTTCAGCAAAGCTGAAGAGATCAGTTGTTGAATTTGTGGATTTGAATTGAGCTTTGTAATCAAATCATCAATATGATCATACTCAAGGTAGTTACATAAAATCGCAAGATACAGTCGATTGACTCGTTCTTCCACAGATGTGGTGTTTTCCGTGCCTTTTGTATTTTCTACAATTCCAATCCGTTTGGCAATTTGAAAAACGAGTAATGGGTTATTTTCTATTTTTTGACGAAATCTGGCAAAGAGTTCGTCACTAAATGCCTCGACTAAATTTGTTGTTAATTCTTTTTCAAAAGCAGGATCTTCTATTTGATAGTATTTGGCAATTCGGTGCACCAAATGATCCAACATTCTTCCCTGTACCATGTTGGTTAAAAATTGGACGGTAGAGTTATCCTTAGCTGCCTCTTCAAATGATTTATTTAAATTTTCTAAACAATTTTGCAATGCCAGTGTATAAGGATTTAAGTTTCGCATATGCCTCCACACATGATCATTCTTCCGAAATTTAGAAAATAATACATCCCTGTTTAATTTATGCATCTTTAAACCCTATAAAAATTAGTATGTAATGCTTTCACTTATTAATCAATTTTTATCTGATTGTTTAATAAATAGGCAAACACCTGATTTTTTATACAAATGCTTGCCAATACTAATTGGCGGGCTATATATAAATTATCATTATAATACTCAAGTATTTTTTTAGTATTGCTTCTTGATTAGACGTCATTCCGCAAAGTATTTTTTTGTATAATTGAAGATTTAAAGAAATATTTTGTTCGAGGTGATATTATTTTAATTGTAATGTCGTGCCTATCATATGAGCATAACCTCGAAGAAATTCTTCAGCAGCCATCTCTTTTTTACCTTCTGGTTTCAGGGCAACAATGCGAATTGCATCACACCGTGTTCCAACCATTAATTCAGACTGAACAACACCAGGAGGATAAGATTGGTCAGGCAGTACCTCTAATTTGGTGATTTGTAATCGTTTGCCCTTTGCATCAAAGGTATACACTCCCGGCCAAGGGGTAAATGCACGAAGTTTACGCTCGATTTCTACAGCACTTTCTTCTTCCCATTGAATCAATCCTTCTTCTTTTTTGATGGTACGACAATAGGTAACTTCGTTCTCATTTTGTTCTCTCAATTCCAAAGTCTGATTGCATAGAAGAGGCAATGTTTGCGTCAACAAATTGGCAGAAACGTGGCTGAGACGCTCTGCTAATTGCTCATA
>JANQHV010000245.1 GCA_028282505.1 SAR324 cluster bacterium | reverse complement strand
CCAGCAGCAAGTCCAGTGGCCAGGCCCTCCTTCTTCAATAACGACAACAAGCTTCCTTTTCCTTCATGGCCAATCAAAAAACCAAGGAGATGGGTGGGTTTACTATCAAACCGATGACGGACACTCGGCAAAGGAAACATAAGCTGGAGAGTTCTGCTATCTTTCACCGGCTCTATTCGCAATAACCGCAACTGACTGTTTCTGGGAAGATAGTCTTGTGGAAAGGTAAATGCAGGGAGGTTTAAATTTTTAATATCTTGAAAATATCGTTCGACCCAATTTTGCAAAACATCCAGATTTTCCTTGCCCAACACGACAAGATTCATCAAATTTGCTGAATAATGGGAATGATAGAACTGCTGCAAAGCCTCTTGCGTGGTGTTGCTCAAAGTCTTCGAACTCCCAATGTGAAACATCCGTGCAGGATGATTTTTTGCATATAAGGAACGCTCTACCTGAGATACACGCCAACGGTCATTCTGCCGATTTTTGGAAAATTCTGAATCGACGGCGTGCAGTTCCCGTTCCACAAATTTAGGATTGAATAAAGGAGCAATGAAAAACTGGGAAAAGCGATCCAGTGCTCCTTCTAAACGATCATGGGCTATTTGAAAATGATAATTCGTATATTCTGTTCCTGTGAAGGCATTGCTGTACCCATCATGACTGGCAATGTAATTCTTATATTCATCAACAGCTGGATACTTTTTGGTTCCCAAAAATAGCATGTGTTCTAAAAAATGAGCCATTCCCTGATGCTCAGGAGGATCATTCAGTGATCCGACACCTACACTTAAGGAAGCCGCACCATGATTACTGGTAGGGTCCGAAATCAACAGCACTTGGATTTGATTTTTCAAAACCAACTGCCGGTATTGGCGCTGCTGATAGCGTGGATCGGTTCTATCTGTCGCCCAAAGAAAAAAATTTGGAAATACAAACAACACCACCAATAAAGAGATAAAGCGATATTTCATAGAAACCTGGCCATTAAAAGAAATTGTTTAGGGATTTTGTGCTGGAAAAAACGGCAAACTTATAGCAATACATCCAAATTATAGTGTTCCAGAAATTTTTTTTCAAAATCCCCACACGCGAATCACCCTACCCCCCTTTGAAAAAAAGGGGGCAACTCCAAGAAAAAATTTTTCTGAAACACTATAGTTCAATAGCACGAAAGGAAAGCAGGATTTATCGAAGCAAATTAGATAATTTTTCCTCAATTGAAAATATAAAAAATGAGAGGAAATAAGATAATTACCATTACATAACTAGAAGCCATAGTTTTTCCTTATAAATAGATTATTAAGAAGTTTTTCTATATAATTTAGCCCTTCCCGATTTTTTGTCAAGTCCAGCCCAATGCCTTTGCCATCAAATTTGAAATTCCCCTCATTTGGAACTTTACCATTCTATGCAAGCATACTATATTCCATTGCCATCAAGCATGGACACCATCAACATGTCATTCCTTGCCGTTCGTATTATAAAATCCGGAGTATCACATGAAAAGAGTAGGAGCCATTGACATTGGCTCAAATGCAATACGTATGGTTTGCGTACGCTTCACCGCAGATCGTCGTATTGAATACCTCGACAAAGTCCGAACTCCCGTCAGATTGGGAAAAGACGTCTTTAAAGAAGGAAATATTTCTTCAGACACTCAACAAAAACTCATCGAAACATTTAAGATCTATCAAAGTATCTTTGAACGCAATAATTGTGAAGAAGTCAGAGCCTACGCAACCAGCGCCTTCCGAGAAACGGATAATCAAGAAGAACTCATTGAATTACTGGAAGCCGAAACAGGAATTCACGTCGAAGTGATTTCTGGGGGAAAGGAAGCTCAATTATTGAGACAAGCAGTACAAGGCGCCTTGGACCTCAAAGAGGGAAATTGCATGATGGCAGACTTAGGAGGAGGAAGCGTCGAAATTTCAATCCTGCGTCATGGTAATATCCATTTTGCTGAGTCTTTTCGGCTTGGCACGGTTCGGCTCCTACAATTGTTTCCTTATCATCCTGACAAAGAAAAAGAATTCATTCAATGGGTGGATTTATATGTCCAGGAATTTTTAGATACCTTGCAATCCCGTTATAAAAAATTGAAGGTCGATCAACTGATCATCACAGGCGGCAATGCGGGAGCGATTGCGGAGTTGGGAGAAAAATTTGCGGGTAAAAAATCTTCGTTGAATCAAACGTGTAACTACCTCCATAAAAAAGATTTCAACAAAATATTAAAAGAGCTTACCAGTCGAAGCCTAACCCAAAGAATTGAGGAGTTATCACTTCCGGAAGATCGTGCAGATGTGATCATTCCCGCAATTTACGTGTTTAAAAATTTATTAAAATTTACTGAAATCAAAACGTTGACCATCCCGGATGTGGGAGTTCGTGAAGGAATATTAGATGAAATGCTCGAAGAATATGTACCATTGCGGCTTCCCACAGAATACCAGCAAATGATTCACTCAGCCTATTACCATCTCAAAAAATATCATGGAGAAATCAAACATGCCAAAACAACCCGGAAGCTGGCTGTTCAAATTTATGAAGGGACTGCCCAGTTCCACCAATTTTCTCAACGGGAACGTGTTTTTTTAGAAATAGCGTCCATCTTGCATGATGTTGGCCGATTTATCCGACCTTCGAACCACCAAAAACATTCCATGTATCTGGTTGAAAACATGGAACTGATAGGCATTACCCAAACCGAACTAAAAATTATCTGCCTGATCGTGCGTTACCACACCCGAGGTTTACCTGGGAAAAATCCAATATACCACTCTTTATCCAAAGCCGACCAGCGCCTTATTGATTATTCCACTGCCATTCTGCGTGTTGCCGACGCCTTGGATCAAGAACACAAATCGTCGGTCACTTCCGTCATTATCCACAGTGATGAAAAACAAATCTTATTATCCCTCGAAGGCCCTTATGACCCTCACATGGTTTCCTGGGCGCTGGATCGGAAAAAAGAATTGTTCGAAAGCATCTTTGACCGAAAAATCGAAGTGGAACACGATACGACAACCTTTGAACACTTTTGATCTATTTTACTTTCATCAATAAAAAACTCTCTTTTTGTCTTGAAACCTTGCTATTTTTTCAAGAATTTCTCATATACTCACTCGATCCCTAGTTTTTCAAATCAAATAAAGTAATTTTATGGACTCAGGTATTTCAAAACATCTTACAAAAGGAGACTTTTATGAGCACCCCTTCTCAGAACATCTCATTCACCCTACTCAATGGAGAAAACGCTCCTGTGGTTTACCTTGAAAATACTGTGACACTGACCTTAACTGCCAAAAACTCTGGTTCTACGACAATTCCCATCACAACCAGTACTTCATTAGTCCTGGTTTTTAAAAAGCCCTTAATTCATGGTGAAGTTTTTGTCGGAGAACGAATGCCTACAGTTGTCATGCTTACTCGTTCTGAGGAAGAGCGTATTGAGATGGAAGGATGGTATGCTTCGTACAAGTTCACAAGTACGAATCCGGAAAACGTGGAAAATTACGACGAAGGGAATTTTAACAGCATTTTTTTTGAAGGTAAGAATGAACTTCGCTTTACATTTGCATCCTCTGAATCAGGCGATTGGAAACCTGGAGAATCATTAAGCTTTACTTTTGGCCCTGCACAAGGACTTTGGGAAACTCCTGTTCAAGGGGAAGTTTCCTTGTTGCTTTACCAAGGAAAAGATGTCATCACTCAACAATCGCAAAAGTTGGAAGCCGCCTATTACACGGGTTAGCATCATTTCCTGATTGTCCCATCAAGATGGCCAACACAGGCACCAAATTTCTTTTTGCTTAAGAAAAAGGGACATTCTCCTTTTTCTTAAGCAAGCTTCTCAACAACATTATACTTGAGACTTCCTGCCTCAAACGGTATAGTTTCCCGATGATTCCCTAGCAAACCTGCCTTTTTTCATTTATATTCACGGAATAATTCTATGGTAGATAAGCCACTGACACGCGAAGATCACGAGTTTTTAGACGA
>JANQHV010000150.1 GCA_028282505.1 SAR324 cluster bacterium | reverse complement strand
GTTTTTCACAATCGTCTGAAACGTAAGATGCGCCTGAAGAGTGATCCCACCGTGATTTATGGAATAGAAGAGTTTGATGGCAATCTGACAAAAAAACATTTAAAAACCCCAACTCCTTACAACACCTATACCAATTTTGGATTACCCCCAGGGCCTATTTGCAATCCAGGAAGAGCCGCAATCCAGAGTACACTGCATCCTGCAGAAGTGCCCTATCTTTTTTTTGTGGCAAAAGGAGATGGTAGTAGTTACTTTTCATCTAATTTGAAATCCCATAACCGTGCTGTTCAAAAATATCAGAAAAATCGGAAACACCGCTTAAAAATGCAACAGCGCCACTAAAAAGTTCAAATGCCCATCTATCAGTATCGTGCTTTTGGAGAAAATGAAAAGCTGCATAAAGGAACATATGATGCAGCATCTGAGGGGGAAGTACACCAATATTTGCGTACTCAGAACCTATATCCCATTGAAATCAAACTGAGTTTTGCCAAACATAAAAAAGAAGGAGGTTTACTCAAAGGGTCTAAAGAGGTGTTAGACTGGAGAAAGTGGCTTCCCTATCAAAAAAAATACCATACCCAGGTTGCGGCCTTCACTCGACAATTGGAAACGCTGCTTGAAGTGACGATTCCCTATGATAAAGCACTGGAGATGATCATTGGGCAGACTTCAGATCATTCGTTTCAAAGCATTTTGTCGGATATCAGAGGCCGTGTCGTGGAAGGAGCGCATCTGGCCGAGGCGATGGGACAATACCCACATGTTTTTTCCCCCATGTATGTCAGTATGGTTCGTGCTGGAGAAAATGGAGGAACTCTGGGAATGA
Organism: SAR324 cluster bacterium; assembly: GCA_028282505.1. Taxonomy (GTDB): domain Bacteria; phylum SAR324; class SAR324; order SAR324; family NAC60-12. The sequence continues at coordinate 37,286 of JANQHV010000150.1, read as the reverse complement.
TCATGAATCGATTGGCAAATTACTATGAAACCCAGGAAAAATTGCGCAGCAAACTCAAATCTGCCATGATCTATCCGACCTTTATGCTGGTGTTCTGTTTGCTGGTGGTCACCTTCATGATGCTCTATATTGTGCCCAAAATTACTGCAATTTTTGAAGCTCGCAATACCATATTGCCTCTGGCCACACGCATGTTGATTGCGATCAGCAGCTTTTTAACCAACCATTGGCTGCTTTCTTTGCTGTGCCTGGTTGGATTAATCAGTGGGATTATGTTGTATTTCAGAACCTCTCATGGCGTTCGGTTTAAAGACCGCACGGTGATCACTTTACCTCTCATTAAAAAGCTGGTGGTCAAGGTTTTGGTCTTGAGGTTTTGTCAAACTTTAGGAACGTTGCTCAAAACGGGAGTGGACTTGAAATCTTCCCTGGAAATTTCCAAACATGTGGTGGTCAACCATGTTTTTCTTGGTAAATTGAATCAACTGATCATTGACGTCAATAATAAAGGACTGCCACTTTCTGCGGCAATGCGGCGCATTCCTTTTTTTCCAGAATACGTTTGCCATGTCGTCGCCATTGGAGTGCAAGCGGCAAAAGTGGATGAGCTGCTGGAGAAAGTTGCCGAACGGATGCAAATGGAAGTGTCTAATACCATGGAAGGACTGACTTCTTTGCTGCAACCTTTGATGATCTTGATTATGGGGGGGATTGTTGCTTTCATCGCATTGGCGATTTTATTGCCAATGCTCAGCATGAATCAACTGCTCTGAAGCAAGATGCACCTTCTCTCAGTCTGCCAAACTTTTGATCAGTTACTCGTCATAATTTGACTGGGCAACGTGTCCAAGTCACGGTATATTAATTATTTATTTTTTATCATAATTTGATTATTGCCACAGAAACACAAAGGCACAGAGGACATTGATCATGTATACTCAAAGGTTATCCGTTGTCGCCCGATATAAATTCTCTGTGTCTCTGTGACTCCGTGGCTTAGTTGTAATGTGATTTTGGTTTATCCTGTTTACTTTTTGTATTTTGTAAACTCTTTTAATCTTTCTCTTGAATCTTAATCTTAAGCCTAATTTTTGAGTAAGATTATGATTAAGAAATCAAGGCATTTAGTCACAATACTATAGTCATTATTTTCAACATATCTGAGGTCAAAGATGTCATCAAATAAAAATTTTCGTGCACAACACTCTGTTAAAAAATGGAAAAGACGAGGATTTAGCTTCATTGAAATCATGGTAGTGATCATCATTCTGGGTTTGCTGGCAACCCTAGTAGGAGTGAACATGTTACCTGCTGTGGATGATGCAAAAATCAAAACCAGTATTGTCAACATGCGCTCTTTGGAAGCTGGATTGAAGCTATATCGCTTGCATACCTCGGCTTACCCCACAACAGAGCAAGGATTGAAGGCTTTGAAGGATAAACCGGAAGTTGGCAAGATTCCAGAAAACTGGAGTGGGCCCTATCTTGAGAAACGACTGCCCAAGGATAGATGGGATCGCGATTTCAAATATAATAGTGATGGACAGACTTATGAAATCATTTCCTATGGTGCTGATGGAACAGAGGGTGGATCTGATAATAATGCTGATATCAATTCTAAGGATCTTTGAGCACGGTGGGTAAGAGAATTAATCAGAAAAACCGGGGATTTACCTTCATTGAGGTTATGCTGGTGCTGGTTGTGTTTTCTTTAGTTGCGGCACTGGCAGTTCCTGAATTTTTTGCAGCGTTTGAAAAAACCAACGAGTCTGAACTGCGAAAATTAGTACGTGTGATCAATCTTCTGCGCAACGAAGCCATTTTGGGAAACAATCAATATTATATTGTTTTTGATCTGGAAGAGCAAAAGTACTCTGTTGAAGTGCTACGCAAAGAAGGAGGGCGGGCCCAGGTAGATACGCCAAAATTGTTACGACCTCATTCCTTTCCCGAAGAATTTCATCTGAATGAAATTGCTTTGACTAATGATGATATCACTCTCAAACAGAAAATTGTTGGACTCTCTTCACTTGCCCAAGACGCTGTTTCTGTTTCTGTGGATAGCTCAGGCTTTGTGACACCATTCACTCTATTTTTTACATTAGATGAAGAAATATGGTTGATCCAAACCAAAAATATCATGGGACAACTGGAACTAAAAAAGCATGAAGACGCCTAAAACAGGATTCACCTTACTTGAAATATTGATTGCCGTTGCCATTCTTGCCGTTACCTTGATCAGTATTTATCAGTCTTTCTCTTCCTCCACCCTGATCCTGGCTTCTACCAAAAATCTGTGGAAGGCCATGACCTACTCTCACAATGAATTAACTCGATGGGAGCGTAGTGTCGTTGCACCGACTTCAATAGCACAGGGAGAATTTCCAGAGAGTCACCCTCTGACTGGTTTCAGTTGGCTACGCACCATTATCGATGTGGCTCCTTTTCCGGGCATCTTTGTCCGCAAAGTACACTATCAGCTTCAGTGGCAAGAAGGAATCAACGAGTATTCTTATGACGCGGAAATTTATATCAAACCGGATTAATGGTTTTTCCCTCCTGGAATTGCTGGTGGCGATTGCCTTGATGTCGGTGGTGATTGTCTTGATCTATAACGCTTTTTTCCAAGTTTCGAATTCCACCCAACAAGTGACTAAATCTTTGGAAGCAGGACAAGAACTGCGTTTGTTGATGAAGATTGTTCTGGATGACCTGCGAGCTGCGCAATATCTAGAAAAATTGGTAGTGCACAACAATCCAGATAATGACGAACCTTATTATCATTCTGGAATCTTTTCCGAAAGATCCCCTGGGCCGGAAAACACACAACTCAGCTCGATTCATTTTCATACTGCCATCCCCACTCGTTTTTTTCCAGAAGCCATTGCCCAGGCCAAAGATCCTGAACTTCATGAGGTGGGGTATGCACTGGAGTATGATTCTTTTGAAGAAAAGTGGCTCTTCAAACGAAGAGAAGATTTTTATGTGGATGACGACATGATGGAAGGCGGTAAGGAACAACTGCTTTCTGAATCAGTGGTCCAATTTGAATTGGAATTTCTGGAACAAAATATTCTGGCTGCAGATTCTAGCGAATTACAGGAAATCTGGGTCGATGAATGGGATTCTCTCGAAAATAAATGCAGTACTTTTGCCAAACAAGCCTCCACCCCCTGCCTGCCTCTGGCTATCCGGCTCACCATGTCCTTGCGAACCGAAAAAGAAGGCAAAGTGACTGATACCCTGGAGGTCAATCTGCCCATCTCGTTGCAGCAATAGCAGGGCTACCAACTTGTTTCGAGACTCTAGACTGGTCAATCAACGATATTCATGGTAATTTTTAAAACTTGATGATTAAGAACCTGTGTGGAAAACCTGATTCTGTTGCAAAACTGCCTCATTGGCGTCTGTTTTGAGAAAATTTTCGTTAAATAGGCCAGCTATTTGCCTTAAATTTTCCCAAAAATCCACTCAACGAGATCGATTTTTCGTCACGAAACATCTTTTTCAAACAGATTTATTCAAAATATGACTATTGTTGTGTGTCTCGAACCTTGGTTTGATGATACACCATGAATTTAAATTTTTTGATTGAGAATAAGTTATGAACTGGCAAGAAGTGTGTGATTGTTCTGAATTACAGAATTTGCCATTTAAAATTGAATTGAATGCACGGGGGCAAATTATCATGAGTCCTGTCAGAGTTTTTCATTCTTTAATACAAGGAGAAGTGGAGCATTTCCTACGCCAATTGACACAAACTGGGAAAGTAGCACCTGAATGTGCTATTGAAACAAGGCTAGGCACTAAAGTCGTGGATGTGGTTTGGATGTCGCTGGAACGGTACCATCAGATTAAACACGAAATAGCCGCTTCTATCGCACCTGAAATTTGTGTGGAAGTTTTATCACCGTCAAATACAGATGAAGAAATGGAGGAAAAACGAACCCTTTATTTTGAACAAGGTGCTCAAGAAGTATGGCTCTGTGATGAAGAGGGACGCTTTCGTTTTTATGACTCCACTCAAGAACTGAAAAGATCTGGCTTGCTGCCCGCATTCCCTCTGCAAATAAAGATTTAGTTTTGTGGATTCGCCAATCGAATCAATATAATCCCATCTTAACAGACACCATGTTTTTTAAACGACTGAAACCACTGTTTAAAGAACCTCCCCGGAAAAATAGGTACTTCCTCCCTAAATCGTACTTTTCGATTCTAAAATCTATTGAAAAATTCGATTTTTTATTAATCTAACCATCTAAAATAATTATATAAAAAATCTCCCTGGGAAATTGAGTAATGCTTCCCCATATGCAAAAATTTCTTATTTTGCTAAGCATTGTTTTCGTACATCGATGTCGTTGATAAGTGATTAATCCGTCAGTTAAGAGGATACTTAGAATTGTGTAATTACTTGTTAGTCACAACCCTGTGGAAATGACCTGATTCATCAGAAATTCCAGCCGGTTTCTTTCATAAATCGACGATTGGAATTCTGATTAAGTTTCAGCAAGCTCAGAACCACATCGGCAACCATCCCTATTCAAAAGGAGAAATTGTATGAGTACAGCAAGCACAAAAACTGTAAAGATTCCCATTACCAACATTTTTGAAAGTGGCGATTATACCGCTCAAATTCTGGTGGGCAGTGCAAACAGCCCGGCCAATGTGATCCTTGACACCGGAAGCAGCACTCTTGCTGTCAAAGAAACGGCTTATAATCCCCAGAATGATAACAATCTCAAACCCACAAGCCTTGCCCAGGATATCACCTATGGTACTGGTGGATGGGCAGGGCCGGTTGTTTTAACCAGTGTCACTATGGGCGTTGAGGGAAACAATGTCACCCTGAAGCAGTCTCCCCTGGCGATCACTGCAGATCAGCAACAGGGAAATTTTGGTCAGGCTGATGGTATCCTTGGTCTGGCCTACAATGTCTTGAACAACGGTTATAATCTCCAGAATTACCTGGAACAACATGGCGTTCATCCTCCTGTCACCTATCCTTGGCCCTTTCAGATTCAGGACACTGCTGTCGGTATTCAGCAATTCCAGCGCTTCTTAGCAACTCAGCCAGAACAGGATATCACTCCTTATTTCACGGAGTTGGAAGAGAGTGGGATCACTGCCAACAAATTTGCCTTTTATACCCTTAGGTCGAGTGTCAACGTAACCAGTGCTAGCGAAACGGTCGAAAATGCCCTGAAAGATCCGCTGAACCAGGGCTTTTTTATCCTGGGAGGAGGAGAAGAGGAAACGGGTCTATATCAAGGAGATTTCAAAACAATCAAGGTGCTTCACGATGCATATTACAATACGAACCTGAAATATGCTCAGGTAGAGGGTGGCGAACCTGTTCAGGCGCTTCCTCTGCAATCTCAATATGAACCTTATGCCTTTACCAATTCCATTGTAGACAGCGGAACGAACTCTTTAGCATTATCCTACGATCTCTACCAGGGGCTGTTTGAATCCCTGGGTAATCTCAATCCGAACTTTGCTGAGAGTATAAATGAGTTCAATCGCTTGATCAGCCAGCCAAAAAATCCGCAGGGATTTCCCGTTGAACAGCTCAACCTCCAAAGTTGGCCGAACATTAACTTCGTTCTGGAAGGTGAGAATGGAGAAGATGTGACGCTGACCTGTTCACCGCAAACTTATTGGCAGGTGAACTCTCCTGCGCCAGGACAGGCGTTTTTTAAAATGAGTGGCCAGCAGCAAGGAGGTGCCAACCAATCGATCCTGGGATTGCCCTTGATGAACAATTATTACACGATCTTTGACAGATCCGTCGATAGTATGGGTGTCATCAAATTTGCGACGATCCAGCCACCGTCTGCCTGAGTTCACTGGTCTGAGTCAAGACTCCAAATCCAAAGAACAAAGGGATGAAAAATAGACACATGAAAACACGAGACACATTTTAACAAATTCAGGGGGAATTATCGTTCCCCCTGCTCATCAACGGTTGAGTGGACTGCCCTGAAAATCAACCAGCCAGAGTCCCATTTTGATAATCTTGAAATGCCTGTTCAATCTCAGTCCTGGTATTCATTACAAAGGGGCCATAGCGGGCAATGGGCTCATTCAAGGGCTGTGCGGCTAACAGTAAAAAGCGAACAGACTGCTCCCCTGTTCCTATTGCCACACTCTCCCCTTTAGCTAGTATACCCAGGTGATTGCTGGTGATTCTTTTGCCTTCACTGCTGTTTGTTTTCCCAAAACTGCCTTCTCCTTCAAACACATACACAAAAGCAGTATGGTCGGCGGGGATGACATGACTCCATGTGCTATTGGCAGGAAGGTGGACATCCAGATAAAGAGGGCGAGTCACAATATCTTTGACAGGACCTTCCACGCTATTGGATGTTCCGGCAATTACTCGGATCTGGGCTCCATTTTCCAAAGTATATTCCGGGATATCTGCAGGAGGAATATCCTGATAACGAGGAGCACACATTTTCTCTTTGGCTGGTAGATTGACCCAAAGCTGAAAACCCCACATCAATCCATTCTCCTGTTGAGGCATTTCTGAATGAATGATTCCCCGTCCTGCGGTCATCCACTGGACACTGCCGGCTGTCAGATTTCCGGTATTTCCATTGCTGTCCTGATGCTGCATTGAACCAGCCAGCATGTAAGTTACGGTTTCAAAACCACGATGGGGGTGTGGCGGAAATCCAGCAATATAGTCGTTGGGATTATCAGATCTGAATTCATCCAATAACAAAAAGGGGTCCAGCTCTGAAAGAGAATGTTTGCCAATGCTGCGTTTTAAACTCACTCCGGCACCATCGGATGTTTGTTGTGCTGCAATCACTTGCAATACCTCTCTCTTTGCATCAGGTGTTGATTGTGTTTCCACGTGGTTTAGATTTTGGTCTGTTGATAACATCGTCATAATTTTCTCCTTTTCTTAAATACTGTTAATCAGCGTTCATCTGTACCTGTCTTATACAAAACGTCCTCGGTCATGAGGGGCATGAAAATCGAACTGAGGCCCTTTGGGAACAATGCGAGTGGGGTTGACCGTCTGGTGACTATAGTAATAATGCCGTTTGATGTGATCAAAATGGACAGTATTCGCCACACCTGGGTATTGGTATAAATCCCGCACATAATTGGACAGGTTGGGATAATCGGCAATTCGCCGGAGATTGGTTTTGAAATGTCCAACATAGACCACATCAAAACGAATCAAGGTTGTGAACAAACGCCAATCGGCTTCTGTCATCTGGGCTCCTATCAAATATCTCTGTTTTGACAGGCGGGTTTCCAGCTCATCCAGGGCTTCAAATAACCGATCAAATGCACGTTCATAGGCTTCCTGAGTGGTCGCAAAGCCACAGCGATACACACCATTATTCACATTTTGATAAACAAAAGCATTGATCTCATCAATGCCTGCACGCAAGTGTTCTGGATAATAATCGGTTTGATCATCTGTATATGCGGCAAATGCCATATTGAACATGCGGATGATTTCAGAAGATTCATTATTGACAATGGTTTCCTTCTGCTTATCCCACAATACTGGCACCGTCACTCGACCAGAGTACTGAGCATTCGCCTTCGTATATAGCTGATAGTGGTATTTAAAATGATATACCGTATCAGCAGTTCCATTTTCGGTCTCTGGATATTCCCAACCATTCTCCAGCATATCTGGTGAAACCACGGAAATGGGAATCACCTGCTCAAGCTTTTTGAGAGCCCTGAAAATCAGGGTACGGTGGGCCCAGGGACAGGCATAAGAAACATACAAATGGTAACGATTGGCTTCTGCGGCAAATCCTCCTTCACCGGTAGGACCAGGTTGTCCATCAGCAGTGATCCAGTTTCGAAACTGGGCAGCTTGCCTGATAAATTCCCCTTTGCTGGATTTGGTATCATACCACTGGTCTTGCCAGACTCCTTCTACTAATAACCCCATGAGTATCTCCTTTTTAAAGAGTGATTGGATCAACATTCATCGTAACACTTATCTTTATTTTGCATTATGTCCTGATTTTTGATAAATAAAAAGAATATGTTTTTGATAAATTCAATCTATTTATTAGATCAATACTAAGAAATGACCTTAGATCAGTTAAAAGTACTCCATGCTATCCTGGAATCAGGGAGTTTTCGAGCGGCTGCCGACGTTCTGCACCGTGCTCAATCTGCCGTCAGTTATGCCATTAAAAATCTGGAGGAAGAACTCAATCTGCAAATCTTCACTCGTGAAGGTTACCGTCCCGTCTTAACTCCGGAAGGTCAGGCAATTTATAATAAAGCTCAATTGGTACTTTTGCAGGCAGAAGAACTGGAGCAATTAGCAGAGCACCTTTCCATGGGCAAGGAAGCCGAAATCAAACTGGCCATCAATGCCATTTGCCCACTGGATGGAATTGTCTCTGTCATCAATCAATTTTCTAAACAGAATCCATTGACCCAGATCAAACTGTCCATTGAAAATCTAAGAGGCTCCATTGAACGATTGATTGATGGGGATGCTGATTTGGCTTTGGCAGAGTCATTTATCTGGAATGACCAACTGGAGGATATTCCCTGGATGAAAATCAAAATGTTGCCAGTATCTTCTCCTGATTATCCTCCTGCCCAGTCTAAGGAGCCCTTGCAAAAATCGGATATGCTTCAATATGTACAAATCGTTGTTAGCGATTCGAGCCGGCACTTGATGGGAAAAACCATTGGGGTGTTATCTGGTGGTATCCATTGGACCGTCAATGATTTTTCTGTCAAGAAAGATCTATTGATTGCTGGTTCCGGTTGGGGAATGATGCCGGAGCACATGATTCGAGAGGATTTGGATGCCAGGCGCTTGGTGGTGCTCAATTATCCACTACCCACCCAACTGGAAGTTCAAATCCTGTTAATGCGCAGAAAGGATCATCCGGTGGGCCCTATTGCCGCAAAGCTATGGTCTGCCTTACAAACTTTAAGAACAATATGACAATCATGCGAACCCAGTCAGAACGACCTGGAAAACTGTTCAAACAATTTTAAAAAGGAATTTATGGGCTTTCGTCTACTCACTCTCAACTTACATACCTATCAGGAACATCATTGCTGGTCCCTTTGGGATACGGTCCATGCCCATGATCGGGAGGTACACATTATTTCAGAAGCCATTGCTCAACAGCAAGTGGACATTGTTTGCTTTCAAGAAGTTGGAGAATCTATCTATGAACAGATGACATACCCATATGGCTGGGCACACAGCAACATGGCCCACCGAATTTTTAAACGCCTCCAAAGCTGGGGATTACATTATAATCTGTTTCAGGATTGGAGTCACGTGGGCTTCGGAATATGGAGAGAAGGAACCGCCATTATGAGTAAACATCCGATGTATCACAATTATTCGACGTATGTTTCTCATGATCACCGTAAAGACCATTTCATGTCCAGAAATGTGACCATGAGTTGTATTGATGTTCCCTGGTTTGGGTTGCTTCACGTTGTCAACGCTCACCTGAATCGGCAAGAGAATGGTTGTTATGGAGAGTTTGATGCCATCCGACACTTGGTTTATTCCAGAGAACACTTTGGAGTTCGTGGTGGTTTGCTGGTTGGGGATTTCAATGTGACCCCTGGCTCACATGGTTACAACCACATGGTTCGCAGTACAGAGTACATTGACCAATGGCACGAACTGGCCCCTCACAGATTTCATGAACCCACTCACCGTGGCAAAATTGCAGGGTGGGAGCACAATGACCCAGAAAGGATTGATTATATTCTCAAAAAAAATGGTAGTCCTTTGCGAATCAAAAGTATGGATCTCATTTTTACAGACTACTTTTTTCCAATCGTTTCCGATCATTATGGCTACCTGGCCACATTTGATACTTACTGATTTTCTTGGAAAAATGATACGAAGTTGCCTTTAAAAAGTGACTTCACTTGAATGATGGATCATGTCATTTTTCACTTTTAGTGACATGCGCCATCGCTTCTGTTTCTGTTGTGTAGGCGGGGATTAATACATCAACACTAGTAATTTTGATGATATCCAGGACTGCACCACCCAACTGACAAAAAGCTAAACCGATTTTGATATTTTCTGCTTCTTGAAAAATGGCCTTAAAGGCGCCTATCCCAGCAGAATCAATAGCAATCGCCTCGCTCATGTCGATGACAAGTCCTTTGAGATGATCTGTCTTCAACAACTCAATCAGATATAATTGAAATTCAGGTGCTTGCTCCCGGATCAGTTCACCATCAATATGAACAACACAAATGTCGCCTTCCAGGCGGTGTGATAATTTCATTCTGTATTTTTTACTTAAATATTCTATTCCTTGTTATTCTACATCAACTCTTGCCATTTTATGGGACGCCGGAATGCTTCATCCACGTCCCATAAAATGTTTCCTTCCGAGTGGCGAAATATACACTTGGCTTTTATTTCAAAAAGCTTACCATAAATAAAGTTAAATAATTACAATGGGTTAGGGGAAAGATGAAAAAGGGCTGACTGCACAAAGTGGAGAAATGTTAGAAAATGATAGAAATTTAATCGGAAGAAACCTGGGAATGTTAGAAAATGATAGAAATCTAATCGGAAGAAACCTGGGAATGTTAGAAAATGATAGAAATTTTATTTTTCATCGGCAGCAACCACATAACAGAGGCAGTCACTTTCAGCAATCTCTGGGTTAGTTGTCACCATAAACAGCTTGAGTGGACGTGTTGCAAACAAACAACCATTCCGTTCTGTGAAGTATTCAGGCAACACATTTTTTCCTTCAGCGTCATAAACGCACAACATTTTCAAGCCAAGGGGGCCAAGCCAGCCGAGCACTTCTCTAGGGTTGAGAATACCAAAATTATACTCCTCCACTTCTTCCGGCAAGGTCAAGGCAACATCCGGTACTGGATTTCTCGCATAAGCGACTTTCGCTCCGTCACACAGTTCTAAACGGGCTGGATTGTTCAACACTTCTCCCATCCATATTCCATCCAGAGTAAGCACTGATTCTGTAGTGGCATAACGTTCTAAACCTTTTAAGGCCACTGCGTGAGAATCTGGATCTTTGGCTCCTCCACATTCAATCGTGACTGAGGGAAAATGATTTTCTGCCAACTCCATGAGGGTTCCCAATCGTAAGTGCGTAATCACCAGTGTATCGGAAAATAAAGAAACCAATGCTTTGTGTGTGTTGTCTTCCTCAAGCGACAAGCCATAAGCAGGTCCTCTGCCAGAAGTATTATGGATATCAATCAAAGCTTCCGGTTTTGCTTCCAGCAACTTCTCAATCAAGAATTCTGCAATTTGTCCTTCAGTACCGTGAAAGGGAGGAAGAAAACAGCGGTTTAAATCCTTCTGCCAGGGTAAGGCCCGGTGTGTGAATTTGGGAGCAGCCAAGGCTGCTTTGACAGAACCCACAAAGCACAGTAAATCCACAACAGGTTTTTCTCCTGAGCGAATCCAATGATGTATTGCTCGAACTCCTGAAGGTTCATTGCCATGCAGCAAAGTAGAAACAGCCCTGATACGGGAATGATCCCTTCCTGGGAGATACAATAAGGTAGGGCCTCCCAGTTTGGAGAGAAATTCTTCAACAGAATTGCCCACATCAGTTGGCAATGGATTCTCCCAAACTTGGATAGGAGTAGAGTTTTGAATCATGACACAATCCATATCTCACATCATGCAAAATAGCGAAACTTATCAATTAGATAGGGAGAGATTTGCGCAGCAGTCACCGTAGATAATGTTTGCTGAAACAATTCCATTTCAGCATCAAGCTCTGCAACAGCCATTGTTCCTTCGAGAGGTGACAGATAGATCAAATCTTGTTTATCCAGTTCCATCGCCTGGATCACGTGGCTGGTTGCCGTACGATGGATATCTATTTTCTGGGCTCCAACTCCAATCAAAACTGTAATGGCACATCGAATTCCAGCAGATTTCTGATCGTGAACGGCCTTTATCAGGCGAACAATGTTTTCACTCTTGTTAAAACTTTTTCTCAGCTCTGGATCTCCTGTTTCCAAACCAATGGTCACATGCTCCAATCCTGCATCGGCCAAAACAGCATAATCCTCTGGTTTTCGCACAGGCGCATGATCCACATCATGGAAAGTAGCAATTCCGTGAGGAAATTTGCCAAAAGTTCCATTAACGATCTGCAGACATTCCACTAACTTTTTCTGTGGCATTGATAACGCACTGGCTGCTCCTAAAAAAAGGCCTTTTTTTCCTGCCAACGCCTTGCCAAACAGAGCAATTACCCGTTCAATGTGTTTTGCAAATGCGTCTTGATGCAGAATCTGAAACTGCTGGTCTTGATAAAACGCACAAAAAGTACACTGATTATTAGGACATCCCAAGACAGGCAAAAGGACCAAGTCCTGATATCGGTCTGGAGGTAAAATCTCAATGGCCTCAGGGTAAGCCTCGTAAAATCGTGTCATTTCCTCTGCATATTTTGCAGGCGACCACTGCAAAGCTTTGTGAAGACGCTCCATGAAGACGGATTTCTCTCCTTGTTCTCCATAAAAAGTCATGGGAAATGATGGATTCTCAGCAGCCTTGTCCACGTCTTCCAGAAATTGCAGAATTTTCTGATGCAACGCTTCGGCTTGTTCAGGGGAATAGTCAATATACCCTCTTCCCTGGCGCAACACCACTTCACCCGCCATGGTCCGGCGATAAAAATGATCTTCATCCCGGAATGATCCCCATCGACCTTCTGCATCCAGACGGATGATCTGTCCTTCAGACCATTTTAGCTTCAGGTTATGAGCTGTGATTCTCGCATTTGACATACAGTCTTCTCTAAATAAGATTCCCTCATTGTGGTCAAACAGAATTTATTAGCACAATTTTTCAATTTTTGTTATCCGAAGATATACTTAGTCGAGGAGCCACCTGGATGATATGAAAAATCATCCAGGTGTCAGGAGTGGTAGATGAGGAAATAGAGAAACTCAATAGAAGGTATACGACTGTGGAGAAAAACCAAAGGTTTAGAAATAGTCACTCATTTTTGTAATAATGAATTTTTCAAGATCCTGAATTTCCAGGAGTTCCCTGGGATTGAGATGCTCTCTTCCATCCAGATAGTTTAACCGGTCTTTCAATAGTTTCAAGTTGGTAGTAGCATACTGATGCACAGGAATGTATCCAGGAACAGGAGTCTTGACTTCTTTGATCACTTTCTCCGGTCTTTTTAGGATATCACTGATCCTTTGTACCAGACGGATCAGTTCTCTTTGCAAAATAGGAGGGGCAAAAACAACCAAGGCTTTTTTATGATTTTGTTCAATAAAATACACCAGAGTGTTGTTGGGTAAGCCCAAATTCTTCATCTTGTAGCAGTCAAAAATCACAGGTTTCAATTTATCTTGGGCGGCAAATATCTGAGCAAATTGTTGAGTGCTCAGACTCCGGATTTGTTTGGATAACGCAGGAGGCAATTGATTTTTGATCCGAAAATTGAGCTTTCCAAAATTTTCACCAACTGCGTCGTCGCTACTGGTTTTGGAGGTGTTGGAAATGATGGCCACTCCGCATCTTGCTGGGCAGACGACTTCTACCAATAGTTCCTCCAATGCATTTTCCCAATCATTGCGTTTTGTTGAATGTTCATAACTGTATGAATATTGTTTTTTTTTCTTCAAACCAAACATATATCCCTTTTTTCATGGTGTTGCGAATCTCCATATTCTGAAAACCTGTTTGAAAAACCTGATTCTGCTGCAAAGCCCTCTCGTTGGCGTCTGTTTTGAGAAGATTTTTGTTAAATAGGCTGGCGATTCGACTTAACTTTTCTCAAAAATCCGCACAACGAGATCGATTTTTCGCCACGAACCATTTTTTCCAAACAGATTCTAAAATTCTGTCATTCTTTCCAAGACAATCTGCTTAAAGTATGCCAACATAAAAATAGCCATTTTAGGGTAGAATTCTTATGCAAAATAAGGCATGTCTTATGGGAAAAAATAAAAATTCTTCTGCCACAAGAATTCTCTTATGTAAAAATAGATTAGAAATTTTCAAAAATTTATGGCAATTGAAAAGAGAAAAGAGAAAAATACTGACAAATGATCAACAATAAAAAGGATATATGGGGAAAGAAAATTACGACTACCAGGCGGTTGCACGACAAATCATTGACTACACACCTTTCATGCAAACAGAGAAGGAACTGGTAGAACAAGCCCAAAAGGCAGCAGATAAAATTTATGACGCCTGGAAAACCAAGGGAGGCCTGTTTGATGTCTCTGGCAAAAAAGTACGAAACATTGCACAAAATGATCCGATTTGCAATGGAAAGAGCCTGCTCAATACAGGCGCTAAAACAGAGGCAATCAAAAATAATATTGATGGCAGTAAAAGTGAGATTTTGGATAAAAAAATCAGCAACCGGCAGGCTGCCATCCAGCAATGCATGAATTATATCACTCCCCCACGAGACGCTATGGCACTCAAAGGTGCTATTGAGCAATATAATCAACTGCTATTGCAACTCTATTTTTTAATAGAAGCTGGTTTTTTGAGTACTAACATTGTCAACTGGATTGCTCAAATCAAATTAAAAACGGTAGAATCCACTCATAAATTGTGTCAATTTTATAACGCCAGCCTCAAAGAACCGGAATGTACCAAGCACTTATCGGAAACGGCCACGTTCTCCAGGAAATTTGCGACCGATATTGGTCTTTGCGAGTATTTGAAGTATGCGATCCCTGCCACAACCAACAACACGAAATCTAAGATCAATGCCTTGCTCGCCCTGAAAGTACCTGCTGACAAATTATTTGATACCACCATGAAAGATACAGCCCTCTCCAATGAACACTTTCGAAGTATCATCGCTAAGGTGATTCCGACCTTATCCATTGGAGCTTCCCATGTGCTTCCACTCCAAAAGAGGCTGGGAGAGCACATCAAATTCACATCTGGCTTGAAAAAAAGCCCGGAATTCAGCAGACAAGCCGCTATTGAACTGCAAAGAATCCGCCTGTTCCAGATGATGAACAGTGGCAAACAAATTGCCACTGATAACCTACTCAGCCTGCTTGGAAAGTTTGAAGAGTTGATCAATCCAATTATGGGTAAAAATAACATGGATTCTTTAGAGATGAGCATGCTCATTGGCTTTGCACAATACTGTTATGATGTGATTTTTTTTCAACCGCACCTGAAACATGAGAAAAAAGCACAGGTTTTTGACAAACCCCAGGATTGCCTGCAGAAGGTACGTACTGAATTGTCAAGCAAAGCGCCAAAGGATGAAAAACAGGAAGAAGCCCATCAATCTTTCCAGGTTTCTGTAGAACGCTTGACGGAAAGTTTTAACAAAGCGGCTGATTCTTAAGCAACAGGAGAAAACAAATGTCCCCCTATGAATCTCTCAACTACATAGATATTGACTCGTTATTGAGTGAAGAAGAACTGCTCACCCGCCAGACAGTACGTGATTTTGTGACAAAACAAGTACTGCCTGTTCTCCAGGAAGCACATCGAACGGAAACCTTTCCAGAACACCTGATTCCAGAATTTGCCAAGATGGGGTTTTATGGAGCCAACCTGCATGGATATGGTTGTGCTGGTCTGGGTGAAGTCCAGTATGGTTTATTGATGCAAGAGTTAGAAAGAGGAGATTCTGGCATTCGCTCCTTCTGTTCGGTACAGGGAGCCCTGGTGATGTGGCCCATTCACACCTATGGTTCAGAAGCACAAAAAGAAAAATATTTGCCCAGATTGGCTACAGGAGAATTGATTGGCTGCTTTGGATTGACAGAACCTGATTATGGTTCCAACCCATCGGGAATGCTCACCAAAGCAGAAAAGGTGTCTGACGGATATTGTCTCAACGGCAACAAAATGTGGATCACCAATGGCAATATGGCAGACATTGCCCTTGTCTGGGCAAGGCTGGACGGGAAAGTACGAGGATTTATTGTGGAAAAAGGTACAAAGGGCTTCAGCAGCAGTCTGATGAAAGGAAAGTTTTCTTTACGTGTCAGTGTTACCTCGGAGTTGCATTTCGAAGATTGTATTGTTCCTGAAGAAGCCATCCTTCCTCATGCAGTAGGCATGAAAGGCCCTCTTTCCTGCCTGACTCAAGCGAGGTATGGCATTGCCTGGGGAGCCATTGGCGCAGCTAATGCGGTCTACCACACTGCCCTGGATTATACCAAAAACCGGATTATGTTTGACAAACCGCTTGCTGCCTATCAACTGATTCAGGTCAAGCTGGCTAAGATGGTTCAGGAAATCTCAAAAGCCCAGTTGCTTGCCTTACAGCTTAGTCGTTTGAAAGAGCAAAAACGTCTGCAACCCCACCAGGTTTCTTTAGGGAAAATGAACAATGTCCGCATGGCCCTAGATTGTGCAAGAGATGCCAGAGACATGCTCGGGGCCAATGGAATCATTGATGAGTACCCCGTCATCCGTCATTTACTGAACCTCGAAACGGTAAATACCTACGAAGGGACTGAGGATATCCACCGCTTGATTATTGGCAATGAAGTGACTGGCATACCAGCCTTTCGTTGAATATCCTTCTTTTAGAAATCGAAGAATTAAAAAATGACCTGGAAGCGATGATCAAACAAGAGTGTTTTTTTCAAAATTATTAAAGCTTGTCAGGAAAGGCTTCAACCAGGAGAGAGTGCACCAGTTTCCCCAGGTCGTGTTCGGTCAACATCCCAAGTAGCTGTTTTCCTGCTATCACAGGAAGGCAGCCAATTTTTTTCTCCAGCATCAAAGCAATGGCGGAAAGGACAGAAACATCAGGCTGAGTGGTGATCAGATCTTTTTTCATAATCTGTCCAATAGAAGTCGAATAGGGGTCAGACAGATCGATCACATGTCGCAAAATAATCCGGTAAGAAACTGCTCCTTGCAATTCATGCTGAGGATTGGTTACAAACACATAAGAATGAGAGTCACGGATCATTTTTTCTGCGACTAGACCAACCGACATCTCAGGATCTATAAGACAGCATTCCTGGTTCATCATTTGTTCGACTGTCAAGTCTGGCAGGAAAGTTGATAAATCTTGCTCATTTTTCCCACGAAGCTGCTCTTTGAAGATTTGTCCCAGAATATAACTGAATCCATTGTCCAGGAGCATGCCCACTAAATGTTGATTGGTGACCACAGGAATGGTGGTGTCTTTTCTTTCGATCATGGAATGGATGGCATCGATGGTAGGAGTATCCGGTTGGAGAGTGAATGGAGCTTTTTCCATAATTTCTTTAACTGGAATGAGCTGTTCATTGTCCTGGAAGGAATGTTGAAGGAAGTAAGAGAGCATGGTGCTGTATCGAACCACTCCCACCAACTGTCCGAATTGGTCTTCAACAGGAATATCCCGGATATGGTGCCATTCCACCAGTTTGGCTACGAGGCTCAGTAATTCTTCGGGATGAACGGTGTACAAGTCCGTGAACATGATGTGTTCTACATGGGAAGAGGCGTTTTCCCACCTGCCCAGATCTTCCAGTTCCGGCAGGGGCCATTGATGGACAGGTTTTCTTTCTTTTTCCCGTTTGATCGAAGTGGCCACAAGGGACCTCATGATCTGATCGGGGGTGGTTTGTTTCTGAAATTTCAAAATGGAACTGAGCAGCCAGATGGCTCCGTTTTTTTCCTGGGAGACCCGCTCTTCAATCACTCCTAGATAACGATCGATATCTGCTGAAACAATATGAGCTTTTTGCAATCCTTCTTTGGCAAGTGGTAAAATCTCTTTGAGGATCAATTCCTTGACAGGATAGATTTTGCGGTGCATCCAGGTAATCTGGGAACTGGTTCCTTGCTGGGCGGCTGTAAAAAAATTGGCTTTGGCATCATCAAATTTCATGATGCTGGTCAAATTGGGATATTCAGATGCTATGCCGTACATCGCTCCAAAAAAAAGCGCAGCATTGGCGATTTCATCCAGCGGAGTCGGGCCTGCCGGCAAAACTCGATTTTCAATGCGCAAATGAGGTTTTCCGTCTAAAATTCCATAACAAGGACGATTCCAACGGTAAATAGTTCCGTTGTGCAATTGTAATGCGGCAAATTGGGGAGGAATTCCCTGTTTGATTTTTTCCAACAGGTTGTCTTCTTCTAGTTCGGTACTGATCATGATGCGGAATTGAGCTGCATTTTCCCGGAGGAGTTCCAGAATCGAATCATCCACCCATTTTTTTCCAAAACTGGCTCGGTGGGTTCGATTGCGCAACTGATTGCCCACACTGCGAGTATCCACCACATTCTGAAATAGAGCAATTCGGGTTTCTTTCCATAGGCGTCTTCCAAAAAGTATAGGCGAGTAGGCCGCAATGGCTAAAATCGGTGCAGTGATGGTTTGGGCGATATTATAGTATTGGGCAAACTCTGGTGAACTGACCTGAAAATGGAGTTGGAAACTGCTATTGCATGCTTCTGCCATCACAGAGTTGAGCTTGAGGTGCAGTTCATCCAAACCGGTCAATTGGAGTTTGTATTCAGAACTGCCTCGTAATTCAGTGACAGCATTGTTCAAGGCAAAATAACGGGGCTTGGGCGTGATGCAGGAAAGATCTAAATCCGCCTGACAGATCGTTGGTAAAATTCCTGCCAGTACAATCTCGGCATCATACTGAGCCGCAATGGTTCGTGCCTTGTCAAGCAAATGATAGATTTGCTGCTCCAAGTGACTGAGGCAGGTTCCTTCAAAAACGACAGGGTCCAGATTGAATTCCAGGTTGAATTGAGCCAGTTCTGTGGTGAAGTGTGGGTCCTTGATTTCCTCCAGGATTTCGCAGGCACGTAAATAAGGGCGATGGGAACGATCCACAATGAAGACTTCCTGTTCAGCACCAATCCTGCGAATGTCCGATTCGATCATGCCATGCTCCAGCATTGTCTCGAAAGCGGACATCTCATGCAACAGATGCTTCATGAAGAGTCGATGCTGTTCGGGATCATGAAATTTTTCAATATCCAGCCTGCCCATATTGATTGCTACCCACTAACAATTGAAATTTTAAAGGATTGTTCTTTTTCTTTAACAATGTCTGGGGATTTTTTCCAGGAAATCTTTTGTGGTTTGTTCATTTGAGTGATTATTCTCTGGCATGAATGGTGGTTATTTTATCGAGTTTTGCCACTTTGAGTAAGCCAAAAGTTTGCTGGTTGACCCCGATTATTTGTAAGTCTCCACCAAGCTCTTTGGTTTTTTTCAGGACAGAGAAAAGAACGCCAATACCAATACTACCAATTGACTCTAATTTGGAAAGGTCAATGATGATGTGATCATTTCCCTCGGTGATGATGTCGTCAATGAATTCTCTAAAAAAACCAGCATTCTGTAAATTCAAACTGGATAGTTCCAGGCGAACCATTTCATATTTTTGTCTGCTCCACATGAACACTCCTTTATGTATAATTCTTTTTATTGACTGAGTTGTTTGTTCTTTATTCAATAGTTCATACAATTTGATAGGACGCTGATAAAATCAGGATCAAAGAAGATTTAGGGGACTATAATATTAAAAATCTTTTAAATCTTGAAAATCAAGCGGGGCCACGCAGGCTCCAAAAACTGTCTGAAGTATTGTTTATTGAGACTGGAAAAAAATTAATGTACCAGAAAGAAAATAAATTTTCCTATTAAATTAACGATGTTCCATGTCTCTTGCATTAATCATCGTTTTCTGCAAAAATTGTGTCAAAACCTATATGACTTAGTATGAGTATTCAACAAAAAAGTGTACAAAACCCCATCCGACACTAATCATAATCTCCAGATTAAAGGATTTAAGATTACGATTAAAATAAGGATTAATACAGTTTACCATAAATATAGCAATGAAAGGTTGATAATTATGGCTGCAAAGGGAATCATCGTTCACAAAAATGGAGATACCTGGGTAGTATCGTGTATGATCAACCTGGTCAGTCAATATTTTTCTGCCGTGAAGCTTGATCTGAAATCCGCTTTGGAACAACTGGATCAGGATCAAGATTGGAAAGAGATTCGAGTGGATATGAAACAATCGGATATGTTGGATTCTTCCGGCATTGGGATCCTGGTCAGTTTATACAAGCGATACGCAAAAAAGAAAAAGGGGTTTCGTGTGATTAATTGCAATGAATTCGTTTGTGACACATTGAGGCTGTGTAATTTGTACGAGGTGTTCCAGGTCAATCAAGTAGAGGAACCGAAGAAGGAAACGAAAAAGGAACCAGATATAACCCGAACTTCATTTTTTCTTGTCAAATATATAGAGGGATCCTGGTTTTTCTCTCTTCAAGTCGATTTAAATATTTCGAATGTCGCCACCATGCGCAAGGAATTAATTGAGGTTTTTAAGGAAAAGCATGGAACCAATACCGCCTGGACAGATCTTATCTTCGATTTAGAAAAGATCCAAACGATTGATTCAGCATCCATTGGCGTACTGCTTGGTGTTTATCGGAGAACCAAGGCAGTGGGAAAAAAATTTAAAATCATTGGATGCAATCCAACAATTTATGAATTGTTGAGAGCCATCGGTGTGAATCAATTGTTTCCAATAGAGAAGCAGGTATGAACTGATTTTAGATTTTATCCTGTACCATTTTCCATAGCTGATCAAAGGCGGCTGCCGCTCCCATTTCAATACGGTGGTCGACGTAACTGGAAATTTCCGTCTGACTGGGATTGACTTCAACGGTCGGAATGCCTGATCGGCTTGCCCGAATGACGGGTTCAACAATATAAGGAAATACTGCTGAAGTGCCAATCGTAAACACCAAGTCCAGTTGAAGGTTTGCCAGTTGATACAAAAGGCCAACTTCTTTGGTTGGCAGCATCTCACCAAACAGAACCACTTTGGGACGAATCACTCCATTGCATTGAGAGCAGCGGGGAGGCAAATTGAGAGAGTTTGCGTCTTGACCGAATAATTGTTGGGCATCATAGGGGTTGGAACATTCCATACAATAAAGATCAAAAGCATCTCCATGGATTTCAATCAGATTTTTTGATCCAGCACTACGGTGGAAACCATCAATATTTTGGGTCAATACCCAGGAGTTTGGCTTTTTCTGTTCAATGGAGGCAATCACTTCATGGGCCCGATTGAAAGAAGCATTTTGGCAGGCAGCTCCGATTTGCCACAGGTATTTCCAGGTGATTTCAGGACGTCTTAAAAACATAGGGCCACTGAGTGCTTCCTCGATAGGCATGCCTTCCTGAGTATAGTTATCATTATATAGTCCTCCAATGCCTCGATAAGTGGGAAGTCCAGAGTCAGCAGAGATACCAGCACCCGTAATGAATAAAATTTGCTTTGCTTTGCAAATCAAATCAGCAACAATAGAAAGTGTCGAATCCATGAGCAATGTCTCGTAAAGGGTTATCAATTCAGGGACAGAATTTAGCTAATCGGTAACAGAATATCGAAAACTTAGCAAGAAATTATGGAAAAATTGTTGATTATTGATGACGATATGCTGGTGCGGGAAGTACTGAAAGCCAGTTTGTCTACAGAAGGATATGAAATATTAACGGCAGGGAATGGCCAGGAAGGGCTGGACACTCTGAAAAAACAAAATCCTCAGGTGATTATTTTAGATCTGAAAATGCCAGAGATGGGAGGAATTGAATTTTTAAATGCCCTGAAACCAGAAATTGGGAATTCCTCTTCAATTATCGTATTGACTGGGTATGACACAGATGTTGAAATTGAAAAATGCTATGATCTCGGTGTGCAATCTTTTTTAAGAAAACCGGTCAATGTTTGCGAATTGCGGGGAGTGGTCAAGCATACGTTTCAGCTCATCTCTTATGCTACGAAATTGAAGCAGGAAGCGGCAGAAAAGGAACGTGCCTACCAGTTATTGAAAAGCACATTTGATGGCATGGCAGAGGGAGTGGTGACGTTGAATTCACATTTTTTGGTAAAAATGATATCTACCAAAGCCTGCCTGATGTTAGGGGTGGCTGAGGAAGAATCTCTGGATAAACCAGCTTCTGCTTTGTTGGGGTGGCAGGTTGCTGGGCCTTCTGGTATATTGGCAAAACATATGAGCCAGGAGACAAAAGTTTCCGATATCCAGACACAACTGTTGTGTCCTTCTGGTGCCGTGATTCCCGTTAGTCTTTCTATTATTCCATTAGATGGTGCCTCACAAGGAAATCGGTTGCTACTTTTCCGGGATCAACGGGAAGAAGAACGTCTCCTCCGAAAAAAAATCAGTGGTGTCATGTTTGGCAGGCTGATTAGTTCTGATTTCAAGATGAAAGAAATTTTTCAGATTGTGGATAATATTGCTTCGAGCAATGCTACTGTCTTGATTCAGGGAGAAAGTGGGACAGGCAAGGAGTTGCTGGCACGGGAAATCCACGAAAGGAGCCACAGGGCACAAAAACCATTCCATGCTGTCAATTGTGCCGCCATTTCTCCTCATTTACTGGAAAGTGAATTCTTTGGTCATGATCGTGGCGCTTTTACGGGGGCAGATCGTACCAAACCAGGACGTTTTGAATTGGCCCATCAAGGAACTTTGTTTTTAGATGAAATTGGTGAAATTCCAGTGGAACTACAAGTAAAACTATTGAGGGTTTTGCAAGAACAAACGTTTGAGCATGTTGGTGGGACTAAATCGATTCATGTGGATGTCCGGATTGTTGCTGCAACCAGCAGAGATTTACAAAAAATGGTACAGGATAAATTATTTCGTGAAGAACTTTACTACCGTCTGGATGTTGTTTCGTTGAACTTACCACCCTTGTGTGAGCGTTCTCATGATATCCCATTTTTGGTAAGTTCGTTTATTGAACTGCTCAATAAAAGAGAAAACCGCCAAGTCCAGGGGATTTCCGCTGAGTTACTCAAACAGTTACTCGATTATCCATGGCCAGGCAATGTTCGCGAACTGTATCATGGAATTGAATATGCATTTGCTGTCAGTAAAGAAAATCTATTGCAAGTGGAACATCTTCCCAGTAAATTACGAACGAAATCTGTTATTGTCGCACCGCAGCCAGTGGTGAATCCTAAAAGTGAAAAAGAAACTATTTTAATCGCTTTGGAACAAGCTAATTTTCATAAAGGAAAAGCAGCAGCACTATTAGGCATGTCACCTGCAACTCTATATCGCAAACGGAAAAAATATCAAATTTGAGTAGAGGCATATGATTCTATCATACCGTGTGCAAGACAATATCTGTATTGTGAAAATTCAAGGAGAACTGATTAATGAGGGAGGACGAGAGCTGGAATCATACGTCTTTGATTTGTTGACAGAGTATTCCGTCGAAGCACTGGCGATTAACTTCCAGCAGACAGACAATGTTGATTCTTCTGGTTTGGGAGCTTTGGTGAATATCTACAAGAAAGTTCAGACAAACCAAATGAAATTGGTGTTTTGCCAATCCACCAATTACATTTTTGAAATTCTAAGATCTGCACGCCTGGATAAATTAATCCCGGTCTATGCAACTGAAGAAGAGGCATTGAAGTTTTTAGGCAGTTGATTGGTGTTGTGTGCTAATTTTGATCAAGAGACTGGTCCAGGTATTCATCGAAATTGAGGTCTGCGGATTCTTCAAATTCATCATGGTTGTCTAACGAATCCCAGTCTGTATCTCCTGCCTCTATTGCAAGATCAGATGTCTCTTGGTTATTGTTGATGGCTTGTTTGGTTTCCACAGATTTTGTGAATTCGTTTCTTTCGGAGATTTCCATGTCATATGCCAAGAGTGCTTCTTTATTCATGCGAGAACTCTTTTGTAGCTCTGAGACATAGAGGGCCAATGGGCCTTTGGGGTTTTTATCACAGATGTCTTGTAAGGTCCCAAGTCCAGCTTTGGAAGGCTCTGTCGAAATTCCATTTTGTTTTAATTCCTCACAGGCTGCTTGTTTTAAATCCCAAAAATACGGATTTAAGTTTTTGCACTCTGCCGGAATTCTGAAGATCTTTTTAGCCATTTTATCTCCTTATAAAAGTGGCTCTCCTCCTCATGTGTGACTTCCAAAAGGAAGATCAAATCAGGTATTCCATGCTACAGGAAAAACGAAAAAGTAGAAATACATACTTTGTTTTTTATCTCCAGTTTGCGGTTTATTTATTTCATTTATCTAGCAAAGGCAATAAGTTTTTGTGACGAATCCATCAAATTCAAACACCCTCATTGATTTTATACAATTATATATCATTTTTTAACATTCAGATAATGTCTCTCACTGATTTTATATCATTTCCTAACATTTCTACTTGTCGTTGCTTTATAAGCATTTTAAAAAGGCTTGATCATATTTTCAGCCACACACATTTTTTTGATGGACAAGCCGGACATGATCATATTTTCGGCCACCCAAAATTGTTCCTCCCCTTACCAAGGAGGGAAAATTGTTTTTGCGCAACTGGCCGAAAATATGACCAACCCCGACAAGCCCATCCTACTTATTTGGAATCATTATCAATAACTTTTGTAGAATGGACCGGGCTGCGATCAGCTTGCCCATCAAGAAATGGCCCAAGTTGTGATCAATCCCTTTAAAAATAGAATAAGTTTCTGTGATTAGAGTGTTTATTGATGGCAAGCTTTTTGAAAAAAGCAATCCAGAACTGGTAGAGCAAATTTGATGAAATGAAAATTTTCAAGACAGACGCCAACGAGGCAGTTTTGCAGCAAAATCCGGTTGTTCAAACAGGTTCTTAATTCATCCTATTGAGCTTGAATGATATGAAGTCCATGAATTTGCAATCACGTATCCAGTGGGATATTTGTACTATCTACATTGAAGGAGATCTGGTGAATATCAAATCACAAGAACTCCAAGCATATGTTGCTTCTTTTTTAAATGACGAGCACCTGAAAGCATTTGTGCTCCATCTCGGTAGAGTAGAATTTATCGATTCTTCGGGAATGGGCGTTATCTTCGCTGCTTTTAAAGAAGCATTGAAGCAAACAAAAGGATTTTCACTTTGTCAACTGAACCCTCATCTTGCTTCTACCTTTGACAAAGTGGGTTTGCACCAGATAATAGAAATTTTTGATACCGAAGAAGAAGCAATTACAAACTTCAAATAGAATGGCTATGGAACTGACTCATCGTATTCAAGGTAAGACTTGTATTGTAGAGGTCAGAGGAGATCTGAAGGAAAAAAAAGCACGTAGCTTTTATGCACAGATCCTTAAAATAGTACAGGAACACAAAATCAAGGCCATCTTGATCAATCTTCAAAAAGTGGAATTCATTACGTCAGGTGGGCTGGGTGTTCTACTGGGGCTTTGTAAACGATTGAAAGGACAAAAAATCAAAATAGGACTTTGTGAATCCAATGAAACGGTTTTCAATGTATTCCATATGGTTTGTCTGGATCGAAAAGCTGAAATCTACCCCACAGAACAAACAGCACTGAAGGATTTCAATCGCTAAATTCAGGCATAATTCCTTGCTAAGCCCTTTAAAAATTTCTTAATATGTCAACTGGACTTTGATTACTTTGAACTGGCGGTAAATTGATTAGTGAAGAGAATCCTCCTCTAGAATTGAGGAGGACTGGAGTGGATGAGAGAAATTTATTTTGTGAAAATGGTTTTTCCGGCACATTTGAGATCTTCACAAGCCTGTACGATACGCTGTGCCATGGAATCTTCTGCTTTTTTCAGGTAGGCGCGTGGATCGTATACTTTTTTCGAGCCCACTTCATTATCCACTTTGAGCACACCATCATAATTCTTCATGAAATGATCGACGATAGGGCGTGTAAAAGTATACTGAGTATCAGTGTCGATATTCATTTTGATGACGCCATAATCCAGTGTTTCATGAATTTCAGAGAGCAAGGAGCCACTGCCGCCATGAAAAACCAGGTCAAATGAGGCGGTGTCACCATATTTGGAAGTAACTGCGTCCTGTCCTTCCTTCAGGATGGTTGGTTTCAGTTGGACATTTCCGGGTTTGTAGACACCATGCACATTGCCAAATGTGGCGGCAAACATAAAACGACCCTTGCCGTTTAACGCTTCGTGGACTTCTACCATATCTTCCGGAGTGGTATAGAGTTTCTCTTTACCAACTGCTGTGTTGTCCACACCGTCTTCTTCTCCACCAACTACGCCGGCTTCTACTTCGAGGATGATTTCATTTTGTGCACACAACTCTAGTAACTCTGAGGCAATTTTCATGTTTTCACCAAGGGGTAATTCGGCTCCATCAAACATGTGGGAGTTGAACAAGTTGGGTTGGCCAGCTGCTCGTCGCTTGGCTGTTTCTTCAATCAAAGGCCGTAAAAAACCGTCTACTTTTTTGGGAGCACAGTGATCGGTATGCAAAGCAATGAAGACATCATAGTATTCTGCAGCACGTCGAACATGCTCTGCCAAGGTGACGGCACCAAAAACCATATCTTTGACGGATAATCCGGATGCAAATTCGGCACCGCCTGTGGAAACCTGGATAATTCCATCACTTTTTGCTTCTGCGAAACCGCGCAAGGCAGCATTTGCTGTTTCTGTTGAGGTGATGTTGATTGCGGGAAAGGCAAAATGATTCTTTTTGGCGTTATCCAACATCTGTCCATATTGTTCGTAATTAACTACGGGCATAAGACCTTGTTTTGTATCGGGTTATTGGGAAGTAAATTCTTCTAGTGAATAGAAGAGACTCTGAAAAAAATCTTTATGAAAGAAACTCATCCAGAGTATCCAATTTATAGAAGTAGTTACAAGGTTTTTGTAAGGCTTGTGATCATTTTTTTACTACTTTGCAAAAGAGTTTACATGGTTCTTTTTAGAAGGGATCAGAAAATATTCGATCAGTATCGACTTGATCTTGCAGGCACGATTGAAAATACTCAGATGTTAGTATGGTGTATTGAGATCAAATTACCTTAGGAAAAGTACAAAAGATTGGCAAGCAATGGAAAATTCAAGAACAATTGATATCCAAAAAATAAAAGAAACCTTCAAACAAATGTTGAGGAACAATTCGGGTAACCAGCTTTTGCCCGAACAACGTTTTGATCAATTGATGAATCTTTCTACATTTCAAAACTCTTTGGACAAGCACATCGGACAGTATGCCAAAGTTCCAGATTTTAAAAAAGTATTCGAGGCTTCTGATGAAAAAGGATTGCTGGATACTTTGATTTCACAAGACATCACGCTTCCTTTTGCAATCGCTGGAAACATCCAGACAATTCAGGATGCTTCTATTGACCAAAATGGTGAATCCCCGGAGCAAGCTTTGCAGCGATACAACGACTCCCTCGATTTGTTGCTTCAAATGGTATTCCATTATTACGGATTGAAGACCAAATCGAAACTCAAGTACAATATCCTGGTCAATGCCTTGTTTCAAAGCCAGGAATCCCTGGATGAATTTCAACAAAAAATAAACCGCACTGACGATGAAAACTTAGAGGGGGTAGACACTATCTCGTTTCCTGTGGCCATGATGCGAAATATTCGACAGATACAGGGGGGATTGCTCTTTCCAGAAAAATTTACACCAAATGATGAACAATGTCTGCTCCATATGCGATGTTTATTGGCAGTGCGTAAAATATTCCTGAGTTATATTTTGATCATCTTGTGGGTCTTGCAGGGAATTGATGATCGTTCCAAAAATGAGAGAATTGGGACTCATTGTTCCATTCGAATGCCGATGCTGTTTGTTTCGTTGCTGGAAACACTGCAAAAACAAATAGAACAATTCCGTACCACCCATTACAAAAACCTGGAAACTCATTATAATCCGGAAAACACCCAGGGCGAGGCTGCATTAAAAATATGGTTCAAGACGCTGGATATCCACTTTGAGCATGATTCGGAACTGCGCAAATTAAAATTGTATGTCCATGCGTTGGAAGCAGAAGACCTGAATAAATGGCATGAGTCGATGAGTCAACGGTTCCAGAATTCTCCTGCTGCCCTGGAACAAGTGAATCAGGTGAAGCAGATGCCCTTGAATTACCAGGATGTCCATGCATTTGCCATAGATGCTTATAGGAAGTATCCAAAAATTCAGCAGCAAATCATGAAAGGTCTGAAAATTATTGAAAATATGCAGGGACGCTTTGCCACATTTGTCAAATCAATGAAAGCCAAACATGGTGCCACTTATACCCCAGATCACACAGACACCTATGATTTTTTTCAAACCATTCAGGAAAGTCGAGAGGGGTCCAACTTCTTCCGTGATGATGAAAAAACACTGTTGCCCCGCAATAATAACCAAACTGCGGAAATGCAGCTTTTTATTAAACTTTCCAATTATAAACGAGTCAAGTTCTTAGAAATGGTATTCAGTGCCACACAAAACAAATTCTACATTCAGAGTATTGCCTGGCAGTTGTATCATTGGAAAGATGTGAAAGTTTTTTCTGAATTGCTCAATTACCTATCCTCGGACACGGCGACTTCTCCTGGGTCTCAGACGATTTCTGATGCATTTGCAGACCCCAAAGAGATGAGGGCGAAAACAGAAATGAAGATGCAGCAGCAACTCTTGAAAAAACAAAAGGAAGAGCGATTTCAAAAAAGCCTTTCGCAACTGCGCAGTGCAAAAGGGAGTTTTGAAGAAGGAGAAACGATTCTTTCCGAAGATTATATCAAAGATCGGGAGTTGAAGAAAAAGCTGGCCGAGCAAAAAGAACAAAAAGAAGAAAGAAAGGTGCTCACTTCCAATGATATTGAAGAGTATCTGCAACACAGACGGGCTATGTTTGTGGAACATCTGATTGATTTGCGGGAGAGACGTTCTCAAATGACAGAAAAACAGAAAAAAGTTTCTGAGTCTACTGAGATGTTTGTGGAAGCAGAAATCAACTTGCATGATGCAATCACAGCACAAGAAGGGGATACTTCTGCTGTGCCTGATGTTGCCGCAATCGATAAATTTGAAGAAAACACATTGTCTGCATTGGAGGGGTATAATGATACCTGTGCGGCTCAAGGGCATTTCAAGAAAGAATATTTTGAAAATCAAAAAAATAAAATTCAGGGGATGTTGAAGAACCTGAAGGAGAAAATAGAAGATGACACCGTTGATGATGACGCTGCCTCAAAAATCATGGATAGTGTGCATGATGTGATGAAGGGAGTGGAAAATACCATGCACGATCTATCCGAAGAAATTCCAGCCAATGCCGAAGAAAAGCTAAAAGTTCTCCTGCAAGAAGAAGAAAATGAGTTCAATGCAATGATGGAAAAAGAATTTGAAATTGAGGTCCGTGACAGCCAGGTGGCTTATAAGCTCAAGTCGTTTATTATTTTGCCCATTCCTTCCAAACAGAAATTGCAGGCATTGAAAAATTTTACTTTCACGGGTGAGAGTGCTCTCAATGAAGATGAGATGAAATCTTTGGAAAACTTTTTGTATTACCGTTCCAGCTTTGCGACTCAAAATCCGATTGAGATTGTGGGAAAAGATGGATCGGTCCAGATGAATAAGCTCGGAGACTGCCTATGGTATGAAACACTATTGTATCATAAAGTTCCATTTGGTTTTGAACAAGATACTGGTAGTATCATTCTTCTCGATTTTTTTGCATTGCCGTTGAAAACAGATGGAGAGAATTTGTTTGTACAGCACATTGAACTGCTGGAAAAACTCATGGCAGAATCGAAGAGTGAAATTCTGGATACAGAGTTTAAAGAGCGGATGATTCGAGATGTCAAGAACAAGAGATTTCAAAACAATATTGCCAATCAATGCAAACACAAGCAACATACAGAATCCTATGACCTTTTTCCAGAAGAAGGGTTTGCTCAAGAAGCGTTCAAGGAAGTTCAGAATTGGTATCGCCTGAGAAAGGAAGATCAAAAATTGAACTATTATAAATTAAAAGAAGAAGGCAAAGAATAGGAATGATATGATCGACTCCCCGCTTCCTCGTCAAATCAGCAAAGAAGAGATCAATTCCTTTCCTTTGGCAAGATTCGATGGAAAAATACGTTTGATTACCCAACAAAAAGATGTGGCTCAGGCCGTAACTCAATTGAGTAAAGAATCTTTCCTTGGGTTTGATACGGAAACACGCCCCGCTTTTCGAAAAGGGGAACGTCATGCAGTATCCCTGCTCCAATTAGCAACGGCAGAGGAGGCTTTTTTATTCCGGTTGAATCTGGTTGAATTATCCAGTGAACTGACAGCATTGCTGGAAGATGAGACCATTTTTAAATTTGGTGTCGCCGTTCATGATGATTTGAAGGCTCTCAAACGACTCTCTCCTTTTCAGCCAGCCGGGTTTATTGATTTGGCCAAGGTGGCTAAAAACCTTGGCTTGCAAAATTTAGGGTTGAGAAGTCTAGCCGCTATTGTTTTGAAAGTGAGGATTTCGAAAGGGGCACGTTTGAGCAATTGGCAGGGCAAGGAATTGACACCTTCCCAGTTGTATTATGCCGCAACAGATGCCTGGATTTGCCGGGAAATCTACGTTTACTTACAGGAAGGAGGGAAACTGGAGGAGCCATTTCTCTCATTAAGTGGTCCAGCCACCGAATGAAGGAAGTGAAGATATTGCCGCAAGACCGTGTGAAAACTCTTGTACCTGGATCTCCAGGTGGGATAACGTGTGGGAGTTTAAGGCTTCCTTAGTGATAAGGCCTGCACACCACCCCCAGGGACAAATCCCTTTTTAATAAAATAAGGTAGCAAAAGATTCATCACGAGAATCGCAGGGAATATCTTCACCCATGATCGTGGGATTTTTATAAATCCACAACTGGCTACAATTGTACCAGAAGAATTGTTAATTTCAAAAACAAAAGTAACCAATCGCTCTTAATTTTTCATTTTCAATGAAGCGATAGAAACTAATTATTCAGCCGAAACGGATCTGGTTGTTTTGTCTTGCACGGCACTGTCGAGACGGTCACAAAGAGCAATCAAACTGTCTCTGACGCGGTCGCTGAGATCGGTTCGATTTTTAGAATGTAACACCTCATCGGCCAGATTCAAAGCAACCAGAGTGATCAGGCTCATTAAATTGTAAGTATCGGATTTTGACGCAATTGCATCAATTTGTTCCAGCAGAAATGATTCTACTTGACGAATTTCTTCTTCTGAATATCGACTGGACACAGAAAACTGGTGTCCTTTGATATTGATGGTGTATTGTTTTAGATCCGATTGAGAAGTACCCTGCATTCTACAAAAACTTCAACTAAATATCATGATGGTATGTTGAGAATAACTGCGAAAGGCTAACAGTTTTTCGTAAGGAAAGCAATGATCTTTTACGCATTGCTGGCCGACTGACTTTTCAACTGAGTAAAATATTGGCTCTTCGTGAATTTTAGGAGCCTGGTTCAACAAAATACTAACGAATTCTATGATCACTGAGTAAACAAAAGGAGGCACTTTGAGAATTGTTACATTGTTCTTGTCTTTTTTTATCGCATTTTCCATCTATGCCCAGTCTCTTGAAAAACCAAATGTTCCTCATATTCTCGTGGAAGGCCTGGGTATGGCTCAAATCGAACCTGATATGGCAGAGGTGGGGATGACCGTATCAGCCACTAATCCTAAACTGGGTGCCGTGATGCATGATGTGAATGAACGAGCCCGTCGTGTTATCAAGGGCATCAAAGAATTGGGCATTCAAAAACAGGACATCTCCTCGATGCAGGTTCATATTTCTCCAGAATATACCTGGAGAAGCAACGAAAGGAAATTTCTGGGCCACAGGGCCAGTCAGCGGATCATGATCAAACTGAGAGATTTATCGAAGTATGGCCCATTGATTTCGATGCTGGTCAAAAGTGGGATCAACGAATTGAATCAGATTGTCGTCTCCTCCAGTAAGGAGAATGAGTTAGAAGCCCAAGCCACAACAGCCGCTATCGAAAACGCCAAAAGTAAAGCAAGAGCGATTGTAAACCAGTTTGGTGCACAATTGGGTAAGGTCTATCGTGTTTCAGAACTGATCACTGGAGAGGCCCCGTTTCGTGTCTATGCTGAACGAGCCGCCGCCAATTACAAAAGTGAGCAATTTGAACCAGGCATCATCGAAATTCAGAAGAAGCTGCATGTCACTTTCTTGATTGATTATGAACGCTGAAGGCTCTCCAGCTCTTCTGCTAAAAGCGGATCAATTGCCTGCAAAGCCTCATGCACGGTCTCCCATTTTTCTCTTGAAAGTTGGACGACTACACGGCGCAATTCTTCACAGCATTGCTCATACACCTGTGTCAACGGGAACACCTTCCTCAACGTTCGCAATAAAAATTGTGCCTGCTCACTTGCTGGTGCTTCAATAGGATAATTAGCAAAACACGCATCCGCATGCTCTTCTGCGATCATGGGAACGGTGTATCGATGCTTTTCTTCACGAAGATAACGAACGAAATTCTCTTTGAATACACCAAAATCATCGACAGGCAGAGGTTTGTCTGATTGGAATACCTTTAACCCTTCCTCCAAAACATTGAGTACCATCATGCCTGTGGCCATGTAGACTCCCTCAGCCGTTGAGAATACTCTTGGCAGGAGTGCTGTCCCACTTCCTATTACTACTGCTTCCTTGAATGTCTGTTTCACGATTTGCCCCATATTGAACGATGTGGTTGGGTGTACTGCTGCGTGTTTTCGCATCTCAAAAAAAATCTGGAGGAGTGCTGCTTCGTGTGCTGATATCAAGTCGCATCTGTAGGTATATTCAATGAGTTTCTGCATGCGTTTCAGCTTCACTTCATTGTCTGGATTAGAAACGCCCAGTGTATTCACTTCGCGTATGAGTGCATTGTGTGTGAGCTTTCCCGGCTCAGCAATATCAAAAAAGCGAACCAATTTCTCCTGAGTTTGTTCCAGATATTCCTGCTTTGCCTTTTCATCCCGGTTCTTTTTTTCTCGCTCAAAGTGATCCTTTTCTATCTCAAGCATTTCCCAGGCTGCCCAGTCACTCGGCTTTCGCTGGATGTGTATGGCATTGAGTTCTTCTTCATCTTTTGGTAAAGCTTCCATTAACAGTTGAATCCCCCACCGCAATTCTTGAGCATAGACAAATTTGTACCCAGGACGATTCCACGCATCCCGGTCCAGGTCAACGGTGTTTGGCTTCGTTTCACTGAGAAAACCGGGAACTCCCTGCTGGAGAAGATTCTTTTCCAACGTGCAGATGTCTTCAACCACTTTTTCTTTTCCTGCCACATCTCCGGTATCGTCCAACAATTCCAGCAAAAAATACTGTGCTGGGAGAAAATCAGACATGTTGCGGAGAAGCTCCAGTGTCCGTTCGGTTTCGTTACACTCGCTCCAAAGCAAACGGGCTTGGTAATACCGATCACGGTCAGTGATGGCTTCATGATTGCGGGCCAGTTCAACGACTTGATCCACGTAAGCCTGGTCTGGCCTCTCAGCAAATCCAGCACAAGCATCCAAAAAATAGGCATGGGACGGCAAATGCTTGGGATATTTTTCAAGGTTGTCTTTCAGTAGCTCAACTGCCCACATCGGATCACCGTGGTGAAAAACGAGAGCGGCTATCAATTGTTGCTGTTCTTCTTCTGGCCAGGCTGCCAAGGGGTACTGCAATACCTCACAAACCTCTGCCAAAATTTGATATTCCCGGAAAGCTTGGTCAGCAAGGTCCTGGTATTGATGAGCCGTCAACAGTTCAGGATGGTCCTGATAGAAAATACGGTAGAGGAGGGCTGGAGCGGAGAGAGTGTGCATTTCTTGGAGAAAGGTTGCCACATTATTTCCCGTAAATACCATCCTGCCTCTTGTGGTAAGAGAAACTGAGTGATAGCCACGATTGAGGCACACCTGTCCTTCAACAGGACGATGGAGTCGGAGCAAAGTTTGTCCCTTTTGAATCCAGGCTACGATAAGAGCTTTATCATAAAAGATTGCTTTATCGTAGGATAAGAGGGCAGCTTTGTAGTAATCTGCACGGATAGGGGCATTGTGATGGACGCCAAGGGAAGAGATGGTAAGAGCTTCTTTTTCTGCATCATTCCGGTTTTCGTTTGCTGTGTTTTCGTTTCTTTCTCTGATGCTCGGTGCCCATACTATTAAGGTATTGCCTTGGTTATAATAAGCATGTGCCTTTGTCTCATCATCCTTGGTGAGACAGATTGCTTTTTCATAAGCTTTCACCGCCTCGGCGTAGTGATGAAGCCTTCGAAGAGCGTTACCTTGGTTGACGTAAGCGGTTGCCTTTGTCTCATCATCCTTGGTGAGACAGATTGCTTGTTGATAAGATTTAACTGCCGCGGCATAGCGGTGGAGGTCTTTAAGAGCGATGCCTTGGTTGTAATAAGCCGTTGACTTTTTTTCATCATTCTTTGTGAGTAGGATCGATTGTTCATATGATTCTACTGCCTCGGTATAGCGGTGGAGGTCTTTAAGAGCGATGCCTTGGTTATAATAAGCCGTTGACTTTTTTTCATCATTCTTTGTGAGTCGCATAACCTCTTGCAAGGAGTTTATAGCCACAGAGAAACTTCCTAACTGGTAGGACTCTCCCGCTTTATATAAAAGAGCTCCTGCCAAATCCTCTCGCTTCTCATCAGACAAGTCTGCCACATATTTTTGATATTCAGGAGAACCGAGTTCGAGAGAAATTTGCTCGCTAGTTTCAGTGTTGTCATCAGGATGTTCGTCTTCTCTTGTGTCTCTGTCTATCTGCTTTTGAACAGGCTGATCTTCCCATTCATTACGTACTGAAGAAGTTTGCTCGGTCTGCGTAGCATGCTTCTGTTCTTGAAGCAACATTGCCCGTTTCTTTGCCTCCTGAGCCTCTGCTCTTCCATTCTCACACTCATTGCAGACAACGGCAAAAGTATTCCAAACTTGTGGATTGTTTTGTCCTTGCTCCGTCTGTGTTGCAAGGCGGAGGTATTCCCGTGCTTCTGGAAAGCGTTGGAGGCTTCTCAGGGTCTGCCCTGCTTCATAAAGTGCATCAAAATTGTTGGGATCGGTTTCGAGAATTTGTTGGTATTCTGCAAGACGTTGTTCTGCTTCTGTTTGAGCCGGTGGTTTTGTTTTGGTTTTCTGTTTGTGGACAAGTTTGTTGAATACTTTTTGAATGAGAGATTTCATGGCGAACCAGATGGACAAGGTCATTATTGCAATTTCCTAACGTCATACTGATCCTTTTGATGCTATTTCCATACCAAACGGTTGATTTTTAGGCTTTGAGGAATTTCTCACCGGCTCAGAAAAATCAAGGGGATTGGATTTTTACAACAGGTCATGATTGGGCTAATTTGCCGCCATGTAAGGCGGCGCTACCATTAGAATTTTTGGGAAAATTTACTGCTTTAGTACAGAAAATTTGGAAGAAGGAAATACAATATGAAGATCAATTTTCGTTGGCTAGGCGCAATGCTCGATTGAGAAGTTTTTCGCTAAAAAATATATCTGCAAATTATTAGGATACTTTTTGAGTAAACGGAAGTTCTATAGCATGTTAAAAATAATTTGGTAGAACTGGAATGCTGGGCTAAAACTTGTACTTTCTAATTTTTTATAGAATTGATTTTATTATATTTTTTAAAAAATTCAATAGACAGATCCTCCTAATTCTTAATTTTTAATTCATAATTCTTAATTTCCCAACAGCGACTGGCTTGCTGATTATATGGATATTCTATATATTAGTGATTTCTAAAAGCCCCAAAACCATAAAGAACCCATCAGAAACGTGATACAAAATATGCATAACCCATTGGAAAGGAAGGAACGATGGCATCTGAACAAGAATTTGTGTTAGATGAGGAAAAACAAGAGCAGTTTGCCGGGATGATTTTGTTAGACCGGATGATTACAGAGGAAAAGCCCATCCATGCTTCATTGATGGACAAAGATGACAAACTCGTGGAACAATACCTCAACACGATGGACAGCCGTGAATTGATCAGTGTTGGAGAAGACAATTGTTACCTGGTGACGGATACAGGAAAGCAGCTCTATCAAAAGTTGCTGGACCAACAGGTTTCCTATGCCACCCATTTTGACATTTATTCTCACGTTGATTTAAACGCTGGAACGTTTGCCCATAAAGACTCCGACTTTTTAGAAGATGACCGTTGGGCTGATCTACGGGTGGCGGTTGCTCTTTTCAAAGGAATCGATCCCTACCGGATGGTCTTTTTGGCAATGCTCAGTGATGAAGCTTTTTTTGCCAACCCGGATTGGAAGTTTGATTTGGCGATGGGAACACTCTTTGAAGAATTGGACGAAATTGTCAACACTCAGATCATGGAAGACGAATTGGGCTATGAGGATGAAGAAGGTTCGGTTTCGGGACATGATGTGCTGGAAGATGTCATTCAACAGGGAGCCCTGATCAATCAAGAGCGTTATCAGGAGCAGCTGACCCAGGAGCGAGAAGCAGAAAGGCAGGCAGGACAACCGGAGCAAGAAACCGTAACGATCATTCAGGAGGGAGGATATGGCTATGGGTACGACCCCATGACAATGCTGGGAGCCTATGCGGCTAGTGCTCTCTT
The DNA here is from genome assembly GCA_028282505.1 of SAR324 cluster bacterium. Lineage (GTDB taxonomy): Bacteria > SAR324 > SAR324 > SAR324 > NAC60-12. The sequence continues at coordinate 888 of JANQHV010000150.1, read as the reverse complement.
CATTGAAGCCATTTGGCATGATCCCTATTGGTAATTCCTGATTCTTGAGTAAGATTAAGAGCAAGATTATGATTAAGAGGGTACAAGCCTTCACAGGACATCAAAACATATCTTAGTTACGGTACCTACATGCAAAAAGATACACCTAAAACAGTCTATTTGAAGGATTATCAACCTTCTGATTATCTGATTGAGACGGTTGAACTGGAGTTTGATCTTCAGGAAGAAATCACGACGGTTCAGTCTCAATTGACCATGACCTGTAATTATGACCACAAGGAAGGCATACGCCCTTTGATTTTAGATGGGAGGGAACTGGTCTTACAGTCGGTTGTGCTGGATGGAAAAAAATTGAAGGAAAATCAGTATGTGGTTGATGCTGAAAAATTAACCATCCCTTCTGTTCCCGAATCATTCACCTTGCAAATTACCACACAAACCAAACCACAGGAAAACACCTCTCTGGAAGGGCTGTATAAATCCAGTGGGAATTTTTGCACACAATGTGAAGCCGAAGGTTTCCGCAAAATCACCTATTTTTTGGACCGTCCTGATGTGATGGCTAGTTACACAACCACCATCATTGCTGATCAGGAAAAATATCCTGTTCTGCTCTCCAATGGTAATTTGATCGAGAGTGGCTCCCTAGAAAATGGGCGTCATTGGGTCAAATGGCAGGACCCCTTCAAAAAGCCTTCCTATTTATTTGCTCTGGTTGCTGGCGATTTAGTCTACCTGGAAGATTCGTTCCGGACTTGCTCCGGACGCTCTATCCTGTTGCGGATCTTTGTGGAAAAAATGAATCGAGATAAATGTGAACATGCCATGAATTCGCTCAAAGCTGCCATGCAGTGGGAAGAAGACGTGTATGGCCGAGAGTACGATCTG
>JANQHV010000642.1 GCA_028282505.1 SAR324 cluster bacterium | reverse complement strand
AAAGTTTGTGGTTGGAGAACGATACAGTGTTTCAGAAAAGGCTGTGATGTCAACAATGAGCGGCTTCCCATCCCAACATTGCTTTTTTACGCAAAGCTCCCCATCGGTATTGATGGGTTTGTCCAACTTTGGTGATAACCCGATGGCATGGAATAATGTAGGCAACAGGATTTTTAGCAATCGCACTGGCAACGGCACGGGTTGCCGTTGGAGCCAAAATAAAATGAGCAACATTCTGGTAAGTCACAACAGCACTTGGAGGGATATGCAACAAAGCCTGCCAGACCTGTATTTGAAAGTTGGTCCCTTTCAGAAGAAGATGAAAATCATGTCTTTCTCTTGAGATTAATGCAGCAAATAAACCTTGGACAATGGGTTTCGTTTTCGAGAAATTCTCTGAAAAACTGGCACGAGGCCACTCTGCTCGCAAATTTTTAAGAGAAGTTTCCCGGCTCTCTGAAGAAACAAAGCGTAATGCACAAATGCCTCGTTTGGTGATTGCCAGCAAGCATTCTCCAAAAGGAGTCGGATGGAAACCATAATGAATATCCAGTCCATCTCCCTGTGTTTTATATTCCCCTGGAGTTATTCCTTCAAAGGTTACATACAAATCGTGCAAACGACTTGTGCTTGAGAGTCCAGCGTCTAACGAGGTATCCAGCACACTCTGTGATTCTCTCAGTCGTTGTTTGGTATAGACCATCGTCAAATACTGTAAAAACTGAACAGGGGTCACCCCTGCCCAGCGTTTGAACAAACGATGAAAATGGTATTTACTGAGATAGACACTGGCTGCGATTTGATCAAGACTGGGCTGATCCTGAAAATGATTTTCCAAATATTCGATAGCCTGTTCAATGCGTTTGTAATCCTCCGATTGTTCTGTCAAATTATTTTGGTAACCTGTTGATATTTCTACTGTATTGGTTGCTGATATCATGACATATTCCTCCCATTCTTGGTAAATGATAAAAACTCTTTATACAAATCCCCTTTTGTTGAAACATGAGAAATGATGATTCATCATAAACAAACCGTCAGGAAGACGCCACCCGGATCTTGCTATTTTACTGAAAAATGTTGATAAAGAGAACAGATATTGCCAATAAAACGGATTTACTGGCTTTGAATGCGGCCTCTTCCCAAGAATTGGCTTCCTCTGCCTAAAACATGATGGATAGTATTCAATTGATCATCAAAGGACGAGTGGAAGAAAAAAATCAACTTTCTCCGCAAAACACAACAAAGTTCTAAAACAACTCCTGCTCCTATAGCCACCAAACAAATCGCCCCGACGACAATTGCTGAAGAAAACAAACCGCAATCTAACTCTGCAGAAAAATATCTGGACTGGTAATGAACTTATCTTGGAGAGTATTGCAATATACGACAGTAAATGCCGTATAAAGGAGTTTGCCAATCATATGGAATGTAAAGAAAGGAAAACCAGGGCAGCATGAAATCAACTTGACAATGATAGGCAAATCGAGGTCATAGTCTTTAAAAGACGTTGCGAACGACGATTGCGATTATTTACATTTATCAAGGGGGCTCATCATGTTCAATAATATGACAATCAAATCCAAGCTGCTCTTAATGATCAGTATTCCGATTTCAGGCTTAGTTTACTTTGCAATTACTGACACCATTGAACAAATGGTGGCATTGAATGAATTGGATCATTTACAATCATTGTCACAGCTTGCCGTTAAATCCAGTACTCTGATCCATGAGTTGCAAAAAGAACGTGGTCTGACAGCGGGATTTCTGGGAAGCCAGGGACAAAAATTTGCTGCCGAAGTCCCTGCTCAAAGAAAAGAATCCGATAAGCGACATCAAGAGTTTCAACAATTTTTAAAAAGCTTTGATGCGAATGAACATGGAAAAAATTTCAAAGAGGGTCTGGACAATGCCCTATCTGATCTGAGTTTGCTGTCCAAACAACGCAATGCCATCAGTGACATGAAAATCAGTACTGAGGGTGCCGTTACCTATTATTCAGATGTAGTCACATCTTTATTGAATGTGGTCATGCAGGTCTCCATTCTGAGCACTAACTCTGAATTAACCCGGATTGCATCGGCGTACGGCAATCTTTTACAAGCAAAGGAGAGCGCAGGAGTTGAAAGAGCGATCTTGACGGGAGTATTCAGTTCTGGAGTTTTTACAGCAGAACAGTTTAAAAAAGTAAGTATCCTAGTCACTGCACAAAATACATACCTGAAAAACTTTTTGTTCCTGGCAAATGAAGAAGAAAAAGCTTTTTACAATGACAAGATGGCAGCCAAAGTTGTCCAAGAAGTCTTGGACACTCGAAAAATTGCTTTTGACAAAATTGCAAAAGACGAATTACTTTCCAACCTCTATGCCCAAATAGGTTACGGAGGTTTCATTCACAATTTTAAAAACTATGTATCCAGAGCAGAAGAAAAATACCTGGAACGTGTCCAACAGAACTATGCAGCAATACAGGAGATTTTTAAAAAATATGTTGAATTGGGTGTTTCTGATAAAGACAGGGATAATATCGCTGCAGTTCAATGGACTCTGGATCAATACAATGCCAAATTGCGAGTGGCTCGTAGAATGATAAAAGCGGGAAACTCAGTGGAAGAGCGTGATCTTGCTGTGAGAATTGATGATGATTCTGCCATCAAAGCGTTGACTGAGTTGATCACAGGCAATATGGGCATTGACTCAGACCATTGGTTTGAGATATCTAGTGCACGTATCAATCTCCTGAAAGAGGTGGACGATCAGATTTCACAAGATATTGACCAGAAAGCGGAGGAACTTCAGAATGATGCTAAACTGGCAGCAATTCGAATAGTGATCTTTTCATTGGTCATTGTCATTGTCTCTTTGACTTTTGGCTATTTTTTGATGACCAATATCACCAACCTCTTACGGCACTTGGTTGATAGTCTGACGTCCTCATCAAATCAATTGAGTTCCGCATCCCAACAAATTTCTGACAATTCTCAGCAACTTTCCAAAGGAGCGGCGGAACAAGCTGCCAGCCTAGAAGAGACTTCCAGTTCTATGGAACAAATCTCCAGCCAAACCAGAGAAAATGCAGAAAATGCGGCTTCTGTGGCTTCTTCCGTGGAAGAAGTGGCCAACATGGTCAAACAATCGACAGAAAATGCAGAAAATGCATCCAAGCTGTCAAATGATGCACGGCAGTCTGCTCAAAATGGCGCAGAAGCCATGAACAAAATTTCAGGAGCCATGCAAGAGATTGGAGAAGCCAGTCAACAAATCAATAACATCATTGAAGTTATTAATGAAATCTCCAATCAAACCAATCTACTTTCCTTGAATGCTGCCATTGAAGCCGCAAAAGCGGGAGAGCAAGGAAAAGGATTTGCTGTAGTTGCTGATGAGGTCCGTAAGTTGGCGGAACGCTCTCAACAGGCAGCCGGTAACATTTCCACACTGATTCACGAGAGTGGTCAAAAAGCCAATACAGGTATTCAATTGGTCAAACAGGGAGATGAGATTCTGCAAGACATTTTGAAAAAATCAGAAAACACGGCAGATTTAGTCAACTCCATTTCTGCCAATACTGCAGAAGAAGCTCACAAAATCGAAGAGGTCGAGCAACTCATCGAAAGCATCAAGATTGCCTCCTCAGAACAAGCGACTGTTGTGGAACAAGCAACTCGTGCTATTTTTGACATTGATAACGTTACCCAGGACAGTGCTGCTAGTGCCGACAAAACAGCACAGTCCTCGCTGGAACTTTCAGATCAGGCGGATGTGCTTCAGGAGTTGGTCCAAGAAATATCGGTACATGTCGGTATACAGAACAGTTGATGTACTCGGTGAGAAACAGACACCTGCATTTTTGTCTAACAGCAGTATTTATTGTTGCCGTATTAAGAACCTGTTTGATTTTCCAAACAGGTTCTAATTCCTACTGATTTCGCTTTCGTTCCATAACTCATATGAAGTTGCCTTCAACCAGAGTAAAAATCTTTTCAACGATTCTCACTTTTTGAACATAAATTGGTATGAGCACTTGGTTGAAATAATACCAGGTTCAGTTTAAAATGTGATACAGATTTCCAGAAAAATTTTTTCCAAGAGTTTCCCTCTTTTTCAAAGGGGGGCAGGGGGATTTCAAAGAACTTTCCTGGAGATTTATATTCTGTTTCCTTCATTTAATTCCCAGAGACACAATCCTATCTCTCATGGATGATAGAATATGGACCATTATCAATATATTCAAATTGGGAAAAACACCATTGCTTATAGGCGTCGGGGAAAAGGAAAAACAGTGCTGCTGGTACATGGGGTTTTGAGCTATTCTTTCCTTTGGAAGAGCATCATGGATGAGTTAGCAGATGATTTTGATTTGATTGCAGTAGATCTGCTTGGTTGTGGTGCTTCCGACAAACCTACAGGAGCGGACTATTCCATTGTGGCACAAGCTGAAATGTTGAAAACTTTTATTGAACAATTGGGAATTGCTCCCTTACATTTGACGGGACATGATATTGGTGGTGGTGTTTCTCAAATTTTGGCAACACGGCATCCAGAACTGTTTTATGATCTGATCTTGATCAACTCCGTTGGTTATGATTTCTGGCCGGTACAACCCGTCACAACCATGAGATTACCAATCATCAGGAGGCTCACTTCATCTATCGTGAGTCCCACCTTGTTAAAGATGGTCATCAGCAGAGCGATTTACCACAAGGAGCGACTGACTCCTAATCTTTTGTATGATTTTTGGTGTCCTTTTCAAACCCCTGAAGGAAAGGCCGGATTTGTTCAGTTGATCAAAGATCTTAATAACCGTCTGCTGACCGATATCACAGAGAGCCTGTGTCGCTTGAAATTACCTACCTTGATCATTCGAGGAGATGCGGATGCTTATCTCAGTCGTAGCATCAGTGAACAATTAGCACGGGATATCCCCGATTCTCGTCTGGAAATTGTTCCCTATGGAGGTCACTTCATTCAACTTGATGAGCCTCAACGTATTTCTGAATTGATGAAAGAGTTCATGTATGAAAAACGATAAATACATTACCAACTTGGAAGCACGTCTTCTGCAACTGGAGAAAGAAAACAGACGTCTCAGCGAAGAGGCCGAGCAAGGGCTTCATCAACAGATCATTTTTGAAAAGTTGTCCCTGGAAAAGACCGAGCTTGAGATCATCAAAGTTGCTGTGGAAAGTATCGTCACATTCAAACGAATGGGTTATTGTGCTTATTTGCAATTTGTTGAAGAGGATTTGGAACTATTGTGTGATTATTCATTAGGAACCACAGTCAGTCATGCTGGCAATCGATATCCTGTCAGTGATTCATTGAGGCGTGCGCTTGAAGGCATGGAAGGATATGTCGATATCAAAAACAGCCCTCCAGACATGCTACCTTTTCTCCCCCCTGAATTGAGTGTTGACGACGGTTATCTACTTCCTCTCACCTTTGAAAAAGAAACAACTTCTCTTATTTTTGTAGCCAACGATGATCCTGCTACCAATATTTTCAACAATCATCTCAGTGCTCTACTGGGTATGGGCGATATTCTACAATTGGCTCTTTCTCACCATAGGCTGGTAAATAATTTAGAAAATACCGTCAAAAAAAGAACTCATGAGTTGCAGATGGCCAAGCAGGAAGCTGAATTAGCCAACAAGGCTAAATCGGCATTTCTAGCCAATATGAGTCATGAAATCCGCACCCCGTTGAATGCCATTGTGGGGTTTAGCCAGATTCTGCTCATTCATAAAGATTATCAGAAACTGCCCACAGCATTTCAACAACATTTAGAGAGCATAAAAACAGCAGGAAATAATCTTTCGGAACTCATCAACAATATTTTAGACCTTTCCAAAATTGAAGCAGGCAAGATGGAACTTTCTGAAGAAAGCTTGAATATCAAGCAACTGGTTCAAGGAATATATCATATCAATAAAGCAGCAGCCTTGAAGAAAAAATTGGAATATCATTACGAATTGGCGCCTGAATTGCCAGAAAACATTTATTCGGATCGTACGAAGTTAAACCAGATCCTCATGAATTTAGTGGCCAATGCCATCAAATTCACTCCAGAAGGAAAAAAAGTTACCCTCAAGGCAAGTCAAGAAGACGAACAGCTTCTCTTGCAAGTGATAGACGAGGGAATTGGTATTGCAGAAGAGCAGCACTCCCTCATCTTTGATGCTTTTGAGCAAGCAGATGGGTCCACGACCCGTAAAT
>JANQHV010000606.1 GCA_028282505.1 SAR324 cluster bacterium | reverse complement strand
GCTGATCTTATTATAAAATTCGCTAGCTTGCTTAAAAAATATATTTTAAATTTAGGATACCTCGAATTAATGATGGAAGCAAAAGAAAACAAACACATTTCTGCGACATGAACAAAAATTTACTTGGACGGATTTGGAAAGTAAGGAAAACACAGCTTCCTATAGGGCGAGAAGATCACAAAAAACTTGCTCAAATCCCATCAATATGCAATCCTCCTAATGAGTAAGCTGTATCAAATTTGAACACTTTCACTTTACCTAATCTTACGATTTAAAGATATGGACTGGAACAAACCACCTCCCAAATCCCCCTGGGGGAAAAAACCTCCTCAACCTAATGTTGATGAGATTTTAAATAATCTACAAAATCAACTGAAAAACGGTTTTCAGCAACGTAATTTCAATTGGATCATTTTTGTTGCAGTGATTGGACTTTGGGTATCAACAGGTTTTTTCATTGTGCAGCCTCCAGAACAAGCTGTGGTAAAAAGGTTTGGGGAATTCAATCGCATTGAAGAACCAGGGCCTCATTTGGCATTGCCGGTTCCCTTTGAAAAGATTGAAAAGGCAAATGTCAAAGAAGTGCGTCGTCTTGAAATTGGGTTTCGAACGATTGAACCAGGACCACCTGCCCGATATCGTCGAGTTCCCAAAGAAGCCTTGATGTTGACAGGAGATGAAAATATTGTAGACGTTCAATTCATTGTGCAATACAGAATCATTTCTTTACCAGATTATTTATTCAATATCACCGATCCACGCGATACAGTACGTGCAGCTTCAGAATCTGCGATGCGTGAAGTGATTGGCAGGACTCATGTGGATGATGCGATTACAATAGGAAAAGGCGTCATTGAAGCTTCTACGGCCAATTTATTACAGAGTGTGTTGGATAGTTATTCTGGAGGTATAAAAATCGAAAATGTGAAACTGCAGGATGTGCATCCACCGGACCCTGTCAAGGAAGCTTTCAAGGATGTGGCTAGTGCAAAAGAAGACCGAGAGAAGATGATCAATGAAGCACATGGCTATCGGAATAATCTGATTCCAAAAGCGCGTGGTGAAGCTTTGCAGCTGATCAATGATGCAGAAGCGTACGCTGAAAAAACGGTTTTGGTTGCCGAAGGAAAGGCACAACGCTTTGATTCTATTTATGAAAGGTATAAAGAAGCCAAAGAGATCACAAAAGAGCGTATTCGCATTGAAACTATGGAAGAAATTCTTCCGAAGGTCAATAAAGTTATTGCTGACCCGCAACTTGGTAAAAACTTTTTGCCCTTTTTACCAATTCGTGAATTAACCAATCAATCTCAATCAAGATAACCAATTCAATGTTGTAAGCAAGGAGTAAATATGCAACTAGAGCATCGTATTGATAACAGTATCTGTATTATATCAATTGAAGGCAATATTGCTCTGGATGGAGTGAATGATGTGAAGAGTTATGTAAAGACTTTCCTGGAAGATAATGCGGTGAAAGCTATTATTTTGAATTTTTCTAAGGTCGACTTCATTGATTCTTCAGGAATTGGATTGGTTGTTTCTATTTTCAAGGCATTGCAAGGGCGTCAAGCAAAATTTGCTCTTTGTCATCTCAGTAAGAAAAATACAGAAATTTTTAGTATGACCCGCCTGGATAAGATTTTGAGTATTCATGCCACAGAAGAGGACGCTCTGGCAGCCGTCTGACGTTTGCCGGGGGGAATTCTTGTTTTAATATGTTAGACTGCTAAAATTTGGTATTGTTCAATTATAAGTACTTTTGCTTCTGGATATACAAGGATGTCATTACTTTGCGAAGCAAGCACCACCGTAGTCCCTTTCCTATAAGTCTGGTATAGTAACTCCATGACGACTTTTGCCATCTCCTGATGTAAGTGCTGGATTGGTTCATCGGCAAGAATCAAAACAGGTTTATGTACCAATGCCCGCGCAATTGAAACGAGTTGTTTTTCTCCTGGTGATAAATTCCCAATAGGATTTTTTAAACAATGCAGTAGATTTAGTGCCTCTGCTATCTCTTTGACCTGGACCACAGCATCATTTCCTGCCTTTCCTGCGATCATGAGGGGAAGCATGATATTCGTTTCTACCGTTTCTTTCCCTAGAAACAGAGGTTCTTGGCGGATCATTCCGATGTGGCGTCGATGTTCGGCAAGTTGTTTTTTGTTTAAGCGGCCGAGTGTATGTTGGAGGAATAAAATCTGCCCTCCATCAGGAAATTCTTGATTGAGCACTAACTGAAAAAATGTTGTTTTTCCAGTACTATTGGCTCCCATGAGACAATTGAATGAGGCCATAGGGATATGACAATTGACCTGGTCAAATACGAGACGATTGCCATAATACTTAGAGACGTCAAGGAAGTGGATCATCGAATATTGGTGTTTTGGATTGTTTTCCTGATTTGGCTTTGATACAAAAGCGTGCTTTTGTGCATGATTGATTTTATGGAGGGGAGATGGCTGGTAAACGAACCTCTATTTTGTGTTGGGCCAACGTACGATTTGCTCCAACTTCGTTTATTTTCAATCGTATGTTGATTGTCTTTTGTTTGGAAAATACAGTAAAGGTTATTGGGGTTTTGATTTCGATGTTACGTCCTGCATCCAGCCAATAGTAAGAATGAGAAAATGTTGATTTGCTATCTATATGCCATAAATCGAAATGTGTGCTAATCAGCCTTCCCTCATTGTCAGGATTGACAATTTTATAAAGCAGATTCCCAGAGATGGTCTCATTTTGGCGTTGTTCGGGGGAAAACAGCAAACGGGAGATAATAAATTTTCGGCTTGAACTTTTACGGTAGTGCCAAAAAAGACGCTCTGTGGCTCCTTTCCATACATCTTGTTCAAATACCGGATGTTCTTTGGGAAACAATTTCAGTAGTAATTTGATATCAGCCTGAGTTCCCGATACACCAAGCAGGTAAGCTAAACGCCAATGAATAGTATTGAATTCTGGATTTTGTAAAGCATGTCGTATAATGGGCAGGGACCAATCTGGGAAATGCAGAAATGCCTGAGTTGCGGCAAAACGTTCTTCTAATCGAGGAGAATTCAAAGCAGGTAACCATTTTTCTTGTAGATCATTTTGTAATATCTGATCAAAATGTGCCTCTCCTGGCATGGGAAAAAATAGGATCAGGTTCAGAAGCATGATGGTGATTTTAGACGTCCATTGCATAGGTATTATTGGAACAGAAGAGTGAGACAATTATGGGCGGTATTGATTTTGATGTTGCTTCTATCTCATAAAATGGGCGATTTAACAAGAAATTCTCCTTGTCTTTTGACATTTGGTGTTCATCGTATCAGGTTCATCAATGGTTATTTGGTTCATCCAGTGGAACTATAGATTACAGAATCGTATTATCGGTATCTTGCAACGTTTATTTTTCCAAGACTATGATAAAGGAAATATACGAAAAATTCTAGTTTGGAGAGGAGGGTCTCTGGGAGATAATATTTGTGCATTGCCTGCCATGCATGCCATTTCTCAAAATTTTCCTGAAGCCAGCATTGATTTATTGACCAACAGTCGGGGAGCCCATCTCGTGTCGTTAGAGCAGTTGATTGCCCCTGGTATCATTAACCAGGTGTTTAATTTGTTTTCCCTGTCTTTTCAACAGAAATTCTTTCTGCTGCAATCCCTCAAAGAGTATCAATATGATTTGTTTATAGAAGTTCCAGAAAATTTAGCCACACTACGCATAGAACTTCGTAACATGGTTATTGCCAAATTCTTGAAGATTCCTTTTGGATTTGGGTGGGAAATCGCATCTTCCAGGCTTTTCAAAAAATACCAGGCCAGGGTGGTGGAGTTTGAAAATGAAACTCAACGTTTACTCAATATTTTAAAAAAGAATCAATTACTGGTAACACAAAAAAAATATCCACTGGGATGGAGTGAGATCGACCGAGTTTACGTGAAAAAAAAACTCAAAGAGAAGTCATTGTTGGATGACAAACAGAATATTGCGTTTGTGGTGGGAGCAAAAAGGAGTGCGAATCGATGGCCAATTCACTATTTTGAAGAAGTGATTCGTTATTTCATATCTCAGCAATTTAATATCCTGTTGATAGGAGGAAAAGAAGATTTCGCATTGGCAGAGACACTCGTCTTTGATGAAAAAGTGCACAATTTTTGTGGTAGCTTGACTCCCCTGCAAAGTGGTCTTGTCTTTCAACATTGCAGGCTGACTATCTCGAATGATACGGGACCGATGCATCTTTCTTATGCTGCGGGTACACCGGTCATTGCGATTTTTAGTGCAAGGGATTATGCTCAAAAGTGGTTTCCTCCTAAAGAGTTGGGAACGGTTTTTAGAAAAGATGTGGAGTGCTCTCCATGTTTTTTAGATGAGTGTCCCTATGACAATCGATGCTTGAAAGAGATTCAACCTGAACAGATTTTAAAGGAACTTCATGAAAGAGGGCTGTAACAAAAAATACTTGGCCGCCATTGATATTGGCAGCAATGCGGTGCGTATGGTACTGGCCCAACTCGAAGGAACCAGTTTACAGGTTGTTCATTCCTGGAGAGAATTTTTACGTTTGGGAGAAGATGTATTTCGGTCTGGAAAAATCACAGAGGCCAGTTTGTCAGCGTTGCAATCGACCCTGAGCTCGTTTGTGGCCTCGATGAGGGAGTATTCGGAAGTAGATCTCTCGGTTGTTGCAACCAGTGCGATGCGTGATGCATTGAACCAACAAAAGGTGGTTGCTCATATTGAGAAAACTATTGGTTTACAGATAAAAACTATTTCTGGAGAAGAAGAAGCAGACTATATTTTGAAAGCGATCCAAAGCTATGTATCCTGGGGAAATGATCCCGTGATTCTCGCAGATCTAGGTGGGGGGAGTCTCGAAATTTCAATCATGGAGGGAAACAAGATCGTATACCAAAACAGTCTGGATTGTGGGGTATTGCGTTTTGCCAAATTGGATGCAAGGGCACAGCAAACATACTTGGAATCATGGAAAAAAGAGATTGGTGATGCATTTAGTCAGCATTTTGCTCATTATTCTCATTTAATCCTTACCGGGGGTAATGCAAAGGTATTGTCCCAGTTAATACAAAATGAGGAAAACTCGCAATTTGTCAAAAAAATGTTCTATCTCCCCTGGCAAAAATTTATTCAAACAAAAGCTTCTATCGAAAAGTGTCAACTCCACCATTATGTGAAACGAGGTCTACTTCGCCCTGACCAGGCAGAAGTCCTCATTCCATCTTTACTAATTTTTGAACAATTGGGAGAATTATCTCAATGCCCACAAATCATCCTTCCCTTGATTGGTTTGAAAGAAGGTATTTTATTGCAAAGAGCCCAAACACTATTTCCCGAAAAATGTCTGCAATGGCGGATATGAAAAAGGAGAGGAGGATAATATTAGACGCTTTAATCTACTACCAGGAGGATGTATGTCCATCTTGGCTTTATTGGGCACTACATTGATCTGGATGATATTATGAGGTGATGATTCCCTCGCACTCTTTGGAGACACAGCAAAATGATAGCATTTGTCCGTCAGATTGGCATACTGACCTGGAAAGATATTCTCATTGATATACGGAGAAAAGAGAACTTTTTATCCATGTTTCTTTTTTCCCTATTGACTTTGATCATCTTCCATTTTTCCATTGGAGATAACCCAAAGACATTTCGCCTGATTGTTCCTGGGTTGATTTGGGTTGTTTTTTTGTTAGCAGGAATTTTGGGATTGAGCAAATCCTTCATTCAAGAAATGGAAAATGGTTGTATTAAGGCCCTATTATTGACTCCAATGGATCGTGGTAATCTATTTTTGGGAAAAATGTTGGGAACCACCTTATTTTTGTCATTAGTGCAATTGATCACAGTTCCCATGTTCATTCTATTTTCTGGTATATCTCTTGCCAATGAATGGTGGATGTTGGTTCTGGTGATGTTGGCAGGTACTTTGGGCTTTACTTCTTTGGGCACATTACTGGCCGGGATGACAGCAACACTCCGTGGTCGTGAAGTTTTGTTGCCCATCCTGCTTTTTCCTTTAATCACACCAAACTTAATTAGTACGGTGAAAATTACGGCTTATGTCTTTTTTGGCGGAGAATGGAGTGAAGTGGTATCTTGGTGGAAACTGTTGCTGGCCTTTGATGTAATCTTAGGCGTGGTCTCTTATTTGAGCTTTGAATTTGTTGTCGAAGAATAAGGGAGGAAACAGAAAATGAAGTACCTGAATTGCCTAGGATTTTTCGATGAAAACAAGGCGCTTGATTGCACTCATACGGGAGCGGACGGCCAGTCTATTTGAAAATCAAGCAACGCCATTTTCGTCGTAAAAAACAAGCAAGATGGTATTTTATTTATTTCGTCATTCCTAAGATGGGAGAAAGATATCAGTTGTCTTGACGAATGGGAAGTTTAGTGAGTCGATCTTCAAGGAAATTTTGACAATCTTCCCAGGACATGATTGTGTGTTTCATCTTTTCATATAAATCAAACAAAAGTTGCAGTTGCCAGCGAATTGGAACGCCCAATCGGGTTTGTAATTCTGGTGGAATCAACTTGTGGCGTAAGATCACAAGAGTATAGATTGTATCTTCAAACTCTTTTTTAGAAATGATTTGTTGTTTGTAATCGTGGACCAGGTATAAAAAAATAAAAAAACCTTCATCATCCAATTCATGAACCCAAGTCCAACCTTCTCCTTGAAACTCTGGATCAGATTGATGCTCGATGCGGGCCTGCCGGATCAATTGCAGGAAGCCTTCATTTTCTTTTTCGATGGTAGACATCTTGAATTTCTAAATTTTAAAATTCCGTTCCATTCCAAAAAATACTAAAAAATCGATTTCATTCCGAGTTTGATTGATGTCTTCTGCAAATCCAAATGTGTAAATAAAAGGAAAAATAAATTGTTTGATTCCCAGGATCAAGACATCTGTTGGTTGCCCTAAACCACGGTCAATCACAAATTCCCGATAAGTGTTGGCTAGTGGAGGAGAATGTGAAGGAAAAATCGAGCTTTGATGTGTCAGTTGAATGAGCCAGGAACGCTCAGGAGTGCCATGGTACTCAAGGGCAAACAGCAGATGACTGAGAAAATTCTTAAAATCTTTTTCCTGGCGATCGATGAGTGTTTTTCCTCCTTGCAGATAGAGATTCCACTGCTTTTTCAGAAATGATTTTGCGAAAAGATAGTAAATGCCAAAATCTCGTCTTCCGCTACTGATGAGATGGCGTGGATATTTGTCGGCTCCATCCCATGGGTATTTGTAAGCAATTTGGAGACTGGCGTGGGGTAAAAATGTAGTTTCCTGGTACACATGCCATTTGAAAGTAAAAACAGGATCTCCAATTTGCATCGCAAACGGTTTTCTTTCCTGAAAAATAAAACGATTGTTCCGAATTAAATAATAATCAAAGCGATTTCGGTCAGATTTTGAACGAAATCCTCCATCCTCTTTAGCATTACTAACTCCAGTCAGATCATGTACTTGTTCAATAGGTTCGTCCATGAAACCACCGGTAAAACTGAGCAAAGCCCATTCCAAACCGACTTCGGTATGGAACGGGAGTCCTCGTCTGATTCGGAACGAATGGCGGTATGTTTCCACATCCACATACATGTTAAATCCATTACGTGGTTGCTGAATTTCTTCAATGATGAAGTCTTCTTCTTCCAATCCTGATTTTACTTTATCCGGGTCCAAATCACCAGACTCTCCACGAGTATTGATGAACGTGTTGCCTATTGCCATTTGGTAAGAAAGAGTATACGTGTTCTCAGGAAGCGTGATTGGAGTATCGGGAGTCATATTTAAAAAACGCAAACTAATGGGGAATTGATTGCGAACGCGAATGGGACCTAAATCAAATTCTTCTAATTCAGATGCATGAGAAACTGGTAGAGCTGGAAGAAGAAAAAGTGCAGAAAATAAAAAAAAAGAGAAACCAGAAAGAATTTTCATAATCAATGGGATAAATCTTCTATCCATTCCAGGACTTTGTGAATTTGTAATGGATCAAGTTGCATAGCCTTGGAATAGGAATAGGAACACGCGTTGATCTTCATTCTTTTGATACTATCTCATATCAAAAGAGTTCAATTTTCTTCAAAAAAGATCATAAGGTGAATGATTGTAAGTCCTTTGCAAATCCAGCAAAACCATCTTCTTGTGCATTGGGTAATGGTTCATCTTCATAGTGATAGAGCCAAACTTTCTTTTTAATTTCTGGAGGCATTTGAACGAGTTGCTGGTAAGATGCATGCTGCCCTGGTTGTTTGTATGCCTCTTTGTTTAACTGACAATCATGAAAAATGTAAGAACATTCTTTAGCGCGTTGTTCAATGAAGTCCAAATCATATTTTGTGTTTCCAGAAAATAAGAAACGTTTATTGGTGTCATCAAGGCCCTCTCTCACCTCAATAGCGTAAGTTTCTACTCCTTTGATATGCTGAGTTGGATGTAAATAGACTTTTAAAAGGGATTCTTCATCAATCGTATGCCATTGCTGAGGGGTGACTTCAAGCACATTGTAATAATCTTCCAAGCGATGGGGAGTTAAATCTCCTGGGAATTCTTCAATATATTCTAACCCTCCTTTTAATGTAAAGTGCCATAGACGATCCAGTAGAGTGGGTGTGCCCAGTAAAGCGACCTTAAATTTAAAAACAAACTTTGTCATGAATGCGACTTCTTCTAATCCTCCCGTTTTGTCAGAATAGATAGCACTGAGTAAAATATGAGTCGTGTCTTTGAGAGAAAACCCGTATTTTTCAATAGAAGGGAAAGCCGATCTTCCACAGTCTATACACAATTTAGTATTGCCGCTTTCTACCAACAGGTTACTATTGGCATTTTTGAGAGAAAATGCTGTTCCTACGCCTAAAAAGGTGATTTTCATAAGCTTGTGTTTAAGGATAATTTAAAAAATCAGTTTTGAGTATTTCATAAGCAATAATTGTGACAAACTGGGTTTAAATTTAATTTTTAGTATTCTTTTTTTGAGAATTGGCGAAATCAAACATAATGTCAATCTTTTTGGCTGATTTATGCTCATAGCTGAGGTAACTTTTGCTGGTGGGGCACTCATACCATTGTCAGAGCATTGGGTATATGGACCATAGTGATGGTTGCTTGTCGAGCATACTAATTATTTGAACGTTTCTGAGTCTGAGAGGAAGATGGTCAATGATACTATTTGGTTTTTCAGTGGGATATTTCTAATTAGTTTTGGAATATTGCACGAAATTGTTTTATATTGGCTACAATTAAATAAGCAATGGTATTCTCAAACGTTCAAACAGTATGGTTTTGTGGTACATGCTGTTCAATTGGGAGGGGTTTGGATTTGTATTGGGGCAAGCCTGGTTGTATTATTTCTAAAAATGCCTCTTTATCCGTTTCACCAGACAGTGTTGCTCAAAATACTTGGAAATCTGATATTTGTTCTGGGTATTGGTTTCATGCTTTGTTCTACCTGGCAATTAGGTTGGAAAAGGGTTATGAAAATACGATTGTTTGTGAAAAATGAGCCTTCCTGGGTGCGTGAGGGGATTTTTCATTATTTAGAAAATCCTATGTATGTTGGCTCACAATTGGCAATGCTGGGACTGGCCTTTGTGTTGGATTCCTGGTTTCTCTTGATTTATTTTTGCAATATGGTGATTTTACAGAAAATACTGGCCACTATGGAGAATCGCTGTCCTCCTTCGTATTGATTATTTTCTGTTTTGATACACGCAGCACAATTAAGGTATAAATTTTGATGATTACCCCCGACGTTATTCAGGCCTCTTCCCTGCAAACCTTAGATGATATTGTGGCGCTGGTAAAAGAAGAGTTGAATCATAGCAAACAGGCAATTCATACGAACCTGGAAAAACAATTACCTTTTCTTGCCGATGTCATTCAGCATATGATCAATTCTCATAAAATTCCTCTTCGTTCCATCGTACTTTCTTTAACAGCCCGGCTATTCTTATATTCTGGGGAGAAACTAAGACATGTCTCCAGTGTTTTAGAGTATTTAAATACAGCCTCTACTCTCCATCAAAAAATCGTTTTGACAGAAGATCATCGAAGAAAACAAAAAGCAGTACGGAATATTTGGGGAAACGAAGCCAGTGTTCTTTTGGGAGATTATTTATTATCGATTTCATTTCAAACAATGACCCGGTTAGAAGATTTGGATTTATTAGAAAAAATTGCGATTGCAACCCAATCGATTGCTCGTGGTCAAGTGTTGTCAATTTCTCCTTTTGCCTGGGATTCTGCGACAAATCATTATTTGAAAGTCATTCAGAACAGAAAAGCCAGTTTGTTTGTTGCCGCAGCAGATAGTGGAGCTATTTTAGGAAAGGCAGGTATCGATGCACAGAAGGTGCTTAGGGAGTACAGTTTGAACCTGGGAATCGGTGTACAACTGAAAAAAGATTTAGCAGATGCCGACAATTTGCAAATTTTGAAAGCCCGGTTGAACAAGAATCATATATTTTTTCCATTGTGCTATCTCATGGAAGTGATGCAGCAAAACGGTAAAGCTACTCTCTTGAAACAAATCTTGGATTGCAAAGAACTTTCGGAAGATCATGTTCAACAAATCCAGTTATATTTTGAGGAATATCATGTCTACGAGCACACATCTTTTTGTATTCAGTCTTATTTACAACAAGCCGAATCTGCACTGATTGACCTGAATCATTTGGATATCACCCCCCTCCTCAGGCTGGCTCAATGCGCTTTGGCGGCTTCTGGCAAGAATACATAGATATGATCACTCTTGTCCTGAATTTATGAAAATTTTGGAGGGTTACTCGAAACTCACTTATAGCTTCCTGTTTAATATTTCGGCAATGTTCGTTAATAACTTATGAGTTTGCAAATTGCCTACATTAATGGAGTCGTTAATGGCGTCCAATTTTCCATCCATAGAGTCCAATTTTCCATCGATTGAATCCAATTTTCCATCCATAGAGTCCAATTTTCCATCGATTGAATCCAACTTACCATCCATAGAGTCCAATTTTCCATCGATTGAATCCAACTTACCATCGATTGAATCCAACTTACCATCGATTGAATCCAATTTTCCATCCATAGAGTCCAACTTACCATCGATTGAGCCCAATTTTCCATCCATAGAGTCCAATCTGCTAGTCACCTCTTGATTGGTTTCTTCTATTTTGGAGACAATAGAATTAATCAATTCTGATTTGATTTCTTCTTTTACCTTCAAAGTAATTTCATCTTTGATGGAATCAATCAGATTTGCTTTAAATGAGTCTAGTTCTGCTCTGAGTTCTTCAATTTGCATTTTTTCCTTTCCATTATGTTACAATAATAACAGATTAAATTTATTTTGGATAGGGTATCATGTACAAGACTGGAGGGCATAACGTTCCCTATGTTTTGTTTGTGAGCTAACGTGGCATACTTTCTGTATGTCATTAGATAAATTGCGTTTACAATTCTGCTGCATGATTTGTATTTCCTGGTTCAGCACAGAATAAATATTAGAAAGGACATGCATGAAGCATTGGTTATTTTATCTCCAGGGAGGATTTTTGATCCTGTTACTGTGGGGAATTCCTGTCTATGCACAATCTAATGGAATGATGGATGGTCATGTGTTGGACCAGGTTGAGCTTTCCAGAGAAGGAAAAGAAACATTCCTGATTATCCGTGGAATTATCTCTCCAGCTCTGTTGTCTTCGATTAATGTGGTTCAAGAAGAGGATTCGCTCCGTTCTATCATTTCTATTCCCAATGGCTTTTTCAATAATGTTGCCTTGCCTCCCTCCATTTCTTTCAGAGCCGGAGACATTTTAGAATCGGTCCAATTCATGGAAGATATTCTGGAGAATGCGACTGGTAATTTTGACTTTCAGGCCAAATTGCTGGTGACATCACGCCAACCTGTTCTATTGAACTTTGATGAAAGCAGGACCAATTCACAGCAGATTACTTATCGGGTGATTGAAAAAGGAGCGGCAGGAAAAGTGGAAACACAAAGAGAAGGAGTGCAGCCACCTTTGCTTTCAGAAACAATGGAGGGGCAAATGCGGGAACCAAAGCGGGTAGCGCCAATGGATGATACGGATAAAGTTCTCTTACACCCTGTTTCTGCAATGTTAGTATTTCAACGACCATTGGTCTTGCATCTCTCGATTTTAAATGCTTCTCCGAGAAAAGATGCAGCACAACGACTTGCCATCCTGATGGATCGTCACCAGCGTAGAGCACTGGAAAACAGGTTAGACATGAAACTGGACATTACCAATATTTCTTCTGTGCAAGAGCAAATGACCCTGCATAAAACAAAAATTTATTTTCGTCCCAATTACTTGACCGCGGCTTTGGCATTGGCATCTTTGATTCCAGGAGAGCAGGTAGTGGAGGAAATGTCCCTGGAGCGTCGAGGGCGATTGGGGTTGGATGTGGAAATTTATGTGGGAGCCAACTTTGAATGATTGGGGTAAGGTTTCTATGAAAAAAATTTGGATTATCTTAATTTTGTTCCTGTTTAGTAATTCTGTGAGTGGTTTTCCAAAATACACAACACGGGAAAATGCGCTTCGTCTGGCTAAAGTGATTGACAAAGGAATATTCAATTCTCATCGCATTGCGTCGGCTTTTGTCAAAAATCGAACGCCTAATGAGTTTTACCTTCAAGTCATTCTTGATGATGGCTCAAGTCATGAATGGTTGATGGATCGCATTTATCAATGGGCCCTGAGTGATCAGTTAGTGCTCTCCAATAACAGGGTGTTGGTATTTCCGTCCGATGAAAGTACAGAGTTTCATGTGCTGGATAAAAATGCCTTTTATCGGCTTGCCTTGAATTCGTCTGCTTTTGTCAAAACATATAGCGAGCACGATCTCCTTGCAGAAAAAAACTTAAAATTTGCCATGCGACGGTTTCGTTTGATTCAGCCAGAAGATGATGATTTGTTTGTGACTGATGACATGGGGAATCGATTTCGATACGTTTTGGAATTCAAGAATGGAGCGAGAGAAATCCTGACTTATTTGAGTGCCTATCAACTGATGCATAACGGGGCATTTATTCAAGCTCCTGAACCCACTGATATCATTTTGGAACGTGCCTTTCAAGTCGAGGGAATAAAAGCAACTCCAAAGAAGGTAGAAGACGAGATACGGAATATTTGGAGTTTTGGCGTAGAAGTCTTGCTGGATCGACCCATACCGTTATCTCCTGATTTATTTCCAATGCAAATTGTGGAAGAAACCATGCGTCACCCAGAGACCGGGGCACGGCAAACCCGTTTCTATATTCATGTTCTATTTCCCAATACAGAACAAGTGCGTGAAATTCCCGAAATTCGAACGCTGGAATATTTGCAGCATGTCAATATCATTACAGACATTGCCAATCAAAATCGGGTGTTTCTCCGTGCACAAATCAATCCAGAAGTTTTTGAATTGCCGCCATATGTTCAAGTCACCGACCGTCAATCCGTGAAGGTCAATTTTTTCATCGTAACCGATCAGAGTATGGTCAAACGTCCTGATTTTGTGGAAGTCAGTCAAGCCAAAACAGCCATGCATCCTGCTTTGGAACCGATGCCTCAGGATACAGAGTATGATAAGCATTATCTGGCAGCAGTGGAGAAAATACGTTCTGTCCAGGGACATCACAGCCTTAATTTGAAAATCGAAACTTATCTGGAAGCCATTGAGTTGCTGAAAAAAGCGGCCATGAATACAATCACAGATCAGCAGGTTGCTCAGGCATTACAACAGCGTGATGTATTGTTTGATGTGCTACCAAAAATGGTTGTGGAAAATACCCAACAACAACTGCGTAGGACAGACAGACAATTCGATAGAAGCACGTTGCTTCGTCACATAGAACAGGCAGAGCACATTACAACAAATCGTGAATTTTTAAAACAACTTCGTATTTTGAGAAGTTCATTGATGAATTGATCCTGTCATTGGAATGCCTGAATCACCAGTTGAATTTTTCGTTCGCCACGAAATTCATTGATACTCAGTTGAACAGCCAAATCTTTGGGAGGATTGTCGTAAAAAGGTTTGGCTAAATTCCATCCCATAATCTCCAATTTGCGTAAATTCCATTTGACATGCTTGCTTTTTACAATTTGATAGGATTGCCGAGGTACCGGAATGGAGAAAATGGGTGAAGAATTGACGGCGCCAAACGGTTGTAAGAGTTCTATTTGTTTGATCAATTCCCAATCAATCATTTCTATGGTGAGTGTGCCATCAAGCTGTAACTGTGGTTGTGGAGGTGGTGTTAGTGCTTGGGCACACAATGCCTCAAACTTCCTGGTAAAGTCTTCAAATCGTGATTGATGAATGGTACAGCCTGCTGCTGCTGCATGCCCTCCATATTTTTCTAAATATTCGTGACATTGATCCAATGTGTTTTTAATATGAAGTTCTGGAATAGAACGGGCCGACCCTTTATACAATTCTCCATTCATAGCAAATACAAAAACAGGTTTATAGAAGTGCTCGACTAATCTTGCTGCCACAATTCCACTAATTCCTTCATGAAATTCTGGAGACACCACGACCAGACTGCGTTGGTGCTTGAGAGCATAGGCTTGCTCCAAGGCGATTTGCAGCATTTGTGTTTCTCTTGTACGACGTTCACTATTGACTTTATCCAGCGACCTGACAATGCGAGCAGCATTGTGCAAATCGGAGCTTAGCAACAGTTCAACTCCTGTCGAGGCATTTCGCATTCTTCCGGCTGCATTGAGCAAGGGAGCAAATTGAAAGGCAAGGGTCTGAGAATTGATGGTTCTGACATTTTTTAATTGAGCAAGGGCCTGGATACCAAAACGGGGCTGAGTATTCATCATTTTGATACCATGATAGACAAGAAGGCGATTTTCGTTGACCAGGGGAACCACATCAGCAACAGTTCCCAGAGCTACTAAATCCAGGTATGATTTCAGATTCGGTTCAGGTCTTTGGCTGGACCAGTATTGGCAATCACGAAATTCTTTTCTCATCGCCATTAACAATTTCAAAGCCACCCCACACCCTGAAATTTTCTTATCCGGGTAATCACAATCGGGGCGATTCGGGTTGAGCACTACTCCTGCGGGAACATTGTCCCGATATGGCAGATGGTGGTCAGTAATCAATGTTTCAATGCCATGCTCGTGTAGTCGTTGAACTTCATTGGTTGCTGTAATTCCATTGTCAACGGTGAGCACCAAATCTGGTTTCATTCCCAATAAAACCTCTACACTGGCTTGAGTGAGACCATAGCCATGCTCAAAACGATTTGGAATAAAAAAGTCGATATTCTGGCAACCACATCTCTTTAAGAATAAAATCATCATTGCTGTTGCGGTGATACCATCGACGTCATAGTCTCCCAGGATAATGATACGTTTGTTGGATAAGATAGAATGTTTCAATAAATCAACGGCTTTGGGCATATCCCTCATCAGGTAGGGATCGTTCAGTTCAGACAGTTGAGGAGTCAAAAATGATTCAATATCATTGATTGTCGTATAACCCCGTCGGATTAAAATGGATGTGATTAATGGGGAAAGTTTCAGGGGTTGACTCAATTGTTGCACCAAATCAGGTTCAGGGGGATTGGGAAATCTCCAAGTTTTGTATAAGGTCATATGATATTTAGATTGTGTAACAGACAAGAGGAAGAGAAAAGGGCAAAATCACCTAACTAATAGAACTATGCTACAAAGACCAGTCTTTTCCGATTTATCTGAAAAAACACTTGAGAAACAGTGGTTTTTTCTTTATAAATCAGGCGCTTCGATTCACTATGTTAAAACATTTAGGCTATCAACTTATTCTGGGACAGCTTTCCTTGGTCTCTTCTTAAAAACTAGAAAAGACACTGTCTCTTCCCCTTTCTAAGGGAAGGTTGGGAGGGGTTCGGTAAGGTGTTGATTTTATTAACTGTCTCGCCTTAAGTGGATAGCCAACATTTATATATTAAGTAACCTTCTATGAGTATTATTCCATCAAATAACACAAAATTCGTAGGTCATGCCTTAAGAGGAAAATGTTTATTTCCCATGCTCGCTCTGCTCCTTTTTATCTGGAGTGGGGCCGGTAGTATTTTTGCTCAATCTAATTTTATTCCGTTGAAACCCGGCGATCTTAAGGAAAGAGAAGACATCTGGGCGTTTTCTCCAGGGCTGAAGTTGACAGGCAATTACCGGATATATGCGACCCAGATCAATAGTGGTGCCACTCCTCAAAGGAGAGAAGACGAAAGGGAAATAGATACCTTGTTTTTCCATCATGAGTTGAGAATACAATTACGTTCGACGGTGAATCGTAATATTTCCTTGAATTTGGAAATGGAAACGCAACAAGAACCATTTCAGGACGCCGATTTACGCTCAGAAAGCCAATCTGGTGAGGAAAAGAATATTGATGCGCAAATTACAGGTATTGGGGCACGTCAAGCTTATCTGGAATATAATTCAAATCCTGCAAATGTTCTTAAACTGGGAAAGCATCATCTCAATCTGGGTGACCGGCATGGCAAGGTCTTTTCTGGCGTTTTAACAGGTATTTCACAGAATTGTAAGCTCGGGACCTGGTGTTATGAAATTGGAGCTGCGAAATTAGGAGAGCATCCGGCCGATTGGTTGTATTTTGGTTCTTTGAACTATCCTGTTTTTCGTGAAGAAAATCCTGCGAATGCCACTATCCATCAATTGGAAGTCGAAGTTTTTCGGATTTTTTACACGGAGCGTGATATTCCTTTGGGCATATCAAATATACCGACTTTTGAAAATGAGGATGTATTGAATGATTTAGCACAAGCATATGCCACCGGTGATGATGGACAACAACAAGAAGCACGGACATTTTCCAAGCAATTTGTTGATCGTCAGGGAAGACCGCTGTTTTATGATGCCATTGAACAGGAGTATTTTGGAATACGTTTGCTTTGGGAGAAGACAGCATTGTCTGTCAGATTTGACATCACGGCCAATCAAGGAAAGCGGCACTATCACCTTCTACGTGATGAGGAAGGTGTTTTGGAAAGCCCCGATTTAGGAGATAATTCTGTTGAATTTAAATCAAATCATGTTGCTAAGCGGTCATTGGCAGGAGTGGCCAGTGAATTGGAAGTGAGTTATCAACTCAATAATCATCAGTTTGGCTTTCGGGGAATGTTTGCTACAGGTGATAAAGAGAAATTAGATACGGAGATAGAGGGGGATAATTTCTTACGGGTGTTGAATAGTTATTATGAAATTGTACCTGGCAGTTATCAAGGAACTAATTTTTATTTCAATGGAAAAAGAGACGGTTTGCAGAGTGGAACAGGCTTGGGGCATTCGATCAATAATACATCTCTGATAGGAGGGTGGTATCGCCTGGATCTGATAGAAACCCCGTTTTCTTATCAAACAGGATTATTTCAGTTGAAAAGGATGCAACCGGTGCGTAATGAAACAGGCAAGCAGGTTCGCAACATTGGGGTGGAGTGGGATAATACCTTTGCCTGGAGGATGGATAAACACTTCCACACAGATTTTGAACTGAATTTTTTACAACCTGGAGATGCTTTTAGTTATAGTGACAATCAAGCCCCTTTGAATAGAAATGAACTGGTGATTCATGTGGTTGCCAGAGCGTATTATTCTTTTTAATGTGCCTAATTTCTGATCAGTAGTTCCACTTCTGTTACTGTTCTGGGAGGGCCCTCATCATATTTAAAGAATATACTGACCACTTGGCTGCTGGTTTCAGGGTTTTCCAGTATAGATTTTAATTTTGGATCATTAGCGGGGTATGTTTTTCGGATAGTAATGCTTCGGTGTGTCTGCCGTCGATTGACAAAGCCCCATTCTTCATCTGTCATTGCATTTTTTGCCATATTCCCTGTTTGGATGATTTTATTTTTTTTGCTGTCCGCTCACTCATCTGGATTTTTCTGCTGATTGCTAAGAGCAAAATCTTCGACGGCTGGACACCTGTTGAACGAAGATAAAATCTATAATAAAGGGTTTCTATTCAAAAACTCAATAATAAGATATCTCAATTAATCGAATATTCAATAAATTATTTATCCAATCCTGGTCACCCTGCCTATTTTCTTGTGAGGGTTTGAGGAATTTTCTCAACTAGATAATTTTTCAGAGGGTCCGGTAGTTCAATCTCGTATTTGTTCCGAATCACAATCAGATAAAGCAGGATGATCCCCTGCCATTCCAATAATTGAGGGTCTGTTAATTTATAAAACGGGTCATTGCCTGCGTAAATGACAGCAGAATGTGGGGCCAGTTGTGTTCCCTTGACCAATACTTTGAAATAGCCTCTAAGAGAGGAGTGCCGTTTTTTTTGTGGAGGTAAATCATAGTCAAAATAGGTTGTGCCAAATTGTAGAATAAAACTTCGTCCTTTTTCAATTCTGTATTCGTTATATCCATATCGCAAAGACATGGCGAGTGGTAACCTGCTTTTGAGCAGAACAGTCCATTCTCGATTTCTTTCTTGGGTCCCAGTGATATGCCAGTCACCTTCCACCCAGGTGAAGATTCCTATTTCTTCCTTTTGTATTCCAAATGGATTTTCTGGTTTGGTTTTTTGCAGCAATTGTGCGGTAAAGTTTGTTAATTCTCCTAATGCTAGAGAATTGTTGTTAAAAAAGTCCTCAAAAACATGATATTTTGCAGAAATGTATTCTTCCTGCTTCGGGAACAAATAAGGAGCACTGCAATCAGTCAGCAACTCTGTGTGATTGGCCAGATAAATGATTTCTTCCAGATATTGAAAACATAACTCTTCAAATGGCGTGCGTTGTAGTGGGTAAGTTGGTGCTTGTGTCGAAGGAGGAGTATCGTCTTCTTTTGATTCTTTTGCGAGTGGAGGGGTGACTGGAATGTTTTCGGTGTTACGTAATAGTTGAATGATGGATTTAGAGGAGAGTGTTGAAGAAAAATCAGAGGATGTTTCAAAAAATAAATCATCTCCTTCATTGACGACTTCAATCAGGTGTCCAGTTTGCTGATGCTGAGCAGTTCGACTGGAAAAGGCTTGCCGCATCAATTGAACCAGGTACTCCACTGTGCGAAAATTCAAACTGGCCAGGCGGATAGCAAGATCGTCTTCTGAAGTGTCTTTGATCTGGTTCAGCATGTTATGTAGCCAGTCTGAAGGCTGAGGATCTTCACTTTGTTCGAGCAGATAATCTATCAAATAACGATTCCTTAAGATTAAGTATGTGTGATACGTAGAAGAAAACAATAACTCCAGGCGTTCTGCAAAAAAGGTCTGGATGTATACTTCATCAAATGTGTGTTTTTTTGAAAAGGAATTGAGTATTTGTGTGACCTGGTGTGGCTGGCTTAAATGCTCCACTGAGCAGGATAAAGACTGTGTCAGGTGCTTTCTCAATCGGTTGGTGTAAGACCGGAGAGCATCTTTTTCCATAGGAGTGACGGCGACTTTTTCCAGATTGGGAATGACATAGAGAGAATGCAGCGTTTTTTTGATAGTGGAAATCCCAATAGTCCGCATGTCTTGGCCAGGATCATAATTAGCAATGAGTTTCAAGAGACTAGGAGAATCATAAAGTTGTAATGCATGAACAAAGGCCTTTTGTGCAGATGTTTCTTGATGAGAAATGAGAGGAAGGGATGCCTGCTCTTCAATAAACTGCTCGATTGCTTGTGTTAACCGAAGTCCAAACTGTTGGACAAAAGCAGTGGAAGAGTTCTGTAAAGTTCTTTGAAGAGAGCGAATATGCTCAATCCATGTTAACGGTTGTGCACTCACATCAAGTTTACGGTTATAATTTGGTTTTCAGAATAGGTAATTGCTTCCCATAGTAAGAAACACTGCAATATTCGTGACAACCTCACACAGTAAAAGGATGTTGCTCCAGTAATCGATCAATGATTTGGTCGCTGTTCCAGCCTTCAGCTTCTCCTGCAAAATTGACAATGATACGATGTCGCAGGATAGGATGGAGTACTGCTTGAATGTCGTCTGTTGTGACGGCATTGTGTCCTGATAATAATGCTTTTGCTCGGGCAGCAGTGACGATGTTTTGTGAGGCTCGCACGCCTGCTCCCCATTCTACAAATCGTCTGACATCTTCATGTGCCTCTTTTTGAGGACGGGTGGCCCTCACATAGTTCACAATCCACTGTACCAAATATTGAGGGATCGGCATCTCGTGTACCAGTTTTTGAAATTCCAGCAGACGGGCTTGATCCAGAATGGGTTCTAGAGACGAGTGGATTTGTTGTGTTTGTGTGGCAATCTCCATTTCTTCTGCCAGAGAGGGATAATCCATGGCAATATTGAATAAAAAGCGGTCTAATTGTGCTTCAGGCAGCAAATAAGTTCCTTCAGAGTCAATCGGATTTTGGGTTGCAAAAACAATGAAAGGGGGAGCCAGCAAGTGAGTTTGTCCTGAAACGGTCACCTGTTTTTCCTGCATGGCCTGGAGTAAGGCGGCCTGTGTCCTGGGAGAAGTGCGATTGATTTCATCAGCCAACAGGAGATTGGTAAAAACGGGGCCTTTGATAAAGCGGAAGCCACGTTCAGTTCCGTGTGCTTCTTCCAGAATTTCTACTCCTGTGATATCAGAAGGCATGAGATCCGGAGTACACTGAATGCGATTAAAATCCAAATGGAATAGTGAGGCCGCTGCCTTAATGAGTAGTGTCTTCGCTAATCCAGGCACCCCTGTCAGTAAAACATGCCCATTGCAAAGTAAAGCAACCATCATTAAATCCAGCGTTTTTTCCTGACCTACAATCACTTTGGCAATTTCTTGCTTGAATTGTTGAGGGAAGCTGATCAAAGAGTGATGGAGTTGTTCTACGGCTTGCAGAGGAAGATTTTTTTTTTCGGAAGACATACTAGCTTGCTTGATGATTGGAGAATTTTATTATTCTTATAGTGATCCAGAAAAGTTTTTTCCTGAAATTCCCTTTTTTAAAGGGGGGCAGGGTGATCTGCATGCAGGGATTTTGAAAAAACGTTTCTAGGTTACTATATAGAGCCGGAATACGATTTGACACGTCTTGCAGACTCCATTATAGTGGTGAAAATAATTAAAAAATTATGGAAAATGCCATGAATTCGGGGGATTAAATAATTAAAGCTATTGGACTTTTCATTATTTGTCAACTTAGAAAAATTCCTTCGGTGATGATTAGTTTTACAGTATTTTGTCAGCAGAATGATGTGGTGGAGATGGTTCGAGAGATCTTAGTCACTGAATTTGCAGAAGATCTCGAATTTCATACTATTGTGGACCCGCATAAGGTCGAGCACCATCTTTATTATGAAGCTCCTCAATTTGTTTTGTTTGATCTCGATGATCCAATCATGGAGCGAGAGGGAGTGGGTAATAAATTAGTCAATGATCCTCTGCTTTTTAATGTCCGTTTTTTAGGCATGTCCAGCAAATCTTCAGAGAATCTCCCTGCCTATCCTGGCATTTTTTCTGTCATGACCCACTCTCAACTGGGCACTTTGCTGCCCCATATCGTCAATATCTTGCGCACCAACCAGCAATTGGTCTTGCAAACAGGGATGATTCAACAATTGGGGCGTACAGGCACACTGTCTATTGAAAATAAACCATTGTTGCTGGAAGGTTATGCTGAATTGCTTTCCAGCTTTCTCTACGGGCAGAATTTGGTTGATATACAGACCAAATACGGCTTGAAGTTTAGCATGGTCGAGATGTTAATGAATGCTGTTGAACATGGAAACTGTGAAATTGGCTACGAGGAGAAAACCAGATGGCTGGAAAGTGGAAAGGATATTGTCCACCTGATTGAAGAAAAATGCAAAGATCCTGCGATTGCGGCAAAGCGAGTGATTCTGAAGTATGCAATCTTTGAGAAGGAATCTCATTTTGTTATCAGTGATGAAGGGCCTGGCTTTGATGTATCTTCACTGCCAGATCCAGAAGATGTGTTGGCAGTGATGGAACTCCATGGTAGAGGGGTGTTCATGACACGTAACTATGTCAAAGAACTGACTTATAATGACAAAGGCAATGAAGTCAAGCTGGTGATTACCCACACAGAAGATCCCAGTCGTAGTATTCCAGAAGGGTTTATGAACAGTCAGGTTATTGATTGCAAACCGGGGGACATTATTTTCCAGAAAAATGATAGAAGTAATTCTCTCTACTATATTGTGGGGGGTGAGTTTGAAATCCTGGCGGGAGAAAGGGTCATCACCACCCTGAATAATACCAATATTTTTTTAGGAGAGATGGCATTTTTGCTGGGAAATCGCCGTACTGCGACAGTCCGTGCAAAAACGGAGGGGCAGTTGGTGGCCATCAGTGCTTTGGAATGGATGACTGCTATTCAGGAATATCCCCATTATGGTATTTTTCTCGCCCGTCTATTGGCCAACAAACTGGACGAACAAACCAGGTCTTAGCTCTAGATCTACTTGATCTTCAATGATCAAGGGGGCATTTTCTGGTGATCATCCTCTTTCCTTTCAAGTAATCGACGATCCCCAAAAGATAATATGAATCCGAAGTTGAAATGTTGTGTCATTCTGGGATCGCCTGGAACGCCAGCCCGGCCACAATCCAGGCTGTTTCCCAGAGTTTTATGGATGCCGGACAAGCGGTCGGCACTCCAATCCCAAATCAGAAATCAATAAGAAAAAAGTGAATATCACGGCCAATAAAGAGAAGAAAATGACAACTGTTCTCCTGGAATATTTTAGACAGTTTACCTCGTTCTGTATTCAAGCAATATTGGTGCTGCAACAGGTTGTGGTTTCGTCACTTTTCCAGTTACAGAAAGGCTAAATGGTTTCGTCACACCAGATTTTTGAGTAGCTGCAACAATGCGGTAGGTTCCAGGAGACAATTCTCGCTGAATTAAAGCACTCCATACTACTGTCCACCCAGATCGTTTTTCATTTAATATTTGCCCATTTTGATCCAACAGATACAAATACGCCTCAGAATTACTTAGTTCGATGGATACCTTGTCGGCTTCAAGCACCGTAAATTCATATTGTGGGTTTAGAGGTGAAAAGGGATTTTTACCCCCAGAAGATATCCATTCACCTCCAACCATTTGTATAGGCAGTGTTACAGGGGTTAAAGCACCAAGGCTATCATTGAAAAGTAGATCGAATGTTTCGTCACTATTTTGCAGTTGAATTGCGCCAATCATATATTCGCCTGGCTGTAAAATTTCTACAATAACCCCATTATTACTAGATGAAAGAGGTTTGCCGGATTTATCAAATAAGACTAGTTTTGTTGTTGCATGAAACTGAACAATTTTTTCTTCAGTAAGGATAAAGCGATAATAGAAATTAGCCGAGGAATAATTCATTTTCGGCAGTTCACTTGATTGCCATGTTTCTTGAATCTTACCTGCCCATTGGTGTGATCCTATTTCTATTGGCTGACTAACATTTCCTCCTAAATATAAATCAAATTTATCTTGATTATTTTGATTTTTGGTTGTCAGTATAAGCTTATAGGTATCGGGTCTAAGATTATGAATCATAAGAAGATTATTTTCATACAGACCTCCAGCAGAAGTCCAGTTTACAAGCTTATTCTTTGAGTCCAGCAAAGTTAGGTTTCCCCAGAGATTGTTAAGAGGCCTATCTACTTCTATCGCTACTTGATTTTGTACAGGAATTTCAAATTGGTAAATCTTTCCGCTCATGTCTGAGTTGTTTGTCGATTCAAAAATATCTGTCATCTTTTGCACTTTAAGGAAGTTTTGGTTCAGCTCCGGCAGTGTTGAACTTCCATTAATAAAGATTTTGTATGACCTATTCAATTGTTGGGTGGAGCCTAGACTAAGTGTTAATGCGTATTTTCCTGCGGTGATATTTTTTTGGATTAAGCAGGGAAGACTTGTGCAATTAGCTATGATTTGTCCGGTTTCACTTAGTAAATGGATTCTCACGCCTGCCATTAATTCTATAAAAATCTTCGTATTCTCAGATATTTCAAAAACATAATGTGGAATTGTGTTAGAGAAAAGGGAATTTCCTTTGGCGAAATTCCATTGTTGTTCAATCTTATGAGCTGAGAAAGGCTTGGTTTGGCGAAAATCCGTGACATTACCCGTCAAATGAAGTTTATATTTTCCACTCATATTCTGATAACGGGTCGCTGTCACTAAATGGTAGATCCCAGGAGATAATACTCGACGAATCAAACGTTTTGCCCCAATAGGGGAAAAATTTCCCCAGGATAAACTTTTTCCTGGTTTATCGGAGAATAAGTAAAGATATGCTTCTAAGTCAGTATCAATTTCAACCTGCACCAGTTCCCTTTCTTGAACAGTGAAGACATAATGTTGACTGGTTGGCGCAAAGATCGCCCTTCCTTCTGAATTTTCCCAGTAACCATGTAACTCATATATGGGTTTAGAAATAGGAAGAGACGTTAAATTTTTTATGTTTGCGGTCCATTCGATCTGGTAAGGAGCTGTTTTTTTGTGCACATGTGTGCCTAATACGAGGGTATAATCTCCAGGGGCAAGTTCTGTGACAATAGATGGTTTTTGAGTTGTAGTAGAACCAAGATAAATATCTCCAGTAAGTGAATTGTAATACGAAACTCCTGCTATGAAACCATTAGCATCTCCTCTGCTACCCAGATACTCACCACTTTTAACGAGGATACGATTGTATTCATCAAGTATGTAAATATACGAATTGACTTCTGTGTTGAACCTGATGCCAACTCTAGTTTTCTCCTCTATGGTAAATTTGTACCTTTTGTTATTTGTAAATCCGACACTATCACCTATGATTGTTGACCAAGAATTGTGCAGTGTTTCCACAGAATACTCGTCCGGCCATTCTTCATCCTCTGGATTATTTTCTGCTGTATTTGGGCCCAGTGGAAAAGATGGAAATGAAAAATCATTTTTTTCCTGATCGAAAATACACTCAATGGTTGTGGAGTAACCCCTGCCATCAGAAACTGTAATGACTAATTTACCTTTGTTACCATCATAATTTCTTAAAATCGCCCGTTGGCCAGCTGATTCCTGAAGCTCTCCATTGCCTTCAAAATCCCAGCTGAATGTTAATTGCTCTAATGAATGATCATCTTCCACGCGAGCTCGAAATACAAATCCTTCTTCGTGCGATTTGGCATGCAAAGAATGGATAACAGGAGCGAATTCAAAAAAGGTTTGATACCTTTCTGAATCTACGTTGCGACTGGAACTTGTCTGACGAGGACGCATCAGGATATCAGTAGTCAAACTATTGCCCTGGCTGTTTATGATTTGTAGCTCGTGAAGTCCAGGGGTTACATTTTCATAGGGAATATGCAGTAACTCATCTTCCAATTGGACCGTTTGTGAGGCAATTTCTCTCATTTGACCATCGCTGAAAACACGAAGGTGATAGGTAATCTCCCCTTCAGTGGTCCCGCCAACCTCCGTGACAATGTTTTTGTTCTCATAACGAGGAGATGAGATTTTAGGAATGCGTAACGCTTCTCCATCATCAATCGGGGTCATGGCAATAGAAATTTGGCGTGACTCTTGACTGAGAATGACTGTTTCTGATCCACGGAAGATAGCGATTTCATCTTCATTGTAAGCAAGTGCTTCCAAGCTTAGTTCCAGGTCAATCGGCAAAGTCATGTTGGTTGTCCAACTGCCTTCATCCTGCTGGCTCAATTGAATTTCATCAAGTAAAGTTTTTTGATCACGAACCGAAAGAGTGATCGATTGAACATCTGAAAAGCCACCTAATGCTCGTTCTAGGTGGGAGTCTTGAGGGATGGAAACCACTATTTCGACTGAGACTTTTTTGTCATCTTCTTCGTTTTCGTTGGGAGGGTTCGGAATTCTAATGAGATCTCCTTCCTCCTTAGATTTAGACTTGTAATCTGCTAAGGAATCAGATTCCTCATTACAACTACTTGTCAAAAAAAGAATTCCAATTAAAATCAGCATTAAATTTACAAGTCTCATGGCCTTGCCTTTCCTGTGGTTAAAGTGTATCAGTCAGTTGTTTTTGCGACTTTGAATAACTGAACCGAGCATGCCGCAATTATGCTGGCTTCTCCAGGAAGCGCTTTTAATTCGTTTAGTTCTTGTTCAATAAATTCAGCAATTCTTTTTTGAGATGCACTAAATTTGGCTGGAGTCGTTGCAACCAAACCGGCATCATGCATTCTTTCCTTCTGTTTGACGGGGCTCTCCAACACTCGGACTCCCAATTGCAGAATTTCTTTGTGAAAATTTTTTAGACTCTTAGAAAGCATTTGAGATACCTCTTCATTTTCAAAGTCAAACAGTTCATCTTTCGCTGCCCATTCTCCAGATTCAGTTTGTAATAAAAATTTATTTTTTATTAAGTCGTCACTGATTTGAGGTATCTGTGACTTATATCCTGGAACTCCATTAAGAAAGGTTTTTACGTGTGGCAATAATGCTTTTGTTATCCATTGTGGGTTTTTAGGGTGAAAACTGGACAACTGTGCCATTTCAAGAATAATAAGGTGCATCAGTGAAGATAATATTTTACAATCTGCTTCATTTAAGATTTTTCGTTCTTTATTGGCTTGTCTCAGTTCTCTTAATTGTTGAGTGATTTCCTGATACTCTTGTTTATCGATGTATCCTGTTTGTATTTTGTTTTTTAAAAGAATCGACTTTTTTAATAGAAGTGTAAAATATCTTTCTTGGATAACATCTAGACTCATCATCGAACTGATTGTACTGATAACCTTTGGTTTAAGTTCTCTTTTTTCTTTGATTATATTCTTCATGGTAGAAGATGACGCATATCCTAATCTTTTTCCAAAAAAACGATAAGAATATCTGAGGCTTATAGCTTTGCAGTCTTTGATGTAATCAGATAAAAATTTATAAGGGTTGGAGTAACTGTAAATATTCAATTCAATATCTTGCCCAATTTTTAGATCCCGTAGTTGTCTTGTCATCAGTGTTTTTTTTAAAATTTCTTAAAAATTTTGGGACATTCTTCTATTAACTCTAGCATAATTTCCTGACAATTTAACGATTGATTTGCCCTATTTCGAAAAGAACTGTTCGATTGATCGAACATATCCAATATTTTGAATTTAGGAAGAATCACTGTTTGAAGAATCGAACACTTTATCGACAAATTGATCATTTAGAGGCTTGCTTCAGCACGGAATAGCGGGATAGAATATTACTAGAATGTTTGAGTAAACCATCATATTGGAGAGAGAATATGAACAGAATAAGATCGAACGAAATAAAGCAACCCATCTATATTAGTGAGAGTTTGGTTTTCCAATTAAAAAATTTAGCAGAGCAGTATGGTTTAGATGTGGATACCTTTGTTGAGTTGTTGTTGGGGCAACCACACGGGAAAATCAATAATTATACTAGACGATAATAGCTGAGATGATGCTTGCAAGGGAGAGTTAGCAAACCTAATTCAAAATAAGGGCTGTTTTTTTTAGAGGAGGTTTGTTAGGGTGCAATTTATGATAGAGTACACGGATACATTATCTCCATGAAAGAGGACAATGAGAGAAGGAATCAAACGAATTGCCTATGGCGTGGCCGATTTTGAAAGTATCCAAATTCGAAACGAGTATTACGTGGACAAAACCCGTTTCATTCCACTGTTGGAAGAAAACCGCTATATCTTTTTTATCCGTCCTCGTCGTTTTGGTAAATCTCTCTGGGTCTCGGTCCTGGAAACTTACTATGATCTGGCCAAAAAAGAACGCTTTGCCGAATTCTTTCACGATACCTGGATTGGAGAAAACCCCACCAACGAACAAGGCACCTATCTGGTTCTAACCCTGGACTTTTCCATGGTACGGGCGGACCCAGAATATGTGGAGCAGAGTTTTGAAGATCATGGACGTATTCACATTCACGGCTTTTTGGACAAGTACAAGGCTTTCTTCCCAACAGAGACTGTGGCTTCCATTCGCAAAGAACAAAACGTCAGCGCCAAGCTCTCTGCGCTTCTCCATGAGGCGCAGAAACAGAACCTCAACCTCTACATCCTCATTGATGAATATGACAATTTTGCCAATACGATTCTTTCTACTACTGGAGAAAAAGCTTACCATGATCTGACGCATGGAGAAGGGTTCTACCGGCATTTCTTTGCGGTGCTCAAAGGTGGGACCGGGAAAAGCGGAGCGGGACTGAAACGGTTGTTCATCACTGGAGTTTCTCCAGTGACTATGGATGATGTGACCAGTGGTTTCAATATTGGTAGTAATTTGAGTCTGGATCCTCGCTATAACGAAATTACGGGTTTTACCGAAACAGAAGTCCAGAAAATGTTGGAATATTATCAGCAGGAAGGGGTATTTCGGCAAAATATTGAGCAGACTTTGAGCTTGATGCGCCTCTGGTATGACAATTACCGATTTGGTAAAGAAGCTCAGGAAACGATGTTCAATACCGATATGGTCATTTATTTTGTGCAAAAATCGATTCAGAATGGCTTACCTCCTGATGAACTGATTGACCAAAACATCCGCATTGATTATGGTAAATTGCGGCATTTGATGCTGGTCAACCGGCAACTCAATGGTAATTTTGATCGTTTGAAAGAAATCATTGAAGAAGGGGAAGCAGTCAGTCCCATTAACACCAGTTTTCCCCTGGAACACCTCACTCAACAGGAAAACTTCATCTCTTTGTTGTACTATTTTGGGTTGTTGAGCTTTGCTGGGAGTAAAATGGGGGAACCATTGCTCAAAGTACCAAACCGGACTGTTTGGAAGCTCATGTATGGGTAT
>JANQHV010000595.1 GCA_028282505.1 SAR324 cluster bacterium | reverse complement strand
CATTTCATTTTTCCAGGTATTCTTGGGAGCGGAAAACTTTATTGTTTGATGTCGCATTGATCAACTGGAAAAAGTATGATTAAACCCATTATTGTACTGGTTATTCTTGGGGATTATTGCTAAATTGACGTTTTGGTAGATTTTGTCACTCAAATAAATGTGAGGAGGCTTATGACAATTCATTTTGCAATTGACCAAAATATTGAAGAGCAACTGACAGAATGGCAGGATTATGTAA
Organism: SAR324 cluster bacterium; assembly: GCA_028282505.1. Taxonomy (GTDB): domain Bacteria; phylum SAR324; class SAR324; order SAR324; family NAC60-12. Next base: position 9,583 of record JANQHV010000595.1, on the reverse strand, counting down.
GCGCCGAACGTAAAAAACGTATTTTTCCTTGCATTACCATTTCCAGAGAATTTGGTTGCGAAGCACTTCCATTGGCAGAAGCGTTGCGCAAGCGCCTCAATTTTTATAAAGGAAAACAGGAAAAGTGGATCATTTTGGACAAGAGGTTATTAGAAAAAATAGCAGACCGAGCAGGAATTGGCTCAGCAGAATTGGATCATGTGGGAAATACTCATTTCATTTTTCAAACCATGATTTCCATATTTAAGGATTCTTATAACCTGGACCAATTTGATGCATTTCAATACATACGCAAAGCGGTTCTTTATTTTGCCAGGACGGGCAACTCGATTATTGTTGGACGGGGAGGAGCGAGTTTGACCCAGGATCTGATACACTGTGTTAATATCCGATTGGTGGCATCTATGGATTTTCGCATTGCTAGAGTGATGAGGGATCATAACATTGATGAGAGCGAGGCAAAGAAATTTGTTGAGAAAGAACAAAAGCTCCGAGATGATTTTGTGCGTCGTTTCACAGATACAAAATCGTTGAGTGATCCACATCTTTACCATTTAATTATCAATAATGAACAACATTCGCCTGAAAAAATGGCTGAGTTTATCGAAAGTTATCTCAGAATAAATCAGTTTCGAACCATGTAAATTTGTCATTCCGCTTTAACAACAATACGATCAGTGTTTCGTATCATCCCAAAGCCTGCAAGGCCTGCATGTCTGTTTTGCTGGTTGATGGCCTCTGGTAGCGCCCCCAAGAACGACCATCCTCATTGAGATGACAAAAGCTTATAATTTGAATAAGTTAAAAAATAGCTAGGAGTATTGTTGTAGTGGAGAGCTCATAAATCAGAAAGGAGATGGATATATGAAAATTGGTATTCCTAAGGAAGTTCATCCTGAAGAACGTCGTGTGGCTGCTGTTCCTGGTACAGTAGTTAAATTAAAAAAGCTAGGATTTGATGTCTTGATTGAATCAGGGGCAGGGATTGCTGCTAAATTTACAGATGAAGCATATGAAGAAGTAGGTGCGACTATCGTTTCTGATGTAAAATCGATTTGGAGTGATTCAGACATTGTGATGAAGGTGCGTGCACCAGAAAAGCATCCCAAGCTGAAAAAGAATGAAATCGAGCTTTTGAAGGAAGGGGGCACTTTGATCAGTTTGATTTGGCCTGCTCAAAATCAAGAGTTATTGGAAAAATTGGCAGAGCGGAAAGCGAGTGTGTTTGCGATGGATGCAATTCCTCGTATTTCGCGTGCTCAATCCATGGACGTCTTAAGCTCAATGGCAAATGTAGCGGGATATCGTGCCATGGTCGAAGCATCCAACCACTTTGGTCGTTTCTTCACAGGACAGATTACTGCTGCCGGTAAAATCCCTCCTGCTCATGTTCTGGTGATTGGTGCCGGTGTTGCCGGACTTTCTGCGATTGGTACGGCGCAAAACATGGGTGCTGTTGTGCGGTCTTTTGATACCCGTCCCGAAGTCAAAGAGCAGGTTGAAAGTATGGGCGCCAAGTTCCTGATGCTCGACTTTGAGGAAGATGGTACCGGGGAAGGTGGCTATGCCAAGGTCATGAGTAAAGAATTCATTGAAGCAGAAATGGCCTTGTTCATGGAACAGGCCAAAGAGGTGGATATCATTGTGACGACGGCTTTGATTCCTGGCAAGAAAGCTCCGATTCTGATTACTAAGGAGATGGTCAAAAATATGAAAGAGGGTTCGGTTGTTATTGATTTGGCTGCGGAACAGGGAGGAAACTGTGAAGCCACAAAACCAGGTGAGGTGACCACCTTTGAAGGTGTGACTGTGGTGGGATTGACCGACCTTCCTAGTCGTTTGCCAACACAATCCAGTCAATTGTACAGTACCAATTTGTTGGAATTGATCAAACTCTTAGGTGGCGCAGAAAATTACAATGTGAATATGGAGGATGAAATCATTCGTGGCACGATTGTGCTGCATGAAGGAGAAATCACCTGGCCTCCTCCCAAACCAAAAGTGGTAGCAGCTCCACCCAAACCAGAACCTGCTAAAGAACCAGAAGCGGCTCCTGCTGTTGAACCTGCTGCTCCCAGCAAAGCTTCTTTGCTCTCAGACAAGAGACTATGGATGGTGGCTGGGGTGCTTTTGTTAGGAGGATTGGGCAGTGTTGCCTCTCCCAGCTTCCTCTCTCATTTTACAGTCTTTGTCATCGCTTGTTTTGTGGGATGGCTGGTCATTTGGAACGTTACACCTTCTTTACATACCCCGTTGATGAGTGTGACCAACGCGATTAGTGGGATCATTGTGATAGGCGGTATGCTTCATATTGCCGGAGAAAATTCGTGGCTGGCCGCCATTGCGATCCTGATCGCCACCATCAATGTTGTGGGGGGCTTTTTAGTGACCCAGCGTATGTTAAAAATGTTTCATAAATAACCAGTACTTCCTCACATTCAAAGAAAAAAGGAGAATTTATGCCAAGTGGTGTGATTACAATTGCTTATATTATTGCCAGTGCTTTTTTTATTTTAAGCCTGGGTGGACTTTCTGCTCAAGAATCAGCCCGTCGTGGAAATCAGTATGGGATCATTGGGATGGCCATTGCAATTGGTGCAACCATGTTCCATCCTGACGTGGGCTCTTATGTATGGCTCATTTTTCTCATGCTGGTTGGGGGAGGTATTGGTGCCTTTGTTGCCTCAAAGGTGGTGATGACTGCAATGCCACAGCTTGTTGCCATGTTACACAGTTTTGTCGGTTTGGCTGCTGTTCTTGTCGGAATTGCCAGTCATTTAGCGCCAAATCCCATGCAGGGTGCGGAATTGATCATTCATGAGATCGAAATTGTTTTAGGCGTTTTCATTGGTGGGGTTACCTTCACGGGTTCTATTGTTGCTTTTGGAAAATTGCAGGGTGTGATCCGTAGTGCTCCGTTGATGTATCCGATGCGACATAAATTGAATGCGGGAATGATTGGTGCCTGTGTGATATTGTCTGGCCTTTTTTTGGGAGGCTCCCCAGGAACCAGTTTGACATCGTTATTACTGATCACCCTGATCTCATTTGTACTGGGGGTTTTATTGGTGATGGCCATTGGAGGGGCCGATATGCCGGTGGTGGTTTCCATGCTGAACAGTTATTCAGGTTGGGCTGCGGCAGCTGCGGGTTTTATGCTTTCCAATGACTTGTTGATTGTGACTGGCGCATTGGTTGGTAGCAGTGGTGCTATTTTGAGCTATATCATGTGCCGGGCCATGAATCGTTCGTTCATCAGTGTGATTGCTGGTGGGTTTGGCGTAGAAGAAGGAACGGTTGTTGCTTCGAGTTCTGGTGAAACAGGAACGGTCACCCAGGTTTTTGCTGACGATACCGCAGAAATGCTGAGCATGGCCAGAAGTGTGATCATCATTCCTGGTTATGGCATGGCGGTCGCCCAGGCACAGCACATTGTGAGAGATCTGGTAGAAAATCTGAGGAAACAGGATGTTGAAGTACGTTTTGCCATCCACCCCGTCGCAGGACGTTTACCAGGCCATATGAATGTCCTGTTGGCAGAAGCCAATTTGCCATATGACATTGTCCTGGAGATGGAGGAAATCAATGAGGACTTTCCCAATACTGACGTGGTGCTGGTGATTGGTGCCAATGATATTGTCAATCCCTGTGCCCTGGATGATCCATCCAGCCCAATCTATGGAATGCCTGTCCTGGAGACCTGGAAAGCCAGCACAACCATTGTCATGAAACGCAGTATGGCAGCTGGGTATTCTGGTATTGATAATCCGCTCTATTATAAAGACAATACCCGGATGCTGTTTGGAGATGCACGGGAAAGCCTGAACGCTATCGTCGGCTCATTGTCTTAAACCTTCTCCAGTTGGCTGGATTGATGAATCCCGCCATTTTCCACCTTTTGCTCCCTGCTTTCAGGCAGGGAGTGTATCTCCTCTCCGTCTATCTCTTGATGCTTCATATAATCGTAGGCTCCATCGTGATTTTTGTAGGTAGCCTGGTGCAAGGAAGTGTTGGTTTTGGATTTGCCTTAATCATTGTTCCAACCTTGTTGCTGCTTCTACCTCAGGAAAATGTAACTCCCATTGTTGTGATGTTGAGCCTGGTTTTGAATGGAGTGGCCCTCTATGATTGTCATAGGATCTTACAGAGGAAAACCGTTTTGTTGCTATCAATCAGTGGGGTTTTAGGAGTGCCTTTTGGTGTATATTTGTTGCAGGAAGTCAATGCAACCTTATTCAAATTGGCAGTTGGCCTCCTGATTGTAATTTTGGCTTATCTCTTGAAAATAGGCTGGAAACGGTCTTCTGGCAAGCAAACCCTCACCAGTTTTTTTCCGGTTGGATTGTTGAGTGGCATCATGAATGGCAGCATTGCCTTGAATGGTCCACCAGTCATTTTGTTATTTGCCCATATCAATTTAGAAAAAGAAATATTTCGTGCCAACTTGCTTGGATATTTTTTTATATCGAACTGTTTCACTATTCTGTATTTTGCATACTCCAATCTGATTCATCAAAAAATCTTGATGGATTCCATCATTTATTTGCCAGCTTTGTTATTAGGAACATTGGTTGGCATCAAAATTTCTAAACGCATCCCAGAAAAGATCTTCCGAAATGTTGTCCTTTTGATTGTCGGGGGGATGGGATTTACATTGATTGTCACCAATTTACAAAAGGGGACAGATTTATTTTTTTAATTTCAGACTTTTTTAGCTCATAATAATCAGAAAAAAATAGATTGACAAACGGGTAGAAGGTTGATTATACCGAATAGAAGTATATATAAGATTCAAGTCCTGACTAATGATTCATTTTTAGTTAAGGATAGTTGTATTGAACAAAAAGTGATTTGAAGATAAATCGCTTTTTTGAAATGGCAGTTTTTGAGTAAAGAATTGCCAAATTGAACCAATTGACCGAAATGGTCCAAATCAAGAGGAGAGATATGAAGTTTGTAAAAATGTTGTTAGCAACGGCTTTTACGGTTTCAATCAGTGTGAGTGCTTTTGCTGGTACACTGGATGACGTAAAAGGTAATGGTAGTGTAAAATGTGGCGTTTCCACTGGATTGCCTGGTTTTTCTGCACCCGATGCATCGGGTATGTGGAAGGGATTGGATGTTGATGTGTGTCGTGCAGTGGCAGCAGCGGTGCTCGGTGATGCCAGTAAAGTAAAATATGTGCCTTTAACAGCAAAAGAACGATTTACGGCGCTTCAATCAGGAGAAATCGACATGCTTTCCAGGAATACAACCTGGACCGTGACTCGTGATAGTTCGCTGGGGCTTAATTTCGCTGGGGTAAACTATTATGACGGACAAGGATTTTTGGTGAAAAAGGAGCTGGGGGTTAAAAGTGCCCTGGAATTGGATGGTGCTTCGGTCTGTATTCAAGCAGGAACGACGACAGAGTTGAACCTGGCCGATTATTTTCGTGCCAACAAAATGCAGTACAAAGCCATTACGTATGATACTTCCGATCAAACGGTAAAAGGGTTTGAGGCAGGGCGTTGTGACGTATTGACCAGTGATCAGTCGCAATTGTATGCATTGAGAATACAATTGAAAGATCCAGGTTCTGCTATGGTATTGCCAGAAGTGATTTCAAAAGAGCCACTGGGGCCTGTTGTTCGTCAAGGGGATGATGTTTGGTTTAATATTGTCAAGTGGTCTATGTTTGCCCTGGTGATTGCTGAAGAAAAAGGAGTGACTTCTCAGAACATCGATAATATGAAAAAATCCACAGATCCTGGTATTCAAAGATTATTAGGCACTTCTGGAAAAGTTGGTGCTAATTTGCAGTTGGGGGCTGACTGGGCCTACCAGATTGTCAAGCAGGTCGGCAACTACGGAGAAGCCTTCGAAAGAAATGTAGGAATGAGTTCTCCCTTGAAGATTGCCAGAGGATTGAACCAATTGTGGACCAAAGGTGGAATTCAGTATGCACCACCAATGAGATAATTTTCACTTCATAAAAAAGCATATCTGGTTTAGGCTGGATATGCTTTTTTTTTGCCCGTTTTTGATAGTTATATATAGTAGTGAGATTTTGGTTTTGTTTGGCACATTGAATTCCATGTCACCCTGAGCGTAGTCGAAGGGTCTCTAAGATGCTTCGACTACGCTCAGCATGACAGTTTTCGGGAGATTGTCTCATGGGCAAAGAGGATACCAAACAAAAACTAACTCACGGCACTATAGTCACGTAGAATATCAAATTATAGAAATTTTTCTAAATAGAAGTCATGGTTGAGAATAGTAACACACCTCCATCCACCAAACCTCCCTGGCATCGTGACCCCATTATCCGGGGGTATATTTACCAGACTCTGCTCATTGCAGCAGTGATTGCCTTTGGTTACTTTATCTTCAACAACACCCTCTATAATATGGAAAAAAGGAACATCAAAACAGGTTTTGAGTTCCTGAGTTCTGAAGCAGGATTTGGTATTTTATTCAGTTTGATTGAGTATGACGAATCGTTCAGTTATGGAAGAACATTTGTTGTAGGATTGTTAAATACAATTCTGGTCAGTGGACTGGGAATTGTATTTGCCACACTGTTAGGCTTCATCATGGGGATTGCGAGGTTATCTCCCAACTGGATTGTGGCGCAGGTGGCCAAATATTATGTTGAAATTTTCCGCAACATCCCTTTGTTGATTCAAATTCTGTTTTGGTATTCTATTGTGGTCAAGCTCCCCAGTGCCAGAAAAAGCCTTGCTGTTGGAGATTGGTTATTTTTGAATAATCGTGGGTTTTATATCCCTGCTCCTGTTTTTGAAGAGGGTTTTGGTATTGTGCTAGGTGCTTTACTGGTATCGATCATTGCGGTTTATTTGCTTACCAAGTGGGCCAAAAGGCAACAGGAAGCCACAGGAGAGCAATTTCCAACATTTTATGTTTCATTGGGAATTTTGATTTTTGTACCGGGACTCGTCTTTTTTATAGCAGGAAGTCCCTTATCCTGGAGCATGCCTGCCTTAAAAGGATTTAATTTCAGGGGTGGGGCCTCCATGATTCCAGAATTGATGGCCTTATTGATTGCCTTGACGGTGTATACGGGGACCTTCATTGCAGAAACCGTCAGAGCTGGCATTCAAGCGGTTGATCATGGGCAATCCGAAGCCGCTCATGCCTTAGGCCTGAGACAAGGTTTAACCATCCGACTGATCATTATGCCACAGGCGTTACGGGTCATTATTCCTCCATTGACCAGCCAGTATCTGAACTTGACGAAAAACTCGTCATTGGCGACTGCCATTGGTTATCCGGATTTGGTTGCGGTCTTTGCGGGAACAACCCTCAATCAAACGGGGCAAGCTGTAGAAATCATTGGGATGACTATGGCTGTGTACCTCAGTCTCAGTTTGACGATTTCTGTGTTTATGAACTGGTATAACAAGAAAATAGCATTGGTCGAAAGGTAATTATGAGCGCAGCGGATTTCAAACCACATCCAGACCTCCCTCCTCCAAAGTTTCAAACAGGTTGGGTGAAATGGCTCAGGGATAATTTATTTTCCAGCCCCTTCAATACCTTTTTGACGATTGTTTCTGTATATCTGCTCTACCTCTCGCTTCCCTGGGTACTCCAGTGGGCTATTTTTGAAGCCAGTTGGACGGGGACAACGAGAGCGGCTTGTGAAACAGCGGACGGGCAGCCTCGTTACGGCATTGGTGCCTGTTGGGTGTTTATTTCAGTACGGTTCAATCAAATCATTTATGGATTTTATCCTCCTGAGTTGCAATGGAGACCGAATGTTGTAGCGATTCTCCTGATTGGACTGCTGACAGCCTTGCTGCTCAAAGGGGTGAAGTATAAACAGTGGATTGGAGCATTCACTTTGATCGGTTTTCCCATCATTGCGGGCATACTGATTCACGGAGGTATTTTTGGTTTGGAAGTAGTAGAAACAGATCGGTGGGGTGGATTGATGTTGACTTTGATTCTCTCCTGGGTAGGCATAGTTGCCTCTTTACCGATTGGTACTGTCCTGGCGTTGGGTCGCCGTTCCCAGATGCCCATTGTCCGGACTTGTTCGATAGTATACATTGAATTCTGGCGGGGTGTGCCGTTGATTACCGTATTATTCATGGCTTCTGTGATGTTGCCACTTTTCCTGCCAGAAGGAACAGAATTTGATAAATTGATGCGCTGTTTTATTGGAATTGTCCTGTTCCAATCGGCCTATATGGCTGAAGTTGTCAGAGGTGGATTGCAGGCAATTCCCAAAGGACAATATGAAGCAGCAGATGCCCTGGGTTTGAGTTACTGGAAGAAAATGGGATTGATTATCTTGCCCCAGGCCCTAAAAATCGTGATTCCAGGCATTGTCAATACCTTTATTGCGCTCTTTAAAGACACAACACTGGTTTATATTGTGGGATTGATTGAGATGCTGCATATCTTGCAAGTCGCAGGACGTGATTCGGAATGGATTGGCTTTGATACAGAAGGCTATGTGTTTGCGGCTGTTATGTTTTGGATCTTTTGTTTTTTCATGTCGCATTATAGCCAGAATTTAGAAAAGAAACTGCATACAGGACATAAACGATAATTTTATAAAAAGAAAAAATGACAGAAGCAACCACTAATAAAGAAGAATACATCATCGCTATTCGGGAAATGCATAAATGGTATGGCCAGTTCCATGTACTGAAGGACATCAACCTTTTTGTAAAAAAAGGAGAGCGCATCGTCATTTGTGGGCCTTCAGGTTCTGGTAAGTCCACCATGATTCGCTGTATCAATCGTCTGGAAGAACACCAGAAGGGACAAATCATTGTGGATGGTATCGAATTGACCAATGATGTGAAGCATATTGAAAAAATTAGGACAGAAGTGGGGATGGTGTTTCAGCATTTCAACTTGTTTCCCCATTTAACGGTTCTTGAGAATTTGGCACTGGCTCCCGTTTGGGTTCGTAAAATGCCCAGGAAGGATGCCGAAGAAATTGCCATGAAATATTTGACGCGAGTCAAGATTCCAGAACAGGCCAAGAAGTATCCCGGACAGCTTTCTGGGGGACAGCAACAACGGGTTGCCATTGCCCGGAGCCTTTGTATGAGCCCCAATGTGATGCTTTTTGATGAGCCCACTTCAGCATTGGACCCTGAAATGATTTCAGAGGTTTTGGACGTGATGGTGCAACTGGCAGAAGAAGGAATGACCATGCTTTGTGTGACCCATGAAATGGGATTTGCCAAAAAGGTGGCTGATCGGGTGATTTTTATGGATTTCGGGCAGATTGTGGAGCAGAATGAACCAAATGAATTTTTTAACAATCCTCAATCCGACCGCACCAAGTTATTCTTGAGCCAGATTATTCAACATTAGGAAATACGAGGGCATGTCCCTAATATTTTCTTAACGAGGTTGTAGAAAAAGTGGATTCTGCGACCTTCCTCTATATCCCCGATTGCTAGGTTTTACTTCATTTTAACAGTTTTATCCAATACAGGCTAAAATTGATAGGGAAGGCGACAGAAATAACTTACACGAATTTGCGCAGGATTTTTTTCGATTTTCAAGCGGTCCGTCGATAAGGCGATGGATCGTCTGCGTAGTCGAACTACGTGGG
>JANQHV010000587.1 GCA_028282505.1 SAR324 cluster bacterium | reverse complement strand
TTGCGGGGCTCGTGCCTCGGTTGCGACGAGAAAAGGGGTGGGCTGTGCTCTCTTTTCGTCCAAAATCCCGCCCATTTTTTTCTTTACTGGAAGCCCTGTTTTCCCACCTCGAACCTCAGCAGAGGGTAATCGAACGTCCGGGCAGGATCAAAGAACATGTCCAGAAGATCAAGAATGACGAGACGGAATTGCCCGATTTGCTTCGCACCCTGATTGAGCACACCCCTGATGCAGAACACCTGCTCTTGATCGTGGATCAGTTTGAAGAATTGTATACCCTTTGTGAACAGCCAGAAGACCGGGAGAAATTCCTGGATCGGTTGCTTGCCTTGAGTCAGTTGCAGTCCCAGGGACAACTGAACTGCACCCTGGTGCTGACCCTGAGGGCTGATTTTTTAGGACACGCCTTGCAATACCGTCCGTTTGCCGATGCCTTGCAACACCATGATGTGAAATTAGGCCCGATGAATCCCAAAGAATTGCAACAGGTGATTGAAGAACCGGCTAAACGCCTGGGAGTGAGTCTGGAGACAGGGTTGGCCCAACGTATCCTCAATGCGCTGAGCCGTGAGCCTGGCAAACTCCCCTTGCTCGAATTTGCCCTCACGCTCTTGTGGGATCAGCAACGAGACCAACAAATGACTCTGGCCGCTTACGAAACCATCGGTGGAGTGGAAAAAGCCATTGCCCAACATGCAGAAACGATTTACAGCAAATTGCGTGAGCCGGATCAACAAACGGTGCAAAAGGTGTTCATCCAATTGGTCCGTCCTGGTGAAGGTACGGAAGACACGCGCCGTCTGGCCACTCGTCAAGAAGTGGGAGAAGCCCATTGGCCGATGGTTGCTCAATTGGCTAATGAACGCTTGGTGGTTACTGGCAAAGACCGGGAAAGTGGAGAAGAAACGGTGGAAATGGTTCATGAATCCCTGATTCGGGAGTGGGAACGCCTGCAAGACTGGATGGAACGCCACCGGAATTTCCGGGTCTGGCAGGAACACTTCAAAATTGCCTTGCGTCAATGGGAAAACGACCCAACCAACCCGGACTTTTTCCTCCGGGGCAAACCATTGACGGATGCAGAAGACTGGCAAACCAAACATGAAGAACATTTCACTTCTGTTGACCGCAAATTTATTCAAGCTTCCCGCAAGCATCAAACTCATACCCAACAAAAGCGACGTCAATTAATCATAGTGGTGACAGCGGCTTTTTTTATGCTTATTGGCGGATTTGGCGGATTCAGTTATGTGCAGTGGCAGAGAGCGGAGCAGTTGCAAGAGCAAACAGCACAGCAAAAGGATTTGGCCTTGGCTGCCATCGTGCAGTTGATCTATGACGTACCTGAACGATTCATCAATCTCCCCGGCGCAATTCCTATTGTGACCGGAATACTGGAAAAAAACGACCAACTGCTGGAACGTATTTTAGCCCTGGAACCCGATACCCAAAGGGCATTGCGAGAGAAAGGCTCTAATTATGAAAAAATGGGAAACCAGTGGATGCTTTTGGGCAACACCCGAAAAGCCTTAGCAGCCTATCAGAATTTCCTGAAAATATCCCAGCAATTGGTCCAAGACACTTCCAATGCTCAGGCTTCACGTGATTTGTCGATCAGCTATGGAAAGCTGGGGAATGTCTATTTGAAACTAGGACAGACCGATCAAGCTCTGAAGTTTTATCAGACTTCCCTGGAAATTCGTATTGAACTGGCTAAGGACATTTCCAATGCCCACGCCCAACACGATTTGTTAGTCAGCTATGATAGTCTAGGTAACGTCTATATGGAGTTAGGTAAAACCGCTCAGGCCCTGGAGTTCTATCAGACTTCCCTGGAAATTGTTAAGGAATCGGCTCAGGATACCTCCAATGCCCTAGTCCAACGCAATTTGTCAGTCAGCTATGAGAAGCTGGGGGATGTCTATTTGCGACTAAAACAGATAACTCAAGCCCTGGAGTTCTATCAGAATTCTCTGGAAATTCGTATTGAATTGGCCAAGGACATTTCCAATGCCCAGGCACAACGGGATTTATCAGTCAGCTATGAGAAGCTGGGGGATGTCTATTTGCGACTAAAACAGATAACTCAAGCTTTGGAATTTTATCAGAATTCCCTGAAAATTCGTATTGAATTGGCCAAGGATACTTCTAATGCTCAGGCCCAACGTGATTTGTCAGCCAGCTATAACCGACTGGGGAACACCCATTTACGACTAGGTCAAGGCGCTCAAGCCTTGGAGTTTTATCAGAATTCGCTGGAAATTTTTAAGGAACTAGCCCAGGATACCTCCAGTGCTCAGGCTCAGAATGATTTACGGATCAGTTACCAAAACATGATTCGGGTGCATCGCCAATTGGGAAATGTTGAAAAAGTGTCTGAATTTCAGGAAAAACTCAAAAAGAGATTGGGTCGTTAGATTATTCACACAACTTTTTTAAATCGTCGGTCAGTTCAGGAAATCCCTGGAGGGTGTGTTCGATTTCGCTCAGGTTGAAGATTTTGGCAGATTGGGCCAGGCGGTCTCCCCAGGCGGTCAAGGACGAAACCTGATATTGATTGCCCAAGACATGGATGTAGCTGGCAAACTCAGAAATTTCATCAATGGAAGCCGCATCAGAAATATGTTGCCATTTTTCGGTGGCTTCCCCTTCGAGTTGATGGATCAATTGGGGTAACCCCTTGAGGGTTTCTGCGGATAAAGGGGGAGTGCCGGGCAACGGTTCTTGTTCTGATAGTTGATCCAATGGTTCCGATTTTTCAGAATGGGGCAAGAAGGAAGCCAGCCTGGAAATCAAGTCTACACGTTGAATGGGTTTTTTCAGATAAGAATCGCAGTACAATAAGATGTGTTTGACCTCCTCTTTGATGGCAATGGCGGTCATGGCAATCACCGGGATGAATTGAATCTTTTTGTCGTTTTTGATGAGTTTAGTGGCTGCCACGCCATCCATCCCATCCATTTTGATATCCATGAGGATCAAGTCTGGTTGATGCTTTATGGCCATTTCAATGGCTTCTTCGCCACTTGCGGCTTCCAGTAATGTGAAGGAATACTTTTGCAAATGTGCGGCAATTAAGTCCCGGTTGATGGCAATGTCATCGACAATGAGCACAGTGGCAGGGGCAAACTCTATCGAATCCGCATTAAAAGGTTGAGGCATTGGGGGCAATTCATCAGGAGAAGAGACCTGAATCTTTTTGAGCAGCACGTCAAAACGGCTGCCCATTCCCACTTCGCTGGACACACAGATCTCACCATCCATTAAATCGATGATTCGTTTGCAAATGGCCAGGCCCAAGCCCGTTCCTCCGTATTTTGCCAGATGTTTGCCAACCTTTTGTTCAAATGCTTCAAAGATGGCATCCTGGTACACATCTGCGATGCCAATGCCCGAATCTTCCACAAAAAAGGACAGGTTGAAGTGATTGTGCTCAGCATCTGTGTATTCCCCACCTACCCCTATTTTGATGTGACCATGCTCCGTGAATTTGACAGCATTGCCCACCAAATTAATCAAAATTTGCCTGATGCGGATTTCATCGATGTATAAAACATCAGGAATTTCCTGATTGATGGTTAAGGACAAGGTCAACTCTTTCTCGCTGGCATTGTGCATGAACATCTGCTTGACCTCTTCGAAGAGGGACAAAGGCGAGGTGTGCCGATATTCCAGGTTGAGTTTGCCTGCTTCGATTTTGGACAGGTCGAGGATGTCGTTGATCAAGGTCAAGAGTGATTTTCCACTTGTTGAAATCAGGGAAAGGTAATGCTTGTATTGCTCTTCCTGGATCAATTGTTCGAGAATTTCGGTAAATCCCAGAATCGCATTCATCGGGGTGCGGATTTCATGACTCATGTTGGCCAGAAAAATGGATTTGGCCTGATTGGCTTGTTCGGCGGCCTGTTTGGCCTCTTTGAGTTCATGCTCTGTTTGTTGACGGACGGTAATTTGTTTTTCCAGATCCCGATTGGCCTCTCTCAGTTTTTGAATGTGCAGGACTTTGTCAGAGTCATCACGGATTTGCAGGACCGCATAGGTGTCACCGGAAGTATCAACAAAAGGAGAAATCAAACCTCCCTGGCGCATTAGATTGTCGGGAAAACGATTATCGGGCAGTGGAAATATCCAGGAATGTAAAATCTGTGAAATGGTTTTCACGGATTTGTAATGGATGGTGTCCAAAATCGTTTTTTTGATGAAGATAAACGACTGATCGTCATAAAAATCTTGCAGCAGTTGTATTTTGTCTGAATGCGGGGGGAGACGTTTCAGGACCCACTGGTTGATGTAACGCACCATCAGATTTTGGTCAACAACAACAATACCAATGCCCAAATTTCCAAAAAAATGAGCAAAGTTGGAACTTTGATGGGGTCTAGAGTCCATTGTGGCTACTTGCTTTCTTGATATTGTGTCAAGAGATAAGAGAGCTTTTCAGGAGTGATTGGTTTCTCAATGAATAAACTGGCACCCAGTTTTTTGACTCTCTCTTGTACAGGTTTTTGGAAATTGGAAGATAAAATAACAATGAAGCTTTGGTGTTCGATATGTTGGAGTTCTTTCAGCAGTTCCTCTCCTCCCATATGCGGCATGAGTAAATCCGTAATGAGGATATCTGGAGTTTGGTGCTCAAAAACAGCAATGCCCTCTTTTCCGGTAGTGGCTTCCATGATAACCAGATCTAAATCGGGGATGGCTTTAAAATGCCGTTTGATGGTTTGCCGGATCAATAAAGAGTCATCCACGATCAAGACCTTGATCACTTTGTCTGATTTTTGGGGACTGAGCTGCTGGATGAGCATTTCAATGTTCTCGTAGCTGTAAATGAAGATGATTGTGCCTTCAACGTTGATTCCCTGTACAGTGAACGAGCCCTGACCCACACAATAAATGTTGTCCAATGGTTCATTATCCAGTTTGATCAATTGATCACTCAAGCCAACTTCAGGGAGGCTGCATTGAATTTCCACATTGGCCATGTCACTGATGGTGCCACCAACGGCATTGATGATCAAGTTGCCCACCTCTGCAATGACTTCTCTTTCAGAGACATCGAACTCAATGGCTTCTTTTACTTTTAAAGGGTTGTCCAGTAACGTGTTGATTAAATTTTTTCCTCCTGTTGCTGGAAAGGAGACAATACCCTTGCCTTGCA
>JANQHV010000492.1 GCA_028282505.1 SAR324 cluster bacterium | reverse complement strand
ATCCTTTTATTCGTTGCTTGAGTGATCAATATCTTTTTGAATTATCTCAAGAATTTTATTATATTCAAATTGATCGATTTTCATTTGAATCGCATCTGTCAGTTTTTCATCTTGTTCACGAATCTGCTCAAGCAGAATACTTATTTGATTTGGGTTGATCTCTTCTATCGCTTGTTTCATGGCACGTTTCCAATTCAAAGGGAGATTCCGAATCATCTCCAAAATTTCTTCATTCTTTTTGCTTGAATCGGATTCGTTAGTTTTGTCCAATTCTTCGTAAAGGTAACTAATTCCCAGGTGTTTACTCATCTTTTCGAAAATTTCCGATTCTGTAAATGGCTTACTTACAAAATCATCACACCCTTCTGAAATAATAGCCTCAACGTTCTTGTTGAGTGTAGAAGCAGAAATTGCAATAATAACTGTGTTACATCCTTGTTGTTTGGCCATTTGTTTGATTTCTTTGGTTGCTTGCTGGCCATCTAACACAGGCATATAGATATCCATCCAGATTAAATCAGGGGGATGGCCTTCCTCCTGCCAGTCCTTCCAAGCCTCAATAGCTTCTTGACCATTACTCGCTTCTCTGATTTCAAAGCCTACAGGGGATAGTAATTTGGTAAGTACCAGTCGGTTGGTTGAAACATCATCAACAATCAGAACTCTGTAAGAAAAGGGCTGACCATCCAAAGATTTATCATTTTGATGAACTGGTTTGAGAGCAATAACCTTTCGATGAAATTTTTGCTCCTGACTTTCATGGTGGTCTCTCCTACTGACCTGGATATCGATTTTAAAGAGTGATCCCTTTCCAACATGACTTTCAACGGTAATATCACCCTTCATTAATTGAGCAAACTTTCGACTGATTGGCAATCCTAAACCTGTCCCCTCACTGGACTCTAAACCTGTTTTGTCTTGCACAAATGGATTAAAAATTCGATCAATATCTTCTGGTCTAATGCCCGGACCCGTATCTTCCACCTCAAATCGAAGGCACGCTGTATCATTGGATTCATTCACTGGATTGGTGCGGCCTTTCAGACGTACAGTGACTCCCCCTTTATTGGTAAATTTAGCAGCATTGTTAAGCAAATTGATGAGCAGTTGGCGCAATCTGGTTTCATCCGTTCGTATGTAACGCGGTACATCGGGATCTCTCTCAAATCGCATGAACAAACCTTTGTTCTCAAATCGAATTTTACAGATATCTCTGACATCATCCATCAAACAATACAGATCAAAAACTGTCTCATTGAGGGTGATCCTCCCTGCTTCAATTTTAGACATATCGAGAATGTCGTTGATCATGCTCAATAAATGGTCACCGCTTCGATTGATGATCCGGAGATTTTCTTGGTCTTCTTTGCTCAGAAGATGGCTGTGAGAAACAATTTGAGAAAACCCAATAATCGCATTGAGGGGAGTTCGTAACTCATGGCTCATATTAGCCAAAAACTCGCTTTTAGCTTGATTGGCGAAATCAGCTTGCTTTTGAGCTAATTCTGCTTGGAGTTTATCCATTTGAGCCTGTTGTTTGTCCCGATGAACCCATTGATTCTGAATTGCGATAATGATGGCCTGAGAGAGAATAAAAAGAGAGAATCCATATTCGGAAAGGTAAGTGGTACGAATGATAACGGCAGCGTGTAAAATATCATTGATGATGGTTAGAGATAGTAACAGAAATCCTCCCAACATCACGAGGGACAGGAGCCGATTTTCCCTCATGGCCTTTATCAACAACCACAGACACCATCCCAACGATGTTAGGATGAGTAGGTAGAGACCATTAGAGATTTGGGTAATTACATGAAAAGGGGACATGACCACAAAGAGTCCCATGATCAGGTATGCTGCAATGAATCCGTGAAACCACCTCCCGCGAGCTTGGCCGGGAAAAACACAACGAAGAAACAAACAAAAGGTCATCAAGCCCAGGCAAATGCAGAGATAGGTGACATCCCGGTAAAGTTCAAAAAAATGGCTTTGAGGAAACGCCGCAGGCAGATAATGTTTCTGCATCAATCCATAAAAGGCCATGGTAAAACTGAAACACCCAAACCAGAAGAGCGAACGATCCTGAGGACGTAGGCTAAATACTATCCAGTGGTAAATCCCCATGACCAGCAAAATCCCTAAGTTCAGAAAATGGATGGAACGCTCCAGTTCCTGTTCCCAGAGAATGGAGGAATCCAGTCCTACACGGGGTGGGTTGATTGGACCTCCATTGCTAGAGTCGAAATCGCTGATCTGCCACAGCAACTGCCACTCGCGATCTGCAGGAATCGTGGTGCTGCTTCTTCTAAATTGTGGAGTATAAAAATCACGATCTTTTCCGACAACCCCTCCTTGAATCGCCCTGGCCAGCGGTTGGTTCTGCCCATTAAAAGCCTGAAGCACATAGGCGGACCTGGCCCTACGCAGATAAAGGCGCAGGGGACTAGAAATTGTTTCCATTTCGGGAAGCCGAACCGTCAAGCGGAGTGTAGCGTAGCCATGACTCCCCAGCACACGGCCATCTGATAGCTCAAAATTATTCCAAGTTCCAGGTACTGAAAACATTGTGTTAGAGGAAATTGCATTTCCTAATCCAGGTGCTGTGACTTCATAGAGCTTTTCCCAATAAAATTCCCATTCACCTTTTAAATTGACAGGTCCATCTTTTTCAAAATCCCAATCCGATAAATCTAACACTCCATTGACTGCTTTTGGAGGCGTTTTTCCTGAGTATTGTGGCCCACAACCAGAGAGTATCAAAAAAATTATCAAGTATAATAAATTTCGAAAGTACATTGGTTTCATGACTATTTGCATGTCTTTTTGAACCTGAATACTCAGTATTTGATTTTTTGAAGTTTGACATCAATGGTTAAGAACCTGTTTGAAAAACCTGATTCTACTGCAAAACCGCCTCATTGGCGTCTGTTTTGAGAAAATTTTCGTTATTTGAAAAAAACTTTTCTGGAATACTATAAGCCTTGTACGGAGAAGTGTCTATGCCTCCCCGGAGTTCGTCACAACTTTTCCAAAGAGAACTGTAAAGTTCGGATTGTTTAAGAGCAATAAGGGTTAGGTGTTATCTTAAAGTTAAGCAAGGGAAGGTGGATGGTGGTATCCACAAAATTCTTCATTGCACCATAACGATTTTTGGGGACAAAGCGAAGTTAATTTTAGATGGCAGTATCAGTCAGTAAATTCTTATTTTCCTCTGCTCCTAAAAGCGCCTTAAACACAATCGGTGGTCAGAAAAATGGGATGTTTCACAAATGACACTTTGAGAGAAGAGAACAAGAAAACAGGAATTTTCTATTAGAACTCCGTCGCTAACCAAGATTAATCTGACTCAGAGAGGATTTCCAAAGCTTGTGGAATCGCCACATGCAAATCGTTGGCCCAGGAGTCACGGGAGTCTGCGGTGCAGATTTGGTCATTTCTGATTTCCATTACCACCGATGGAATTCCAAGTGGACTGAAATGACGATGAACGGTCGTTTGCCACGGTTCGTTCGTCGATGGGTTGAGTCCTCGAAGATCATATGGTTCGTTACGTCCAACAAACCGATCTTTTTCCTCGAAGTACTGGGCGAAAAACTCACCCAACTGTTGATTCTTTTTGGTCAAACCTTTGGGGACAGTTAACTCGTTCCACAAAATCCCAATATGCCAAGGTCTATCAGGGAGGTATTCATGGTCCCGCTTCAATGTTTTGTGATAACTGTGAATGGAAATAACGAGCGGATTCGTCTGCTTAAGCCGGTGCATTTCAAGCATTTCCCTCATTTTTCTATCAAATGGATCCCAGATCTCCTGTGCGCGTTGCTCGATATCCTCGTCAGATAGATTTCTATTTATAGGCAGCGGAATCCCATCAGCTGATTCGAACCAAAACCGCTCAGAGCGTCCGCGATTTACATCCACAATAAACCTATGATAAGTACTCTCGATGAGCGGGGCTTCAAATTTCGAAGCGAGGTTCCGTGAAAGATCTCCTGCATAATTATCCCCTTGCGGGGCTAGTTTCATTAAATGCTGAAATAGCTCATCATCGAGCCCTAATTGCGAGAATCTTTGAGGTATGACACCGCCAGAATGTTCACATGTGATGAGCACTGGACAATCCTTAAATTCGTTAGTTACGATGAAAGGAACGGGTTCTTCTTTTAACAGTAGACTATTCATGTGGAGTTTCCCAGTTAATCGTTACCATGAACTCTTAGAGGAAAGATGAATGTTTAACATATTACGAAAATCTGCAAGAAAAACGGCAAGGCAGTGGTCGATCAGAATGCATTTGCTTTGTGTGATTTCAATTTATTCAGATTTAACGACAAAGTAAAGATGAACTTAGCAAATCACCTATGGAGTCCTGGTGTGTTTCAAAGTAACCAAGTTAGGGCAGGATTTCCCTTGTGCCATACTAGTTAAATTATCGATGGTGGTATCAGCGATATTTTTTAGTGCATTTTCGGTAAAGAATGCTTGATGTCCGGTGATGACGACATTGGGGAACGTGAGTAAACGAGCAAATACATCATCTTGAATTACCTTTCCTGACAAGTCTTCAAAAAACAGATCGCCTTCTTCTTCATAGACATCCAGCCCAAGATAACCAATTTTTCCTGTCTTGAGTGCCTTCACTGCTGCCGAGGCATCGATCAAAGCACCTCGGCTGGTGTTGATGAGCATCACACCATCTTTCATTTGCTCAAAAGCCTGAGAATTGATCAGATGATGGGTTTCTGGTGTGAGTGGACAATGGAGTGTGATGATATCAGAGCGTTGAAACAATTCATCCAGTCCCACATATTCGCACCCCAATTGTTGGCAGGTTTCATTGGGAACCACATCGTACGCTAATAGTTGACAGCCAAACCCGTTCAGGATTTTAGCAACAATTTGTCCGATTTTTCCTGTTCCAATAATCCCTGCGGTTTGTCCATGAAGGTCAAACCCCAATAAGCCCTCCAGTGCAAAATTTCCTTCACGGACTCGGGAAAAAGACCGATAAATTTTTCTATTTAAACCTAAAATGAGGGCCACTGTGTGTTCTGCGACGGCATAGGGGGAATAAGCAGGGACCCGAGCCACCTGGATGGCCAGCCTTTGTGCTGCCTCCAGGTCGACATTGTTGAATCCTGCACAACGGAGGGCAATCGCCTGGATTTGTTGTTCTGCCAAGATTTCCAGGACAGATGCCTGAAGATCATCATTGACAAAAACACAAACAGCCTCACACCCTTGAGACAAGAGAGCGGTTTTTTCATTCAAATGAGGCTCAAAAAATACCAGTTCATGTTGGCTTTGATTGGCCTCATTTAAAAAAAATTGATCATAAGATTTGGTGCTAAAGACAGCAACTTTCATGGGATTCTGTTTGTCCAGGTCAGGTTAATTCAGTTGAGCACTGCTTAATAATGGATTCAACTGATTATTTTGTATTTCGGTTTCAGTACTGTCAGACAACATTGCCTGAAACGCGTTAGCATCCAAAGTCTCAATCTCCAGGAGTTTGTTGGTGATTCTCTCCAGGAGTGTTTGTTTTTGTTTTAACAAAGCCAGAGTTTTTGTATACCTCTCATTGAGAATGGCAGCAATCTGCTCATCAATGTATTGCTGAGTGGATTCAGAATACTCTCTCATGGCAGGACCTTCGGATTCACCCAAAAATCCTGCTCCTCGCTTACCGAGTACGGTATTTCTGAATTTTTCACTCATCCCATAATCAGTGATCATTTGGCGGGCAATGCCAGTAGCCCGCGATAGGTCATCAGACGCACCTGTGGAAATTTGTCCAAAAATGATTTCTTCAGCAGCTCTCCCTCCAAGCAAGACATCAATCCGTCCCAGTAGATCGTCTTCAGTCATGAGGAATCGGTCTTCTGTGGGGACTTGCATCGTATAACCCAAAGCGCCTGCACCACGAGGAATAATGGATATTTTCCGCACAGGATCAGCGTTTGGTGTTAAAGCGGCAACCAGTGCATGACCTGTTTCATGATAAGCCACTCGTTTTTTCTCTTCAGGATTGATCAAACGGCTTCTTTTTTGTAATCCCGCAATGACCTTTTCCAGAGCCTCTTCTAAATCCTGCTGCATGACTTTCTCTCGTTTTGCTCGCACAGCCAAAAGCGCTGCTTCGTTGATCAAATTGGCCAAATCTGCTCCCGCAAAACCAGCGGTTGCTTGAGCAACTTGATCCAATTGTACCGTTTTATCTAAAACAATCTTCTGAGCATGGACTTTTAAAATCGCTTCACGCCCCTTCAAATCGGGACGGTCAACCAATACTTGACGGTCAAAGCGCCCTGGACGTAAAAGAGCAGGGTCTAAAATTTGCGGGCGATTGGTCGCTGCCAGGATGATCACTCCTTCCTGTGTGCCGAAACCGTCCATTTCCACGAGCAACTGATTGAGGGTCTGTTCACGTTCATCGTTTCCCATTGCTGCATTGCTGCGGCTTTTCCCGATAGCATCCAATTCATCGATAAAGACGATACAGGGTGATTTTTCACGTGCTTGCTTGAAGAGATCACGTACTCGTGCGGCTCCCACACCAACAAACATCTCGACAAAATCGGCTCCACTCAACTTAAAAAATGGAACGTGGGCTTCCCCCGCAACCGCTTTGGCCAGCATAGTCTTTCCCGTTCCTGGAGGACCGACTAAGAGCACTCCTTTTGGCATTTTGCCACCAATGGCTAAGTACTTTTCAGGATTCTTTAGAAAATCAATGATTTCTTCCAGTTCCTCTTTGGCTTCATCGGCACCTGCTACATCGTCAAAGGTGATTTCTATTTCGCCTTCTTCAACAATCTGGGCACGGTTTTTACCAAAAGGCAGGGCTCCCATTTGCCCAATTCTCCGAGTGAGAAAAAACCAGAGACCAATCATCACCCCAATCGGAAGAATCCAGGTTAATAAAACATTCAACAAAATCGCACCAATGCTGATAGGAACCGTATAATACTCCACTCCGTGCTCATCCAGCAGTGGAATGAAGGAAGAATCCTCAACGGGCAATGTACGATAGATCTTCACGGACTTCCTGTTAGCGTCTTTTAGGCTGGAGTCCGGTTCCTGCCCTTCTAAGTCCTGACGTGAGAAGAGGAATCCCCGGTATATATCCTGCCTCAACTCCACCCGCTTGATCTCTCCCGCAATCACTTTGTTTTTGAATTCACTGAATTCAATCGTGCTTTGAGTCGGGTGTGTCATCATCTGAAAAATATAGAAGACAGCCAGGGCCAGCAGGAAATAGCCCACTGAAAACCGAAATTGGTTCTTGTTGATGGTCTTCTTTTGTGGCTCTTTTTGTGGCTCAGAAGAACTTTTCTGTTCATCTTTTTTAATATTGGATAAAGATTGGGATATGAGAGGATCCTCCTGTTCATTTTGTTGATGCTCTCTTCTTGACATAGTTACCTCCATCAGTTCAGGTATCAAAATTATTGAGGGCAATGAGTAAGATTTTTTATTAGCACTCTTTTTTGGTGAGTGCTAATGTGATCATAGTGTAACATATCTTTGATGGCTGTCAACTTAAATTAAGAAATTTTTTCTTTTTTTAGATGTATTGAGAATCAATGACTTATCGGGGGGATGAAAACTGCCTGTGGGCTATCCATTAACAAGCCTTCTCCTTGCAGGAACTCAGGCTTGTTGATCTCGATTTTGGAAACCTGGTGTCTGTGATGAAGTTTCACAAGGAAGAGAATTTCACTGGCTTGCGGAGTATTTTGAGACGGATCGCTACGCTCAAAAAGCAGAAATACTAATGGTTTTCCATAAAAAATCCATCTTTAAGACTCTATTACTAAGAAAAAAATCTAAAATTTCTGTTTATCTAACTATTTGTTTCTTTACATTTTTTCTCTCATTCGATAAATAATTACAAAAATCACTTTTGAATTTCCTTATTTGTGCAGAATTTTTTCTGATTATCGCGCTTTTTGGGAAGAGAGAATTGACCTGGATTAAATCGGTTGATCAATATCAGACTCTAGATTTCAGCGTTACTTAAATAGGATTAATTCATTACAACCGTCGCCAACAATTGCGCTCTTGGCATTTCTACCGCTAAGTACTGCTAATCAGAAATAAGTGTTCAAATTCTTGTTGTGACAGTCTTACTCTTAATCCTAATCTTTTTCTTAATCTCTGGAAATTGAGGGATTAAGATTAAGAAAAAGATCAAGATTAAGAATTTGTACACTTTATTGTGAATACCTGTACTAAGAGTGCGGAGAAGCGGCCTTAACTGAAGCCTATGGAGGCTTCAGGTGACCTTCCTTAAATCCGTTATAATCAGTATTTTAGAAAACTGAAATAACAGTACTGCCCGTTTAAACGGTAATTCAATGATAGGAGAGTCATGTCAATCAAATCAAATATAAGTACGATGGAACTCAGTAAATGTACTATACTCATCATTCATCGAACAAAGAAAATTCTGGAAGAAATTAACAAAAATGGACCTAAAATAGCGTGCAACATCGAGTTTTGTGATGATGAAAAACAAGCGATCAAATTATTAGATGGTCATTCCAAAAAGTTTGACACGATTTTCATTGATTATCGAATGATAAATGAGGACATGAAACTTTTAAAAAAGAATCAACCAGATTTGGCCTTGGTGGTGATTATTTCTGAAAAAGATGTTAATCAGGCTAAATCGGATTTAAATTTTCCTTTCATTTCTTTCCTGGTTGAGCCAATTCAATTAGGTAAAATCTTGCATCATATTGAAAGATCCCTCCAGATTAAACGATTGAGAGAAAGCACCCTCCAGATTGCCAAGCCCAACGAAGCCACACATTGGTTAAATGCTGTTTATACAGTGCAAGAGATTCTCAATTTTGCCGTCAAAGAACTGAACGCCAGCCCCTTTTATTGTGGAGCTTCCCTGTATTTGTTTGAACAAAAAAAGATGAAACTTCGATCTTCTTCAGGAAGAGCAGAAGAGATTGAGACTCAACATCTAAACATGCAAACAGAACTCCGTGCTTTTAAGGCTAATTCTTCTAAAAGACTGATAGAAATCCAGATCAATGGTGAGAATTTAGTCTTAACATTGATCCCTTTATGTTACCAAGAAAAACTGTTTGGCGTGATTAACCTTTTCCAAGACAATCCAAACGTTGTGGATGATCAGGAGCAGCACATCATAGATATTTTTGTCAGGCTCGTCGCTTTTGCGATCGCTTCTTATGACGAAACCAGAATAGTGAATGAGTTGATTGTTAAGGCGGGGAATGAATTAAGTTTAAATAGCGCGCTTAAATTTTTGTTAAAAGGGTGTGTAGAGTTTTTTAAGGGAGATCGAGGCAGCATAGTTATTTTTGATAATCATGAAGTCACGAATAGTGGGACAGATAAAGCAGTAAACTTCGACTTGGTTGCTTATGAGAACCATCATTGGAGTCTTAAAAAAGAAGGAAGTATGGAAAAGCTGATGCTGATGTGCGAGATTTTACAACAAAGTCTTGAGCAATGCACGGTTTCGGACATTCCTGAGGAAAGCACTATTATCTACCATAAATTCTTTCAAGAAAAAATTCACTCAGCAATCGCTTCGGGAATTTATAATGAAAAGAAAAAGCTGATCGGTTCGATTACTATCGCAAACTCCAAAAAATCATCATTTTCCAAAGATCAATCGAATCTTCTGGGGTTGATCTGTCATCGTATTTTTCCTCACCTCAAAGCAATCAGGCAGAGGGCGATTGATCATGGCACCAACAATCTGAATCAGTTTTTAAACAAGCTGGATATCAGAGACAAAGGATTTTTGAGACGTTTTGTGAAAAAAATAGGGGAAGTAACAGGATGTGAATTCTGTAATGTGTATACCCAACAGGAATCGGAAGAGCTGGAGCTTAATGCCTCTTACATGGCTGATAACAGTAAAGAGAATCAGGAAAAAAACATTACATATCCTATCAATGATTTAGTAAGATTTGTTTTTCAGGAAAAGAAATTATTGAGGTTTAATAATAGAAAGAAAATCCAAACTTTTTGTGCCATATCACAATGCAAAGATCCAGGATACTCACAATGTTTGATCGTTCCCGTCATTATGAAGGATAGATGCATCGCCGTAATTGAGCTATCACAAAAAGCAGAAGGAACAAGTTATACCATAGATGATGAAAAGCTTCTCACGAATATCACATATAGTTTAGGCAATGCGATCAGTAGCCAACAATATTTCGCAGAGTCCGAAGAAAGAGCGCAAACCGTGAGAGCGCTCAATAAGGTTACAGAAGAACTGATTGGCCATATGGATAATAGTCAGGAAGTGTTGGATATTATTTTAAATTCAGCCATCGAGCAAGTTAAGGCTAAAACGGGATCAATTTTTTTCAAGGTCAGGCCCATTGAAAAGAATAAACTTGTGCGGTTGGGAGAAGTCAACCCAGATTTCCGTGATGAAGAAATCTATGTTTTAAAAGCTTCTACTGAGAATCTAAAAAGAGGAATAGATATAGCCAATTACGGACACGGAGAAGGGTTAACGGGGATGGTAGCGAAACTTGCCAAACCAATCAACATAAAAAACATCCATGAACTCGAAGAAAAAAAGGAGGTACTTTTCAAATATGACCTCCCAGGACAATACGGTACTCATTTTTTGGGCATTCCCTTAAAAACTGGGAATGATGTGATTGGAGTTATAAAAGTTTTGGATAAGATGCAAGACACTCACTCCCTCGATCCGAAGGGCTTTACCGAAAAGGATGAAAATTTATTGAGTAATTTTGCTGATCACGTTTCTTTGATTTTAGAGCGGGCTGAACAAAGCAAGCGACGTATAGAAGAGATACGGGAAACAACCACTATTTATGAACTGGCAAACATTATTCAAAGAAATAGTGATGACTTACAACAAATACTTTTCCTTACATTGACAGCAGTAACAATAAAAGATGGACTGGGATTCAATCGGGCTATCTTCTTGAATGTCAATGAAGTGGAAAATATTCTAAAAGGTGAGCTTGCTGTTGGCCCGATGGATGAAAATGAAGCGTTTGTCAGTTGGACGGAGAATGATGGCACCACTTTTAAGATGGTTTCAGATGACCCCCAAATGAACTATGCGATAGAACATAAGCTATTGGAAAATTGTAAGTTTTCTTTGATAAAAGACACCGATAAACTGCCGGTGAAGGTTTATTATGATAAAAAGCCTATAAAAATTACACCTGATGATGACGTTAAGATTCACCCAACTTTTCAAAAAATCATTGGCACTACTCACTTTGCTTTGGTTCCACTAATTGCTAAGGATGATGTTCTTGGCATTATTTATGTGGATAACTGTAT
>JANQHV010000486.1 GCA_028282505.1 SAR324 cluster bacterium | reverse complement strand
TCGTGACCCAGGCCAACGAACCGGTGACCGCAAGATTGGTCCGAGGCGTGTGGACTGGAAAATCAGTGGAGGATAAATTAACTGGTCAGCTTTCGCAATTGTTGAAACTCATTAAGATGAGTCCAGAATTAAAGGAAAACGAAGAGGTTCAAACTCTACTCTCCCAAATACCACCCGAATTACGGGAAAAACTGGAAGATTCTTCGGAAGAGCCAGACATGCCAGATATCGCTCCATTGCTGAATGAACTGAGAGTTGCCGGTCTGCTGACCCAAGACGAGGATACCTACTCATTCCACGAATTGGTCAAAGAACGCGTGGCCGCATGGATGAAAACCCATGCTTCTGAAACAGGAGGGCTGACCCCTGAAGCCATCTGGATCGCCTATGGTGAGCGATATGCAGCGGAATTCAAATCGCTTCGGACATCCGGCCGGGAGCGGGCCATGGAAGCCGCCTCGGAAGTGGGTCGCCGTGCCTTGGTCTATCTGGTGCGGGCCCGCGCTTATGAAAAACTGAGATCGTTTGCCTCCAGTTTGGTCACCAGCACGAACAATCCAATCCTGTTACGCAGCGTGATCGCAGAACTCGAAGCAGTGGCAAGCCAAATTCCACAAGGAGAAGATCGCTGGTCGCTGCAAACCTACCTGGCCGATGCACTAAGGCAATCAGGTCAACCCGATAAATCTCTCACTTTTTACGAACAAGCCGCTAGCGAAGCGGAAGCTGCCGGAAATTGGATGGATGTGGGATGGATCACCGGTAATTGGGCCAACGCGCTTGCAGATGTCGGATTATTGGATAAAGCAAAAGAAACTTACTTGAAAAGTGCGAAGGCAGCAGAAAAAGCTGGAAGTCCGAAGATCAATATCATCGCTTCTGAACTAGAAGCCCTCCGCATCGATGTTTTGCAGGGCAAGGCCGGGCAAATCCTGCGGGAAATCCAGTCCAGATTAAATCAGGTACGGGAATGGTGGCAGCAGCGCAAAAATGGCAAGACCGTTAAGGATGCGCCGAATGACGAGTTTCTCAAGCGTGTGTTGGTTGGTGGATTGGATATTGCGGAAGGCGCCAATCGGCAATTGGAAAACTGGGAAGCTTGCCTGTCACTGCAGGAAGAGCAAGAACAAATCCAGCGGGAATCTGGCCAAAGCCGTCATGAACAATTTCGAACACGATTCAACCAATACGGGCCTTTGATAAAACTGGACAGACTGGATGAGGCTCGAACAGTGCTGGAAGAATGCTTGATCGTGTTTCAGGAGGTCGATGATTTGACCAATCAAGTCAAAGTCCTTTCCGCCCTTTCAGATGTTTGGGACGAGCGAGGCGATTTGAAGCAGGCCATTGCTCTCGCACGTCAGGCCCTCACCATTCGTAATCGGCTGTCTGATCCAGAGGGTCGGGCGATATTGCATGATAATCTGTCGATTTATTATGGAAAGATCGACCGAAATGAAGAAACCGTCCGGCATCACTTGGCTGCCGGCATTTACTACCTTGTTTCCGGTCACGGAAATCGTCTGAAAACATGGACACACAACCTGCGTATCAGTTTGAAGCGAGTTGACGAATCCAAAACCCCTTACATATTTCCCCGCATAGCCGAGCTGATTGCCCTACCTGAGTTTGACACCTTGAATCGCTTTCTAGTCCAATATCAGGTCGATCTGGTGGAGTTGCAGGAGCAGGTGGACGCCATGGTGGAAATGGCCAGTGGGGATGTCGAATCTCCGGGCAGCTTTTTAGATGCATTGCCGGCCTCAATGAGACAGGCATTTGACAAATTGATAGAGACTGCCGCATCAGGAGCAGACATACAGCCTCTGGTTACGGAACTTCGCAACCAATTGCATCAGGCCGCTCCGGGAAACGAAAAAGAAATCGATGAGATGCTGGAAGACTTGGTTGCACAACTTTTGGAGGTGAAGCAAGAGACTCCTTGATGTTTTTTATGACCAATCAACTCTTTTGTCGGCTAATGAAATAGAAGCGGGTGCAAAGGGAGACAGCCATAACCACAAGCCCCATGATCATGCTAAACCATAAACCCTCTGCCCCGTATTCCAGTTTGATGCCGATCAAATACCCCAGGCTCAAGCCAACTCCCCAGAAAGATATCAGTGCACTCAACATCACAAATTTGGTATCTTTCCATGCCCTCAGCACACCGGCTGCGGTCACTTGAATGCCATCAGAAATTTGGGAGATGCCAACCAATATCATTAATTTGACTGCCACTGCTATGACGGCCTCATCCTTGGAATAAATCAGGGCAATGTGGGCAGGGAAAAGAAGCAGAACAATACAACTGATCGACATCAATAAACCTCCCAGGATGACACTAATGACTCCAATCAGGTTGGCCTGCTGCATCGAGTTTTTCCCAAGCGCATTACCAATCCTGATGGTCGTGGCCATAGCCAATCCCAGAGGCACCATAAAAATAAGAGCGGCATAATTCAGGGCAATCTGATTGGCCGCCAATACGGTCACTCCAAATCTGGCCATCATCAGGGAAAATAAGGCAAACATGGAAACTTCAATGAAAAAACTAATGCCAATGGGAGTTCCTACTTGCAAAATGGATTTTATGGTTTTCCAGGAGAAATGCCTCAGTTGAGAAAAGATGTGATACTTGACATATCTTTTTTTTATCATTGTATATAGAATAATCCCAAGGGCCATTGCCCAATTTGCCAGGGCACTGGTCCAACCAGCGCCAACGGCCCCCATCTCAGGTGCACCAAAATGTCCAAAAATGAGCATATAGTTGCCAAGAATGTTGACTAACAGCCCCAGGCAGGTGAAATAAAAGGTGAGGCGACTGATGGACAATCCTTCATAAAATACCCGAAAAGAAATGAATAAAAAGGTTGCGGGCAATCCCCAGGAAAATGCTTCCATATAACCCTGGGCTAGAGCAAATACTTCAGGCTCCATTTGTAAAAAGGTCATGAAAGGCAATATGTTCCTGACCACAAACCAACCCAGGATACCATACATTTGCCCAACCCAAATTCCCTGCACCACATGCAGCCCTATCTGCTCTGGTTCTACATGACCTCCATGAAGTTGGGCAACCAAAATCTGAACGGAGGTAATCAGGCCAAAGCCAAATAAAACCACAACAATCACACTCTTGTCACCAATGGCAACGGCAGCCAGGTCTAGCGCATTGTAATTACCAGTCATTGCCGTATCCACAAATCCCATCGACATATGAGCCAGTTGTGCCAGGATCAATGGGATTGCTAAGCGGAACAGTGTTTGGGTTTCTTCAATGACCTGAATCCATCTTTGGCGGGATAGTATTATTGTCTCAAACCTGTCCATAGTACGTGACAATTAATAAAGGAGGAGTTATTTCAGCTTAACCCTGTGATTTAGATTTGTCTTGGCATAATAAATGCTGTCCCCCTGAGTGGAGTCGAAGGGTTTCACAAAGATGCTGCGACTACGCTCAGCATGACAAATTTGAGGCATTTTTGCACTTCAGCAAAGTACATACTAGCACAAGCCTTAGCCACGGTATTATATAGTAGTGAGATTTTAGTTTTGTTTGGTACATTGAATGCTATGTCACCCTGAGCGTAGTCGAAGGGTCTCCGAGGTGCTTCGACTACGCTCAGCATGACAGTTTTCGGCAGATTGTCTCATGGACAAAGAGGATGCCAAACAAAACCTAATTCACGGCACTATATCACTATTTGGTAATAGATTTCTGACGTTTGCTCAAACAGTGCTGAGCAATGACAAAATATGAAGTTTTGTCATGTACCAGAAAATTTGTCAATGAACCAGAACAAGAAGAGGAATTGAAGCTGGCTTAAAATTCGGTTGACTCTTCGGAATCGGACTCTGGCTGATTTGAGTTTTCAGCATCGAGCTTTGCCAGATCATCATTTGATGGTGGAGGTGGCTCTGACAGTATTGGAGGACCTGGCAATTCAGGAGGCTCAGGAGCTTTTTTGCCTTTTTCTATTTTTTTCTGCCGCTTGGCGGCTTTCATATGATACTCCGCCAAATCATAATGTCGCTGGGAAGTGAGGTTCGTGGTATAGGTAGTCAAGAGTTCGTAAGTGAATAATTGACTGGCCTGGAGTGACAGCATCAAATGAATCGGTCTGACGGCAGAAAGCTCTTCTTCCAGCCGATTGATCTGTTCCTTGGTCAAGCTTCCCCGCTTATCATTTGTTTGTTTGACGTACTCTTCTATCACCTGATCCAAATTATCCTGGATGCAGGCGTGCAGTATTTCTGCCTGTTTCTCTAAGCTGGGATACTGTTTGACTCCTGCTTTTCGGCCTCGCTTTTCTGTTTTCATAAATTATTTTTTATTTTTTTTAATTATAAATTTTATATTATTT
>JANQHV010000482.1 GCA_028282505.1 SAR324 cluster bacterium | reverse complement strand
CTGTTGAAATTTTATTCATTGCTTCAGTACCCGCCTCAACCGACTGGCGTGCCGCTCCTGAAAGTTGGGAAGCATTTTCTGCGTTTTCTGCTGTCTGTTTTACCATACTTGCGACGGTTCCCACTGTTGTCACAATCGCACTTGCGTTTTCTGCATTTTCACTGGCTTGGCTGGATACTTCTTTCATGGAACCAGATGTTTTCTCCAACAAAGTTGCTTGTTGGGTCGCATCTCCTTTTAAAACTTGGCTGGCTTGATCCAAATTATCGACTTCTGCTAGAGAAAGATGAGCCTGCTCCCTCAATTTCTCAATAATGGGTTTAAATGTCTTGGGGATAATGTATCTCAAAAATAAAACAATGAGAGCGGTCAAGAATAGCGAAGAAAAAATGGCGAGCACTAACCCAAAGTTCAATGAGGACTGGTAATCACTTTGATCAATGGCAATGATGATATGACCAAAAGGTTTGCCGTTCCAATCGTAGATAGGAATAAAGTTGAATCGAAAGATATTGCCAGTTGGAGTATTTTCGGCATCAGATGCCTCTAATTTTCCTTTCAAAAGAATACTATGGGTTTCTGCAGTTGGTATACTTGTAGCTTCCAGTTCTTTCTGAAAAAAACCAAAGAATGCCGAATGGGTATTTGCTTGTAAACCGTTCTGAAAATAAGCGACTTCTGTTTTCTCAAAATTATTTTTAATCAGTTCAAGGAGTGGAAGAAGATTCACTCTAAATTCAATCACCCCTTCTTTGTCCACACTACCAGTTTCCAGATTGAACACTGAAAAATAATGCAGTACGGTTAAAAGAGGTGCTGTATCCAAAGTCAATCCAGTGACTGGAACAATTTTTTTCTTCAATGCATCCTGATGAAAAGAAGAGGATGAAGCGGATTCTTCCTGGTCGTGAACAGAAAGAAAATGTGACAACTCGTCATCTTTTACGGTGAATACCCGAAGTTTTTCCACACTAAACCCAGCGATATTTTGAGACTGGTTAATGGCAGTCACCAATTCATCAAAAACGTCCTCCTTCTCCTCTTCTAATAATGCTTCTTCCAGTTCCTCGGAATTTGTTTGAACAATTCGATAGGTGTTCACCTGATCAGCATAAACATCCAAACTGTGGGTAACGATTTTGGTATACCTTTGGATTTGATCATCGATCACAATAGCTGCCGATCGTTGTTGATTTAAATACAACAGAACAGGATTGACCACTCCTGCCAACCCGACGACAACCCCCACTAACAAGAACAGATTTTTCATAAGATTGATTTACTTCATGACCTTCAACATGCCCGGAACACCTTCATCTCGCACCCAATAGAATTTCACATTTTGTGATGCCACTCGATCTCCCATATGTTGAATGAGTGCTGTTAAAAGATAGTTGCTCCTTGGGCAAAATTTTCCGTTGCAGCCAGAAATAATGTCTATATCTTTCAGATCATCGTAAGTGTTGACAGGGTACCCTTTCTTTTTGACTGCTGCTAAAAATTCATCTGGTTTGAAATTTTCCATTTTTTTACATTCATACAGAACAGATCCTTTGATAATTCCACGCTTCAAGTCTTTCTTTTTACGAGGATCTACAAAAATGCATCTTCTGGAAGCAGAAGCGTCCAGACAATTATCGGTGATGACCATCTTCACTGCTTCTTTCTCAGTGACCACAGAGGCTCCTTCAATTGATTTTGGCACCTCTGTTTTAGCACCCCAGGCAGAAACGGGGATTAAACCGATGACTAAAATGCATATTGCCCATATTTTAAAATTCATAATGCCCCCTCTAATGGAAAGTTCGTTATATTCATGATGGAATAACTAATTTTTAATCAGCAACGCCTTGTTTTGACACAACTGTATCTCAATTGCAAATGGATTCCAATTTTCTCAAAAAGATCTCATCGATTCATGTTTCGCCAGCAATCAATCCATTGAAGGTGCTATTTTTCACAACATGCGCTAACAGCAAAATTTAGAATAACTTTTGATCTATTTGAAAATGTGTTGTAATGAAAAGAAGTACGTTCTTATTGGGTTACAGAACATTGACCCGATTGTTTAAGTTTTGAAATAAGCTAAAAATACGTCATGAAAACAAAGTCCCTATTGACACTAATAATTTTTATATGTTGGACATGGTCGAGTATCGTCAGCGCCAAAGAAAACCAGCAAAAAGGAGCAAGGCAACAAAGGCAAACCGCATCTCCCCCGTTAAACCTCACTACTCAAGAAAAAGACTGGATTCAAGAACATCCCCGCATTCGTGTGCACAATGAAACCAATTGGGCTCCTTTTAATTTTTTTGAAAATGACAAACCACAGGGGCTGTCGATTGACTATATGAATCTTTTGGCAGATAAGATCGGGATTCAAATAGAATATATCAGTGATCCAAGTTGGGACAAACTGTTGGGAATGTTGAAGCACAAAGAACTGGATGTGATGCTCAATATCGTTCGAACGGAAGATCGTTCAGCATACGTATTATATACAGAACCTTACGCTTTCAATCCCAATGTGATTGTCAGTACCAAAAACAACCGATACAGTTCAATCCAGGAATTATTTGACAAAACCGTCGCTTTTCCAAAAGGCTTTTTTTATGAAGAAGTGCTGACCAAGAATTATCCTCAGATCAAAAGGCTGCCAGTGCCAGACACCCTGGCCAGTTTGAAGGCTGTTTCCTTTGGAAAGGCAGATGCGGCATTAGGAGAAAGTGCGGTATTGCACCATCTGATCAATAGGAACACATTAACTGACCTGGCTGTATCTGGAGAAGTCAATATTGGTAATCCTGATCTGGTTAACCTGCGGATTGGGGTACGTAAGGACTGGCCCACCTTGCAATCCATTCTCAAAAAAGCGATGAACGCAGTTTCTGTTGAGGAGATGAATCAGATTCAACAAAGATGGATTGTTGGTAATATACAATCAAGATTTGCAACACTCTCACTCACTTATAACGAAAAGACCTGGCTGTACACACATCCGCACATTCGAGTCGGTGTGGATCCCTCCTTCCCTCCATTTGATTATATAGAAGACGGTGTCCATCAGGGCGTCGTTTCTGACTATATTCGATTGGTCAGTGAACGGTTGGGCATTTCCATGGAGGTGATTCCTGATTTATCCCGAAAACAAGTTTTGGAAAAAGCAAAAAATAAGAGTATTGATGTTGTGTCCTTGCTGAGAAAAACAGAAGATCGCATGATGTATCTCAATTTTACGGAAACCTTTGTCTCTCATCCCAACGTCATTATTACACGAAACGACTACCCGTTTGTGACAGGCTTGTCTGATTTTCGTGGCAAGACGGTGTCAGTGGTGAAAGAATATTTTCACACAGAAATGCTGAAAGAAAAATACCCCATCATTGAGCATTATGAGGTAGAAACTCCATTGGAGGCTTTAAAAGCAGTTGCTTTGGGTACAGCCGATGCTTATTTTGGAGACTTGGGAATGGCCGGGTATTTGATCCAGGTGAATGGGTTGACTAACTTAAAAATAGCCGCACCCACGGACATCGAAAACCAACCGATGGGATTTGGGATTCGGAATGATTGGCCGGAGTTTGTGGCGATCCTCAATAAAGCACTTGCTTCGATTAGTGATGACGAGAGGGTCTCCATTAACAAAAAATGGATATCCCTAGTGGATGAACGCCCGTTGGATAATACATTGATCTGGCAAATTGCTGGAGTCATGGGAGTGATTATCATTATGGTATTTTTATGGAGCTTCCAGGTTGAGCGACAAAAACGAGCGATTCAAAAAAGCGAGCTGAAACTCAGGGAAAGCCGACAACAGCTCCATGCCACTGTAGAAGAACTCCAACAGGCCAAAGAAAATGCAGAAGAGGCCAATCGCATGAAAAGTGAATTCATCGCCAACATGAGCCATGAAATCCGAACCCCCATGAATGCGGTGATTGGTTTCACAGAGTTGCTGGAAACCCTGATCACCGATAAAGTTCAAAAAGAGTACCTGCACGCTATCAAAACTGGAGGAGAAGGATTGCTGACCCTGATTAACGACATTCTCGATCTTTCTAAACTGGAAGCAGGCAAATTGGAAATTCATAATCAACCTGTCCAACTCAATGCTCTTCTCAACGAAGTGCAAACCTTCTTTTCCCTGAAAATTTCCCAAAAACGCCTTGAATTCAAAATGAATATTGATCAGGAGCTGCCTCAAGCATTGTTGTTGGATGAGATTCGGCTACGCCAGGTACTTTTTAACCTGATAGGCAATGCGGTCAAGTTCACCGATGAAGGGTACATTCGATTCTCTGTCAAACATGAAGAAACACAGGACCAGAACGAAAAACTGGATCTTCTGATTTCAGTGGAGGATACAGGAATTGGCATTCCAGATGGGGAACAGGCACGTATATTTGAGTCATTTCAACAGCAGGAAGGGCAAGATTCCAGGAAGTACGGAGGAACAGGATTGGGACTACCGATCAGTAAACGGTTGGTTGAGATGATGGGAGGTACTCTTTCTGTAAACAGTACACTGGGCAAGGGATCTATTTTCACCATTCGATTGAACAAAGTTCATATTGCTTCGGTAAAAGATGTTATCCAACCTGCTGAGCCGTCCATACAAGAAATCAAATTCAAAGAAGGACTGATTTTGGTCGTTGATGATGTTGAAATCAACCGTAAATTGATTATAGAAAATTTTGCAGACACCCCTCTTAAAGTGTTGACCTCTGAAAATGGAGAAGATGCTTTGCTACTTGCCAAAGAACACAACCCTGATTTAATCCTCATGGATTTAAAAATGCCGGTCATGAATGGATATGAGGCCACTCAGTTGCTGAAATCTGACAAAATGTTGAAGCACATACCCGTCATTGCTTTGAGTGCGTCAACCAGTAGAACAGAGCGGGAATTGATCAAAAAATACAGTTTTGAGGGATATATCAAAAAACCAATATCCAGGACTCGACTCTTGGAAACCGTAATCCAGTTTCTCGATTATGAACTAATCGATGAATGTTCCATTCAGAATGAAATGACACAAGAGTTGAATGTTGTTTCTATTGATGCAATGAGTGATTGTTCCCCAGAATGGAAAACAGAAATGAAAAAAGCCATTGAGATCTTAAATTTGAATCAAATTTATACACTCGTTGAACAACTTCGTGAACAAGATACTGCGCTGGCCGACGCCATTAAACGACATATTGATGCGTTTGAATATGAAGTGATTTTGAAAGTAATTGAATAGACAATTGAATACTGATTTCCGATTAGCAGTACTTAAGAACGGATAAGGAGAAACATGAAGAACGAATCGAATAGCAAGAAAGGTAATATTCTTGCCGTAGACGATAATTCCAACAATCTAAGGTTTTTGACGGACTTATTGACCAGAGAAGGGTATGAAGTTCGTCCAGCACCTAATGGAAAACTAGCATTATCTGCGGCACAAGGAGACCCTCCTGATTTGATTTTACTGGATATCATGATGCCGGGCATGGATGGCTATGAGGTATGTCAGGAATTAAAAAGTGAACCTGCAACCAAGGACATTCCTGTTATTTTCTTAACAGCCAAAGCAAAGGCGATCGATATTGTCGAAGGATTTGAGATGGGGGCGGTTGACTATATGACCAAGCCTTTCAAGCGGGCAGAATTGTTGATGCGTGTGGATACTCACCTCAAGATCAGTCGTCTGCAAAATGAACTGCTGAAAGCCAACGAAGCACTGGAAGAAGCCAACGAAGCACTGGAAGAAGCCAATGAAGATCTGGAACAAAAAGTCATTGAGAAAACAACCAAGATCTTGAATATTGAAAAAATGCTCAAGTCTGAAATGGACGAAACGGTGCTTGGTTCGTTGAGCCCGGAAGTCAAATCATGGTTTGTGGACGCGCTGCAAGGCATGATCATGTGTGATGGCGGATTGGATGATTATGAGATTGCCTACTTACGCACGATTCTCGCTTTTTTAGGAGACATACAGCAGGCAGAACGGCTGATCAAGATGATCAGAGCGAAAGAAGAGGTAGATCTGCACCCCATCTCAATCGAAAAAGAAAATGCCTTTGAGATCTTTACCATCGTCATGAAGATGGCTTTTGTCGATGGCAAGATTGATCGTCTGGAAGCCGATTATATGTTTCAACTTGGTCTATTGATGGGCTATGACCATGACATCGTCAAGCGCATGTTGAGTTGGGGACAGAGCCGATTGAAAGCCAATTTAGAGTATGAACAGATGAGGCAAATGGTCATGGCCACCGAAAGAAATTTTGTCAAAGGGCCACAAAGCGCATTCCATGCTGGCTTGGTGGGTAAATCAGCTCGCTCCAAAAAAAATAAAGACGATGTTAAAACAAAAAGTAAAGAAAAGGATTAATAACTTTTATTCCATCCGACGAATCACGTCTTTGCCTGCACTGGGAAAATACAAGTAAGTCCCATCACTGGTAATACCTTCCGGATTGCCAAGTGAAGCCGCAGTGCCAGTTCCATCGGTAGCATTGCTGGTTTGATCTCCGGCTAAGGTGGTCACCACTCCACTCGAAATCACAATCTGGCGAAGCATGCTTCTGCCCCGGTCGGTGACATAGAGGTTAGTGCCATCAGTGGTGATTCCATAGGGAGACCAAAACGTGGCAGCAGTACCGGTTCCATCAGTGGTTCCATTGCTACCGGCCTGCCCGGCCAGGGTAGTCACCACTCCGCTGGAAATCACCATCTTACGAATCACATGCTGGTTACTCTCAGTGATGTATAGATTGGTGCCATCGGTGGTGATTGCCCAGGGACTCTCAAAGCTAGCAGCAGTACCGGTTCCATCAGTGACTGCTGATGTGCCATCTCCGGCGATGGTGGTCACCACTCCTGTGGAAATCACGATCTTGCGGATGAGATCATTGCCGCGATCAGTCACGTACAAATTGGTGCCATCAGTGGTGAGCCCCTCCGGGGTATTAAACCTGGCGTTGTTTCCTATTCCATCAGAGCTTCCAAGATTTCCCAAACTTCCTGCCAAAGTAGTCACCACGCCTGTGGCAATCACGATTTGGCGAATCGCGTGGTTATCCTGGTCCGCGATATACACATTGGTACCATCGGTGGTGCAATCGTTGGGATTACTAAATTTAGCAGCAGTGCCGGTTCCATCAACTGATCCTAAGTTTCCAGCTGTACCGGCCAGAGTGCTCACGACTCCTGTGGCAATCACAATCTTGCGCACCACATGTCCTGAATCTTCAGGAATATACAAATTGGTACTATCGGTACATGCACCATTGGGTTCATTGAATTGAGCAGCCGTGCCGGTTCCGTCCAGGGTGGCGTTCGTGTCAATGCTTCCAGCGATAGTGGTCACGACTGTGCTCAAGGAAAGAGCACTACCCTGAATCGTTCCTCCCAATAAACCTTGGCTAACCGTGATCGTCATGGTTTTGTCATAGGTGAGTGATGAGGAATCGGTGGTGCGAACAGTGATACTGTACGAACCGGGAGGTAAAAAAGCGCTTGTTGCATTGAGTGTAGACCCACTGACACTAAAATTGTCGCTACCCGAAGTCAAAGAATACGTATGGCTGTCTCCACTGTCTGCATCCGTTGTACTGAACGTACCCACAGTTGTAGAAGAAACAGGATTGGAGAGGGTACTCGAACTGAGTGAAATGTCCGTTGGTGCTTCATCGACATTGGTGATGGAAATGGTAAAGGCTTCTGAGTAGGTATTGGTGCCATCAGAGCATTGAATCCGGATACTCTTTGATGTGGCGGTTTCATAATCGAAACTGGCGGCTGTGGAAAGGGTCGAATCCGAAATCGAAAAGGAAGCATTATCGGTATCTCCTGTTCCGAAAACCAGGCTATATGTGAAACTGGAGGAATCTGCATCCGTACAACTCAATGTTCCTATCGTGGTACCTGAAGCAGAATTTTCAGCCACACTGCTGGCGCTCAGAGCAATGTCTGTTGGAGATTCGCTGACATCAGTCACCGTTACTGTCAAGGCTTGTTCATAAGTCCCTCCTATCGCATTGACAAGCTGGACACGGATGCTGTAAGAGCTTTGTGTTTCAAAATCGAAACTGGCGGCTGTCAGCAAGCTACTGCCTGAAATGCTGAAAGATCCATTATCCGTACTGCCTGTTCCCGAAACCAGACTGAAACTGACCGCATCTGATCCATTGGAAGCTCCCGTTAAGGTACCCACAGTGGTGCCTGAAGCAGAATTTTCAGCCACAGTACTGGAGCTGAGGGCGATGCCATTCACATTGATCGTCACCGCTTGCTCATAGGTCTGATTGGTCAAATCAGTGCTGCGGATGCGGATACTGTAAGAAGTTTGAGAGGCATAATTAACACTGGTCACCATCGAAAGCGTAGTACCTGAAATACTGAAAGATCCATTATCCGTACTGCCTGTTCCAGAAACCAGAGAATAGGTGTGGGAGTCACCACTATCCGGGTCGGTACTGCTTAAGGTACCCACCGTTGTTCCTGATGCAGAACCACTATCGATACTGGTTGGGCTGAGACTGATAGCAGTTGGTGCATTTTCTACAGTTGTAATTTGGTTATCTGTCGCCTGGCTGGTGGTGACCGTGCTTTGGAAATGGGTGACTGCCGATGCAGCAGAGGTCAAACCGGTTGTACCAATGGAAAGATTGGACGTGAGCGTACTGATATCGGTTGCCACTGCCGTTTCAAAAGCACTGGTTGTCTGATCAAAATTAACCGTCATGTCGGCTGCTGCTGTACGGACAGCTGCTGGGATTGTAATACCATTGTCAGGGTTTCCGTCATCATCCAGGGTCTGCAAGAAACGCAATATATTGACGGTCTTTTGATCAGTGATTGCTGAGCTGGCCAGATCGACTGGCGTTATTTGAGTACTTCCAGTTACTGTTCCCAGTTCGATGGCACCAATGGTAAACATCACGTTATCGCCTGAATAATAAAAGAATCTGCCAGCACTGTCTGTAGTCCCAGAGAAACTGGATTGGTATGAGATTCCTTGCACAGCAGCGTCTACAAAAAAACCGATCAAACGAACTCGCTCTTCTTCCTGCAGTGCTTGCAATTTTTCGAGACCACTTTCTTCGTCATCTTCTTTTTTATCATCTTCACCGACGAGTTTGTCAATGCCATTGATTTCTTCGATATTTCCACAGGATGCTACCAAAAATGCCGCAAGCAGTATATACCAGATGGTTTTTATCATTTGTTCTCCTGATGGTTATGAATCAATAGTGGTGTCAATTCTTTGTATGAACAGCGGGCGGTGATTTTTTGAAGAATGATTGGGAAGTATTCAGCGCTTTTAGCGACCGTTGAATTAACACGGAAAATGTTTAAAGTCCAGGTAATTGTAAGCTTGAGTAAGAACTGTGCATGTTGCTTTAGCGAATGAGGGGATATCTCTTAGGCTTATAATTCCCTACCTTCAAACAATGTCTATTAAAACCACACTATCCACTTTAGCAACACTTGAAAATTATGATCAATGAGCAAATGACAAATGATCTATTTGGTCTCTTTTGGTTTGCCTTAAAAAAAGGAATAAAAAAAAGTATAAATGTTAATATAATTATTCATATATTTTTTCAAGTAGTTTTTTACAGCAAGGCTGCTGGGTTGAATTCGTATGAGAACAATTGGAAGGTCATCAACAGAAGATTAAATTTGGAGTTATTGAGAATATTTTTTCAATTGGGCTAGGCTAGTTTCTAAGAGGGTTTCCCGAAACTATTTCCGAAGCGAAAAATCGTCCAGAATGAGGGTGGTTTTGCAAAAATTTGAGGCAAATAGTGGTTTTATTTAACGAAA
>JANQHV010000480.1 GCA_028282505.1 SAR324 cluster bacterium | reverse complement strand
TTGAAAATAAATTTATACAATTTTCAGAAAGTTATGTACAGGTGACTTTCAGTTCTGCAGAATCGTTTTGGAATTTCTTTGAGTACGAATATAGGCGCAAGCGTCTTGCGGGGGAGTTTTAGTATATATTTTTATGGATTACCCGGTTCTCCATCATTGCGGTAGTAATAGAAACTTCCATCCTCTCCTCCCACAAACATATCCATATCACCATCCTGGTCAATATCCGCAAAGACGGGAGCATTGCCAAGGGGGAGCTCGTCTTTCAAATTTGCAAAGTAACTGGAGTCCTGTTTCCATCCCCAGCGTGTAGGATCTTCTTCAACAGGAATTGATTGAAATGAAATAATGTCTCCATGATCTGAGCCAAGGATCAACTCTTGAATTTTGTCATTGTTGAGATCTGCCGCTGTTGGTGTGGCACCGATACCAATATCCAGGCCAAGGTATCGGCGATGGGTTAGTTGAAAACTGGTACCTGCCGAAGTCGATTGCTGCAGATAGTGTACCAGTTGCCCCTGAAAATTCCCAATTAGCAAATCCAATAGTCCATCCTGATTGATATCAACTAAGGCCGGACGAGAGTTAATGCCACCTGTGATGCCTCGCAATACCGTTGGATTTTTAACAAATTCAGGGAAATCAACAGTTCCTTGATTTTCCCAGTATTCCAAAGTCCCACGTGTGTTACCAACCACTAAATCAATATCACCATCCTGATCGAGATCTCCAAAAGCAGGGGCTGCGTTTTTTCCAGCATCGTATCCGAGGAAACGTTTTGTGATCAATGTCCATTCAGGTTCTGTGACTGTCCCCTCATTCAAATATTGAAACAAGAATCCCTCTTTAGTGCCAACTAACAAATCTAAATCCCCATCCGCATCCATATCAAAAAAAGCGGGGACGAGTCGACGAGAATTTGGTAAATTCAAATATTGTTTGGTGACCAAGACATAAACGGGATCAAAGGGCAGATCCACTTCTTCTTGTTGTAGTTCCTCTTCCAATGCAATTTCATCCAGTTCTATGGTCTCCGTTTCTTCCTGTAGTGCCGCTTCGTCGGTGATTTCAATGGAGTTGCTGATCGCGGCGGGTAGTTCGGTCTCTTCTGGTTTAATCTCTTTGACACCACGATTGAGCCAGATCAGCAAATTTCCCTCCACATCTCCCACCAGCAGATCTTGATTTTGATCTTGATCAAAATCAGCAACATGGGGGACACTGAATCCTATTGTCTCAATATTGCTCCAATTGCTTTCTTGTAAATTCCAGCCATGCGTGAGGGGAGTCCCTTCTAAACGGTTATTGACAATTAAATGCAAAATGCCTTCTTCACCTCCAACCAGCAAATCTGGTGCTTTATCAGGGTTCCAGAAAAAGAAAGTGGGTGCAATGTTTTTTTCTTCAACTAAATTAGCAAACTGTGTACTTTTGATGACAAATCGTGGTTGCTTGTCAGAACCTTCATTCACATATAAAACGATGCGTCCCTTACTGTTTCCAACAAACAAATCCAAATCGTTGTCATTGTCAATATCGATCAGAGCCGGAATACTATGGCTTCCCACATCGATATCGGCAAAAGCCAGGTCTTCAATTTTCCATTCAGGTCTGGTAGGAGAGCCGTTATTTTTAATGAACTCCAATTTTCCTGCTTGATTTCCTACCAGAATGTCCAAGTCACCATCACCATCAATGTCGACTAAGGTTGGAGCACTATTGGCTCTTTGATTAGGTGAGAAGACTGGATTTTCAAGGGATCTCCAATTCGGTGCACGTGCTGTTCCTATATTTTCATAGGCAAATAAATGACCAGAACCACTGCCCAACAACAAATCCAGATCACCATCTCCATCCCAGTCCCCTGTGGTGACGATGGCTCTATCATTATCATTCAAAAAATGTCCAAATTGTAAGAAGTTACGAGATGATAACCATAGGTAGTTACGATTTGCCATATCCAGAGGAAAGGCGGAACCAGTTTGTGAGGTTTCTTGATCAGCAATCTCTGCATTTCCATCTTGTGCTGGATCAGCACCAGGATCGGGAGCATTTGCCTGGGCAGTCAGCAGCCGTCTGTTAAAACTCCGTATGGATGCCTGTTCAGGAGGTTGTTCTCCTGGAGGCTGATCACCTGCCTCTGGATTGGCTTCGGGATCTGTTGTTGAATCCACCTGTGCGGCCTTACTTTTGACCTTGACTACAAAATCCGCATATTGTTTGAGATCTTGTGGAATATCATCAGGAATGTTGAATGCTCTTGCCAGTGCAGGCAAGCAATTTGGCGCTCCTTCCAATTGTTGACAAACTCGTTCCAATATTCGAAGATGGTTTTCTTTCCAGTTAATATTCGATAAATCTAAATCAGGAAGTTTGCGTAAACCATTCTGCAAAACTTCCCTGTTTTCATAGTGTATGATTTTTGAAGTGGAAGTTCCTACCAGTAGTTCAGTGAAACCATCATTGTCCAGATCATAGAAGATAGGAGACGCATATCCTCCTGCATCAATGAACAAAAAACGATCTGTTTCCATTTCCCATTTTGGTTGGAATGGATTGCCCTTGTTGTAATAAAAACTGATTTGACCACTGGCTTTCCCGACAGCGATATCCCATAAACCGTCATAATTCCAATCAACCCAGGTTGGTGAGGCATCGACTTCGGGAAAAGTATCACC
Source organism: SAR324 cluster bacterium (assembly GCA_028282505.1). GTDB lineage: Bacteria > SAR324 > SAR324 > SAR324 > NAC60-12. The sequence continues at coordinate 4,224 of JANQHV010000480.1, read as the reverse complement.
AACCAGTTCGCGGGGATAAGGACAGGCCATTTGGTTATTGGATTGATGTGATGTCAATGAACTGCAGAACAATGCTCTGGTTTGGCGACCGGCATTCTTATACAAGTATACCTTGCCAGAATGAGTTCCCACCAATAGATCAGGAGCACGATCCATGTTGATGTCCCGAAATTCAGGAACAACATTCTTGCCAGGACGCAGCCCCATGTAGGCAGGGTCTTTCAGTTCATAAATGGGTAATAGAGAATTTCCTGTATTCTCATAATAAAAAATGGAGCCATCTTCTGAGCCAATGAAGAGATCCAGGTCTCCATCTCCATCAATATCAACGAAGGTAGGAGCTGCATTAGCTCCTATGTTGATGGAACTCTTGACACTTTCCGCCTGCCCGTCCGGTCCTGTTTCAATGTGAAACGCTTCAAATGCTTCTGAACGCAGTTGAAAATCAGGTTTTCCTGGCATGCCCACATTTTCTAAAAAAGCCAGTTGCCCATCTTCTTTGCCGATCATTAAATCATCATCGCCGTCCCCGTCAATATCAGCGAAAGTCAGTTGGCTCCTGGCAAACGAGTGCGTATACAATAACATGGATTCATTGTTTATTTTGCCATAATAGACACGCTCCCATTCATAAATAAATGTGTCTGCGGCTCCACCACTTACATTGGCTGCTGCCTGAGGGGGTTCCTGTGCCTGAAGAGCAGTCTGAGCCAATGCCAACAAGCAGGCAAACAGGACAATTTTTGCCTGAAAATTGCGCCATAATGGCAAAAAGTATCTAGTTATCAGAAGAGATAAGATCTTGTGATTGTTAAACAAAAGGGATTTTATCATGGTTTCACGGAACAGAACATGAGGATGATCTTTTTTGATAAACACTGTGCAAAGATCAAACCAGTTGAGGGGTGACAATTGAGAAGGTCTCTGATAAAAATACTTTGTCATATGCTTGTTTTAATATCTCAGAACATAATTGGAAACACAGATGCCTAAAAAAAATAAACAAAAACGATCTCTTTATCAATTTGAAATGCTGGAAGACAGTATTGCCATTCAGAAACATACTCCTGAAACTAATCATCAGGAAAGTACAAATCGCGTGTCATGCAAAAAATTTTTAAGTCAGTTCAATGAACCAATCAAAGCACTGAATAAAAAAGAGTATCCTCACCATAATCGAATTCTCGCATTTGCTCATTCGTTATGTGATCTTGTCGTGGAAAAAGCAAAAGACAAACTGGCTATATTGAAAATGAAAGCGGCGTGCGAAGCTGGCTGTGATGCCTGTTGCTACTATACAGATATGGATGCAACAGGGATAGAATTTGAGGAAATTATACGTTATATTCATAAAGACATGCCGGAAGCAACAAAACAGATCTTGTTGAAACAAGTACAAGAAGAACCGGATCTGAAAACACATGGTCAAAAACCTTGTCCCTTTTTAATCCGTAGTCAGGGATGTTGTGGCATTTATCCTGTTCGTCCGGTCGGGTGTCGCAGTTTATTGGCGACCAAACGCTGTCGCTTGGATGTGGAAGAAGATACGGGATTGCAAACAACAGTGACTCTGATTCAACAAGCCTGGCAAGAAATGCCCGTACGTGCAGGAGCATTGATGGTCCTACAAGAGCAGGCCCGTAAGGGAAAAGGGCATGCGAACATCAATCAAAATTTTTCTGAGTTTTTGGTCAAGTTTGAGCAGCTGGAAAACATCAAACTAGAACAATTGTTTGCCTCAGATGATCCAGGGGAGTAACTCAAGATAAGCTAAAATTCATCACCAGCCCAACAAAATCATTATGACAGAACCACCCAGCATAACTGCGTTAGTTTCTGCGGTCCAGCAAGCTCATACGATTGATGAGGTTCAACAAGAAAAAAATCTTGCTCTGGTGAAATCGTCGAGTGAAATCAAAGCGGTCCAGGAATGGTGGCAATGGCTACTACCTAGGCTTGATTCTATAGAAGATCCACAGCTTCGAGAGTGGATCAGTCTGGCATTTTTAGGCGTGTGTGTGGGATTTGTCGAACGAAATTTACTGCCAGATCATCCAGCCCACCAATACCTGTACCAACAAATGATTCACGAAATCACGGAAGTGTTTCACCAGCTCCAGGAGGGGCAATACGTCTACGACTTGGATTCCATCAAATATCAACTATACGACTATGGCATTCAAGGTGTCTACTATCTGGATTGGAAGCTCTACATGTCCAAAGAATTGTATTGATGGGGAGGAACTTATCCTCTCTTCGCAAGCCCCTGATAAGCATCTTTGATGATCCGTTTGGTATTTTCCCAATCCAGGCACTTATCTGTAATAGAGATCCCATACTCCAAGGGGTCGTTGGGTTTGTAAGCCTGGTTCCCTGATTTGAGATTACTTTCAATCATGATGCCCATGATGGAATTACTGCCGTTCACAATTTGGTGAATGACTTCCTTGAGAACCATTTCTTGTTTGAAAGGATCTTTACCGGAATTGTCATGGCTGCAATCTATCATGATGTCATTACGTAAACTGGCCTGGTTCAATGCCTCTTCTGTTTCTTTAACGGAAACCACATCATAGTTAGGGCGGTCTCCTCCTCGCAGAACAATATGGCTGTAAGGATTGCCTTTGGTTTGAATAATCGAGACTTTACTGTCCTGGTCAATACCAACAAAATGATGAGAGTGAATGGCCGATTTCATAGCATTGATGGCTACTTCCAGACTGCCATGTGTTCCATTTTTAAAGCCAACTGGCATCGAAAGCCCACTCGCCATTTCTCGGTGTGTTTGGGACTCGGTGGTTCTTGCTCCAATGGCGCTCCATGCAATCAAATCAGTGATATACTGAGGCGTAATGGGGTCCAGCATTTCTGTTCCTGCGGGCATTCCTTTCTGATTGATATCCAACAAAATCTTTCTTGCCGCTGTTAAACCCTTTTCGATTTTATAGGTTCCATCCAAATCAGGGTCATTGATCAACCCTTTCCACCCTACAGTAGTTCGAGGTTTTTCAAAATAAACACGCATGATCAAATAAATTTGATCCTCCACTTCCTGAGCCAATGCCTTCAAGGCATCCGCATATTCCAATGCAATGTTCGGATCATGAATGGAACAGGGGCCTACAACAAACAAGATACGTGGATCGGCTCCATCTAAGATGTTTTGCACCACCTGACGTGCTTCTATCACAGTCTTGTTGGCTTCGAGGGTCATCGGCAATTGTGCTTTGAGTGTGGCTGGTGTGATAAGCGGTATGGTATCTGTTACATTCAAATCATTGGTCGGTTGCATAAATGCCTGTTTTTTCGAAATTTGTTGTTGAAATGAGAAGGGAAACCCAAGAAAATAGCTTTAGAAGCTTAAAGAATGGTCGGAGCGGTGGGATTTGAACCCACGACCACACGCCCCCCAGACAAAAGACTTCTATCTCACGGTTGGTAGAATATAGTTTTAAAATCAAAGATTTGACAATATCATCTTTTAAATTCAACTGCAAGGTACACAATTAATTATCAATCGTTTTACAGTTGATTTACAAACAACTTGGCAACAAATAAAAAAGCTCTCTTAACAATCATTTTGCCCTTCAGGTCAATTTTTTGAACACAGACTCTTCCCTCATGTCACAAGGGCCATGCAAGGAGTTGTCTTGAAAACCCACTAAGGGGTCAAAGAGTTAATTGAAAAGACAAAAACTGAAAAGGGATTGAAGGTCAAGGTGGAGATTTTGGACAAAATCTACCAGACAGGCAGGAAATATGCCGCTGATTTCAAAGAAAATATGAGAATTGTTTTTGATCAACAACTCGGAAAATGGAACTATACCGCCGTTCCACGTATCAGCAACAAGCGGAGAGGATACAACTACTGGACCAGAAAGTCGAAACCTTGAAGCGTATCGAGGAGCTACTGACTGATAGAAGCAACTGGCTGGAAAGCAAAGTACAGGAGTTGCAAGTAGAGTTGATTCAAAAAGATGAGGAATTGGCCAAAAAAGAGGCTTTGCTGAATCCTGGGGTTCAAAAGCCCGCTCCTGCTAAACTGATTGTGGTGGATTTAATCAGCGTCGCTACCGAAAGAAAAAACCTCGCAGGTTTGGCCGGTGAAATTTCGAACTTGTAGCCTTTTGAAGAGGCTGTCATAATTTATGAAAAATGATGTACATTTCTCATGGAAGCGTTAGAGAAAGATGATCAACTGGCACCGCTTATTTGGACTGGTAC
>JANQHV010000471.1 GCA_028282505.1 SAR324 cluster bacterium | reverse complement strand
TTGCTCCACACAGGGTGAGAGATCCACAATGCAAATCTTCTGAGCACCCCCATATGCCTGCAAAGACTGTTTACGTCCTTGACACCAATGTTTTGCTGTACGATCCTGGTATATTGAATGCCTATCCTGATGGAGAAGTGGTCATTCCAATTGACGTGATTGAAGAAATTGATAAATTCAAGAAGACCTTAAGCGAGACTGGAAACAGTGCCCGCACCGTTGCGAAGATGCTGGATGAATATCGATTGAAAGGCAATCTTTCGGAAGGAGTCATGTTGCCGAACCAAAGTCAGTTGCGTATTGCTTTGTCCTCACATTCCCCAAATGATGACAAATATGCGTTAGATTGGTCTAAGACGTCAAATCGCATCCTGGGGGTTGCTCTGAAACTGAAAGAATCCGGCAGGAATGCCGTACTGGTCACCCTGGACACCCACCTTCGGGTCAAAGGAAATATTCTCGGAGTGGAGGTCATGCACGGCCCGGGAGAACAAGATCTCGGTTTCCAGACCTACAAAGGAATACGATATCAGAGTGTTTCTGAAAAAACATTGCTTGCCTTTCGGAAGGATGAAAGGCTTCGGCCCGAGGAAGAGTTTTCTCCTCATGAAGGTGTGTTACTGCTGAATAAAGAACATCCTGATGATTATGAAATTGCTATTTTTGATCCCAGCGAACAGCTATTTATCAGAGTCAATCATCAAAAGGGAGTATGGGACATCCTTCCTCGTAATGTTGAACAGCATCTGGCACTGGAACTCTTATTGGATCCTAGAATATCCATTGTCACTCTGGTTGGCAAAGCAGGCACAGGCAAAACACTATTGGCCCTTGCGGCTGGATTGCAAATGATGCTGGTGGAAAATCAATACAAACGCCTGTTGGTGTCCCGTCCTATTTTTCCCATGGGACGAGATCTGGGTTACCTGCCAGGAGACTTGCAGGAAAAACTGGCACCCTGGATGCAACCAATCTTCGATAACCTGGAATTATTACTGGGAACTGTAGAACCAGGAAAAACTTCCTCCACCAGCAGTTACCATGAGTTGATCGGACAAGGATTATTGATCATTGAACCGCTGACCTATATCCGTGGCAGGAGCATCCCTCATCAATATATGATTGTGGATGAAGCCCAAAACCTCACCCCTCATGAAATCAAAACCATCATTACCCGTGTTGGCGAAGGAACAAAAATCGTATTGACCGGAGACCCTGCCCAAATTGACAATCCTTATGTCGATAAAGTCTCCAATGGACTGAGTTATATTGTCGGAAAATTCAAGGATCATGATCTGGCCGGTCATGTCACTTTAAAACGTGGAGAACGCTCCCAACTGGCCGAATTGGCAGCCAATATCTTATAGATTCTTCAAATGAGTTCACGAAAACTCTATTGTGTATTTGAGAGATATTGTGTATAAAAATATGTTTTTTTGTTGCTTTGTCAATTGGACCTGCAAATTCATATCATCATATCTTAGTGTTCTATGAAATCAGAAAAACCACTGGTAGAAATTAAAGGTTTTGGTGGAACATTAGGGCTTCTTATTGACCATACCGCTCTCTTCGATCAAATCGAAGAGGAGCTAATCCAACTGCTACAACGTCCTAACTCAAAAAGTTTTTTTCGAGGAGCAGAAATTTTTCTACAACCAGAAGGTCGTCAATTCACATCAGATGAATTCTCTCGTCTACAGACACTTTTGGCCAAAGAAGGAGCCCTGCAATTGGTGAATGCAACAGCAGAAAATATCAAATCTAAAAAAAACAATTTTCAAATAAATACTGTCGAGCAGGTTGCTTCGATTCCTTCACCAGCCTCACAGGCATCAGAAGCGTCTTCCCCGGAAGAGACGGTAGAGGAAACGGTTGAAACACCTGCAGAAGAACTTTCAGAGGAAACATCATCAGCGTCAGAAACCATGAGCGAAGATGTCGTCAAGGAGGTCGTCGAACAACCTGTAGAAACACCATCTACAGATTCCTTTTTTTTGACAGGGGTGGATACGGCCAACGCATTGCTGGTTCGCCAAACTTTGCGTTCCGGGCAAAATCTGCATTCCAAATCCACGGTAGTCTTGATGGGAGATTTAAATGCCGGGGCTGAAATTGTATCTGAAGGAGATATTATTGTTTTGGGTACAATCCGTGGGATGGTCCATGCCGGAGTATCAGGAAACCGAAAAGCACTGGTATTTGCATTACGGATGCAGCCGACACAAATCCGTATTGCCGAACTAATTACCCAACCTCCAGCAGAAGATAAAAACTTTACTTCATTTGAACCAGAAGTTGCATTTATTGAAGATCAATCCATTGTGCTGTCATCCAAAGACATCAAAAATTTTGTATCCAAATAAATGTTAAATTTCGGGATTTAATTATTAATCATACAGGTAACCTACGGTCCTGTGTTTTGTCAGAAAGTTAAGGATGATATGGGAGAGTCAATAGTAATCACCTCAGGGAAAGGAGGCGTTGGCAAAACCACTACCACTGCAAATCTCAGTGTTGCATTAGCAAATTTTGACAAGAAAGTTGTTGCAGTTGATGGGGATATCGGCTTACGTAATCTAGATATCATTTTGGGATTGGAAAATCGTATTGTTTACAATCTCGTGGATGTCGTCAAAAAGCGTTGTCGCACCAAACAGGCCCTCATTCGAGACAAAAAAAGTGAAAACCTTTTTTTGTTACCAGCGTCTCAGGTCGATGATAAAAGTGCAGTATCTCCTGAAGAGATGAAGGCATTGTGTGCCGAACTGAAGGAAGAATTTGATTTTGTGCTCATTGATTGTCCGGCAGGGATCGAACAAGGATTTAAGAATGCCCTGGCCGGAGCAGACAGTGCCATCGTCATCACCACCCCGGAAGTTTCTCCAGTACGTGATGCCGATCGTGTCATTGGATTGCTGCAACACCATGAAATTCCGGCCTCTCTGATCCTCAATCGTGTTTCCGTGCAAATGGTCGAAAGAGGAGATATGATGAGCCGAGAAGACGTTGAAGACATTCTTGCCATTAAAATATTAGGATTGGTTGTCGAAGACCAAGAAATTGTAAATGCTGGTAACTTAGGAACCCCAGCTGTTTTAAATCAAAATTCTCCAGCAGGACAGGCATATTTACGAATTGCTAAACGCATGCTGGGAGAAGATATTGCAATTCCTTCGTTTGAAGAGAAAAAAGGCTTTTTGGCCAGACTTTTAGGGAGGTGATTTATGTTGGAGATGCTGGCAAATATATTCAGAACCAAGCCGCCAAGTGCAAAAACAGCAAAAGAACGTCTTGTTAAAGTTGTCATACAAGAGCGGTTGAAAGTCTCAGAAAGTCAAATGAATAACCTGAAAGATGATCTCTATCAGGTTATTTCTAAATACTTTGACATCAGTGAGGATTCATTAGAGTTGGAAATTCAGGATAAAAATGGCCATCCTGCTCTAACTGTCAATACCGAAGTCAACCCTCCCTCCTGACCTTTTGTTTTAAGATTCTGCTTATCCCCACAAGCTGTTTGTGTTGCAGAAGAAAAATTTTATTAAAGTTTTTTTTCCCCATACCGATAAGCATCACAAACAGTATTTCATTTGGATTTTCCATCCTGATTTTTTATTTTTCTGGAAAACCAAAAATCGATGATTCAATGCTTTTTTGGTTAAAGTATTTTTTCCTTTTGCCGATAAGCATCTTAGAGGTGTCAGGAAGCCTCTCAGAGAAAAAATATTTTATCAGTTCCATCCAACTTATTTGGATAAAAGGAGTCATTATGGGGATGAGCATTAAAAATAATATACCCGCATTGAATGCGTTACGTCATTCAACCAATAATTTTGAAGGGGTAAAGAGTAATATTCAAAAGCTCAGTTCAGGCTTAAAAGTGAACACAGCCGCAGACGGGCCAGCAACCTTGATTGCCTCAGAACGTTTGCGAGGACGCATTGCCAGCATGAAGCAGGCATTGGAGAATACAGAAAATTCAGTTGCCTTGGTACAGACAGCAGAAGGTGGTTTGAATGAGGTCAACCAGATGTTGATCAACTTGAAGCAGTTGGTCACTCATGCTGCCAACGAAGCCATTAATGATGAGAAAATGTTGGAAGCCGATCAGAGTGAAATCAATCATCTGTTGGATACAATTGACCGCATTGCAGACAATACGATTTTTAATCACCGCCATCTGTTGGACGGTAGCAATGGAGCAAACGGAGTAACCGTAGGTCCTAATTTGGAATTTGTGGAAGCCAAACCAACCACACAACCATCTCCGGAAAAAGGATACGAGGTTGACATTCACCAGGTTGCCACCAGAGCTAAAGCCACTGGACTGATTCCCATGGATTTGAATAATATCAAAGACGGCATCACCCTGGTTGTCACAGAAGGCGGTCGGAGTGCAGTGTTAGACACGAGCCGGGGAGAACTCGGAGAAGGAATTGCAAAGATTGTATCCAACTCGGCCAAAGATCCCAATACGTTTCCTCCTGAAGAATCAGCCTCAAAAGTGAGAACGATGGTGATGCGACAACTGCAAAATGCAGTGGACGATGCCAACGTGGATGTAGAGGTTCTGTTAAACGGAACAGGCCATTTGATTATTCGACACCGTGAATTTGGTGATGAACCGATGTTCTCTGTCACCAGTTCTGTTGATGGCATCTTGTCAAAAGAAGCAAATTTTGCAAATTTCGCAGAGCGAGGACTGGATGTAGAAGGTACCATTGGTGGCGAAATCGCACTGGGTCACGGTCAATATTTAACAGCCGTTGAAGGAACCAAAGCCGAAGGTTTGACCATCCGCTATGGCAAGGAATTGGGAGAGCATATCGAAATCATCCGGGATG
>JANQHV010000408.1 GCA_028282505.1 SAR324 cluster bacterium | reverse complement strand
GCAAGGCATAGGTGTCAGGTTAAGAAAAATTGATGCTTGTCCTCCTCCTTTAGCAAAGGGGGCCGGGGCGATCCGCGTGCGGGGATTTGGTTGAAAATCTGTTCCTGTAAATCCCCGCACGCGGATCGCCCTACCCCCGTTTGTCAAAGGGGGAACAGGCTTAACCTGACACCTATGCCTTGCCAAGGGGAGGAACAATTTCAGATGGCTGAAAATGTGATCATGCCCTGAAAAACTACTATCCAATTCTGATTTTTTTAGGGAAATTTAAGATGGCCAAGGAATTTAGACAACGAACCATTAATCAGATTGACTCCTTCTTCCTCATTGCTACTCTTAATTGAGGTTTTGTATAACCATCAATACTCTGCTATAGATGGTATTGGGACAGCCATAATGCAAGTAAAGTGTTTTTTTATGTAACCACTTCATCATTCATGAGTACGAACAAAATTTTCCAGGGAGAAACTTATGAAAAAACTAGGATTATTGATAGTTGCTTTGATGTTCTCAGGACATCTGTTGGCACAAACGTTAGATGACATGCTCTTCATTACAGAAAATTATGCACCTTTCAACTACAAAGCAGAAGGCAAGTTGCAAGGTATTACGGTGGATGCGCTGGTAGAAATGCTCCAATTGGTCAACGCTAAACAAACTCGCAAAGATATCAAGTTATGGCCTTGGGCCAAAGGATACAGTACCATCCAGAAAAAAAAGAACACGTCACTCTTTGCCATGACCCGGACCGAACCGAGAGAGAATTTATTCAAGTGGGTGGGACCCATCACCCCCTCCCAAATTGTTCTGACAGCCAAAAAAAGTAAACAACTGACTGTCCATTCCTTTGCAGATCTCGGTCCCTACAAGATTGTAGCTGTTCGCGACGACGTGGGAGAGCAACTCCTGGCTGGAGCAACTCCCAAGAAGCTCTATCGAGCCAATTCAAGTAAAAGTGCTGCTAAAATGCTCAGTGGAGATAAAGTCGATATGTGGGCTTATGGAAGCATCGTTGCCTTATGGAATCTCCGACAACAGGGGTTCGATGTCCAGGAATACGAAACAGTTTATACGCTCAAGCATGCCTACAATTACTATGCGTTTCACAAAGACACCGATGAAAAAATCATCACTAAACTACAATCAGCACTTGATCAACTCAAACAAAACGGCAGACTTGACGCTATTATCAAGAATTATCAGTAACCACTGGACTCAATCACCTCAATTTTCGCCCCAGGGAGAAAAATTAAAGGTATTGTTAGACAGAATGGCTGAAAATATGATCAAGCCCGTTACTTTTTTAAAAGGAATTTCGTGAACACCATCAAAGAAAAACTAAAATGAAAAAAATCATATTCTCAATTTTGGGATTGGCTTTAGTACTGGGTAGTGTGAGTCATGGAGAAACACTACATTTGGCAACAGAAAACTACCCTCCATTTAATATGAGCACCCGTGGAAACACTATCGAAAAAAATGCCAAATACATCACAGGCATTTCTACAGAAATCGTAAAAGAATTATTTAAACGTGCAGACATTGACTACACCCTGTCTTTGTATCCTTGGAAAAAAGCATACCGTCTGGCATTAGAAAAAAAGAATCATGGTGTCTTTTCCACCGCACACACGGCTCCTCGTGAAAATTTATTCAAATGGAGTGCTCCCTTGGCAGAAAACAATTGGGTGTTTTTTGCTCAAAAAAGCCGAAAAATCACCATTAACACTTTGGAAGAGGCCAAATCTTACCGGGTGGGAGGCTATCAAGGAGACGCCATTGCATTGTTCTTGGAAGAACAGGGTTTCAAATTAAGTCTTCCGACTCAGGATCGTTTTAACGCCAGAATGTTGGCCAAAGGTAAAATCGATCTGTGGACAACAGGACAACTGGTGGGACCTTATCTTGCTAAACAAGAGGGAGTCTCTGGTTTAGAATCCGTCTTTATCATCAAAAAAGTCCGTCTGTCAATTGCGTTCAACAAACAAGTGCCCAATGCAACCATAGAGCATCTGAACACCACTTTACAGCAAATGCAACAAGATGGAACGGTAACAACCATTTATCAACGCTATCAATGATTGGAATCTCTAATATAGTACTCCAGAAAATTTTTTTCAAAATCCCCCTGTCCCCCTTTGAAAAAAAGGGGGAACTCCAGGAAAAAACCTTCTGGAAAACTATATGACTTCATAGAGTTCCATATCTCCCAACTTCCATTCGAGAAAATGTCGATGTCGTCACAAACACTCCCCAATACCATCATGAACTATCGTGTCGATTTACATCGCTCCATTGGTTTTGAGCTCCTGACACGTGTGTTTTCCGTCTATTTTATCATTACGCTGACGGTGACAGGATTACACATGTTGATGTCCTATTTAAATGCGACCAATGAGATTGATGAAGCGTTTGTTAACTTAAAAAGTGTCTTTGCCCCAGGAATTGCCCAATCTCTGTGGCATGAAGATGAGGAACAGGTTCAATCCATTTTGAAAGGGATGCTCAATGTTCCTGTCATCAAAGGAGTTAAAATCGAAACTCCCCAAAATGAAGTCGTCAGTACTGGGGGAAATGTCTTAGATGAGCAGGGACGTTTAATCTCCGTTGATCTGGAAACTGGACAATCACGCACAGAGTCCCAATTTTTTCTGGAGCGGGTGATTTATCGTAAATTCGAATTGGTCTTTGTCGAAGATGAAGAACAACATGAGGCGGGGTTTGTCACTTTGTACAGCGACAGTCAGTTTGCATTGGATCAAGTCAAATATGAATTTCTGATCATTTTCGCCAACTCCATTATCAAAACAATCGCTTTATGGTTTATCGTTTTGTGGTTTGCCAGGCGACTCTTGAGTATTCCCCTGGGAATGTTTGCCTCTGCAACAGAGCAGCTAAACCTGGATGAATTGGGGGAAACAAAAATTGATACAAAAGTAGCACGAGAGAACGAACTAAAAATTTTGGAAAGAGCGTTTAACAGGATGGTGCAAAAGCTTTACCTGGCTCGCAAGGGATTGGGGGAAACCATGAATGCCCTCGATCAAGCCAATCGACGGTTAAAACTGTTATTCGACAGTACACGGAAAATGACGACCACTAATGATAAGTTCAATGTTTTGATAAAGGCCACGGATTCCCTACTGCATGTGCTGGCTTGCCAATCCACAGTACAGGTTTGCCTTTCTTTTCGAGAAAACAACTTGAAGGGAACAGACGGTTTTTCTCATTTTCAGTTTCCTGCTTATAGAAACGCTGAAGGAAAACTTATCCTCAAAACCGACAGTCTTCAGGAAACCAAGCATTTCTTTTCTCCAGGACTATCTTTTTTTACAGACCTCTTGCATCGTCAAACCCCTTTATCCGGATGTCTGTTCAGTGAAAATACGCTCAATATCCCATTCTGGTTTGAAAAGGAACTGATCGGAGCCATTCAAATCCAAGGTATCACTGCGCTGACAGAAGAAGATAAAAGTTTTGTGGATACCTTGTCTCAATCGATTGCCATATTCTTGGAAGACATCCGTGCTAATTTTCGTTTAAGACACACCAAGTATGAACTGGAAGAACTCAACCAGGAACTCGAAAATAAAGTGGAAGAGCGCACCGCTGAACTGGTGCATATCAATCATGTCACGCAAGCGATTAATTCCACTTTGGAATTAGAAAAAATTATGAAACTGGTCATGGAAATCCTGCAAGCCATTTTTGAATTTGATCAGATAGGAATTTTTTTGAAAGATGAAACCCAACAAGCATTAAAATTGAATAAATATTATGGAAAGAACGTGACCCCTGAAAATTTTCAAATCGCTCAAAACCTCCATTTACCACTCAAAGACTCTACCAGTCATGTGTGTGATACTTTGCTCAGCAATGCCCCTGTCTATATTTCTCCAGTGACTTCTGAAATATCAAAGCAGTTTTTCCCACTAGATCAAGAACTGTATGATGTCTATCCGGTAAAAGCCTACCTGTTTTATCCGCTTCAAGTGCAAAATCAGAACATCGGAACCTTAGTCCTGGCCAACACTCAACATTCTTTATCCTTGACAGAACTGGACATTGAGACCATCCAGCGTTATGTGACACAAATTGCCACTGCCATCAACAATGCCTCCCTTTATGAAGATCTGAGAGCCACCAAAGTTCAACTAGCAGAAACGGAAAAGATCGCATCAATGACTCAAACTTTTGAGAAGTTTGTGCCCAAACAATTTTTAACCCGAATCGCTGACGAAGGCTTGGAAAACATCGAATTGGGAAAAGCAGACAGTGATAACATTACCATTCTTTTCTCAGATATTCGTGATTTTACGAGTTTATCAGAAGCAATGAGCCCCCAGGAATCGCTCAATTTTCTCAATGCATACCTCAAACGAATGAATCAAGTCATTCATGATCATCATGGGTTTATTGACAAGTTCATCGGGGATGCCATTATGGCATTATTCGATCAGCCTGATCAAACCGACGCCGATGAAGCGTTTGATGCCATACAAGCGGCAATTGCCATGCAGGAAGCCGTTACCATCTACAATCAGCACCGGAGTACCTATGGGTACGGTCCTATTGCCATTGGGATAGGCATTCATAGTGGTCCTGTTATTATTGGAACCGTTGGTTCTGAAGATCGGATGGATTCCACCGTATTGGGAGATAGCGTTAATTTAGCCTCTCGTCTGGAGGGACTGACCAAACACTATGGAACAAAAATTATTGTCAGTCATGACACTCTCCAACTTGTGGAAAACTTCCCCAAATATCAATTTAGAGAACTGGATTGGGTCAAAGTGAAAGGCAAAGTGAATCCTGTTCGTATTTATGAAATTTATGATGGGGATACTCCCGAAATACAAGCCCTCAAGAGCCGCACAAAAGATTTATTAACAGAGGGATTAATGCATCGTCAGGCACAAAAGTGGGATGCTGCTGTTTCTTGTTTTCAAGCAGCGTTGGCCATCTATCCCGATCAGGCCATTCAACTTCAACTCCAACGCTGTCAAGAATTGAGGGCACAGAAGTTATCAGCAGATTGGGATGGAGCCGTTAATTTAGATCAAAAATGATCAATAAGCCGCCAATTTGAAATTACAAGTCGAGTAACTTTTTGAGTTTTTTGGTTTGTTCCCTGCTGACTTCCAACGGTATGTTCTCATAGGGAGGGATAATGATTCTGAAGAGACTTGAACCAAAGGGAATGACTTCGGAGATATGGCTTAACTGAACAATATGATTGCGATTGATTCTGAAAAAATCACCTTCATTGAGACGCGATTCCAATTCTTTCAAGGTTTCAAAATGAGTTGGTAATTTCTCCTCAACCGTTTGCACAAAGACAATACGATCTTCTAAGACAAACCAAAGCACTTCCAATAAGGGAATTAATTTAAGTTTATGTCCTAATCTGGCAGGAATTCGATTGAGAGGTTCAGTCTGATGTTCAATTCCTTTTAGAAGAGAAGCGATCTGCTGAAACTGCTGATTGTGTTGAATCTTTTGCACACGTCTCAAGGTTTGTTCTAAACGTTTCGAAGAGACCGGCTTGACAAGATAGTCCAGAGCTTCGACTTCAAAGGCTTGGATGGCATATTGATCAAAAGCCGTTACAAAAATGATCATTGGTAAGGTTTTTACTCTCAATTGACGAAGCACATCAAAACCATTCAACCCTGGCATTTCTATATCGAGGAAAATCAGGTCAGGAGACACTGATTCAATCATTTCAATCGCTTCAATCCCATTTTCAGCTTCTCCACTATATTGAAAATCCAAATACTCCTGCATTAAAAATCGCATCCGGTCACGAGCATGTGGTTCATCATCAATGATTAGATATTTCATGGCAATATGTTAGTCACTCGTTGCTTGAAAGGAAGATAAATACAGGTTCCCTCTTCCAAAGTACTTTCAATTTCAATTGCCATTCCCATGAATTTTTTCCACCGCTGGCTAACATTTTGTAATCCATGGCCGTTTGGGGCCAAAGGTTTTTTCAGATGATCTGTGTTGAACCCCACCCCATTGTCTGAAACAACGAGAGCCTCTCCATTTTTATAGGGCGTGATGGTTATTTCAATATGCCCTGGAGCGAGTTTGGGGATAATTCCATGCCGAACACTGTTTTCTATCAGAGGCTGCAAAATCAAGGGTGGCAAAAGGAACGAAAACCATTGTTCTTTGACCTCAATCGTATAATTCAGCTTACCTTTGAAGCGTTCCTTTTCAATTCCCAAATATTGTTCAACGCATTCCAATTCTTGTTCGAGAGGAATGGTTTCATATTCAGAGGCCATCAAAATATACCGCATGAGTTCGGCAAATTGTTGAGTGACTTTTTCTGCCTGAACAGGATTTTCGCGAATCATGGAGATAATGGTATTTAACGTATTGAATAAAAAATGGGGCTTGATTTGTGCTTTAAGTGCTATCAGTTCCGCTTGTATTAAACTACTTTCCAGGGTGATCCGGCGCTGATGTTCATACCAAATACCAATCAATAATCCAATCAATAGTATTCCAACCAGCAATAGATACCCCAATACAATCCAAAATTCTCGGCCTGTATAAATTTGAGACTCGACAATCCACCTCCTGATGACATCACCGATTAAGGCTCCGCTCACTGTTATAATGAGATGCGGTAAAATGTTCATGATGCCTTGCCAGGGTTTGGCAAACCGTTCTCGATAATTGACCCCATCGAGTAATTCTCCCATAAAAGAGTTGCCAAACCCTAAGAGCAAAAAATAAACGGAGACAATCAGGCAGCTTTTTGTAAAATCACTTCCCTGGTAAACATAAATACCGAAACCAACAATCCCGCTACAGCTCAACCATATGAAAAGGTGGGTGACCACCATCAGCCAAATCTGCTTATGTAATTTTTGATTGATCTGCCAAATACGAAACATGAGCTATTTTTTAAAGAATTTAATACCAAATTGCGTTTGAAACGTGACAATGCCTTTAATTGCGGAACTAGAATCTAATCCCTCCCCGCAATCCAACATAAGTGCTGTTGAACACATCTAGCTGTGCAACACTAGAATCCAAAATCCATTGACTGATCAATATACCCATTTCTCCAGATTCAAATGAAATTCCACTCCCTAAGTAAGGCATCGTCAGAAAACCACCTTGACTGTAGAAAAAACCTTCGTCTACATTCTCCTCTGTGGTTGACGCTACTTCATGCGTTGTCATAACGCTCACGCCTCCCAACAAAGTTCCACCAAAGACTACAAATGTTTCTCCAAATATAAAATCCAACAGTGCGCCTCCTCCATTGACCAACATATTTGTTTTGTCTGAAGAGACTTCCATACTAAACCCTTCACCACCAATACGAAAGAAGGAACTGAGAGAAAACAAAACAAAGAATGACGTTGAATGCTTACTAGACACATCCTCAAATGAAGGATGAATTTTGGAGAGTTTAATCGTATTGGTCAATCTCATGGTTTCGGCACCAATTAACAACCCTTCTGCCCAGACGATGCCGGGGATTACCCCATACAACATTGTGACTAAAATTTTTTGTACTTTCACAAGCCAGTCTTATCTTGAGGTGATATGGAGTTGTCTTGTAAAAAGTGACAATACCTTTAATTCTTCTCTCAGAGGAGAGATTAAGGTGAAGGAATAAAAATGATTGTCACTTTTTTAAAGGCAATTTTGTATAAGCCTGGCACAATCTTGATAGAAGAGTAATTGAAAATGGATAAGTGGTCGAATTAAAAGATGGAATAGTCAAATAAAGCACATGAGTGGTTAATTTTTTGGTATTCAAGCGTTTTTGATGAAAGCCATGAAAGCAGAAACTCTTGTCGAAACCATGACTGCTTTAAAATTTAAGATAGAGCCTAGGGGTTCGTTCATTTTCGTTCATTCTTTCCCGCATAATAGAGAAGTTCGTTCATTTTCGTTCATATATTAAAGGATAGTGAAGAAATTCGTTCATTTTCGTTCATTTTTTCTGTTCACTGTGGCAATCATTCTGGTTTTCCTTGATGGCAAAAAAATAACTAACTGTAATTATTGATAAATTTTTATTGGTATGATTTTAGCAAAAGATAAAGCCCAACTCATACTATGTTTATAATTAGATTTCTCTCGATTACCGGTCGATATGGGTTGATTTTCGATGTCAGTCAACTAACATTGCTGCAACAGGAGGAAAGATGTCACTGGGAAATATGCGAATTGGTGTTCGCTTGATACTAGGATTTGGACTGATCATTATCTTTACAATGGTCACTGCTTTTCTCGGCATTCAGAAAATCGAACAATTATCAAGTCTGACAACTAAACTGTATCAGCACCCTTACACCGTGAGCACTGCAATGTTAAGGATCGAAAGCAACATTGTCAAAATGCACCGTTCAATGAAAGATATGGCCTTGGCCAAAGATGAAGCTGGCATAAAAGCGGCGCAGGAAAAAGTGGCACAGTACGAAAAAATGGTTTATCAGGATTTTGACATTGTGGCAGAACGCTTCCTGGGAGATAAGAGTCAAGTAACTGAAGGACGTCAGATATTTACTGATTGGAAACCCATTCGAGAAGAAGTGATTGTTTTAATGCAATCGGGCAATAGCCAGGAGGCCGCAGCCATTACCACAGGAAAAGGAGCACAACATGTCGCTAAACTCAACAGCAGCATACAGGGTTTCATCGATTTTGCCCAAGGGAAAGCAGACTCTTTTTTGAAAAACGCAGAAAATGCCAAAGAGACCGCATTAACAGAAATAATGGCATTGGGCGCTGCGGTTGTCTTAGCAAGTGTTTTGCTGACTTATCTGATCACACGAAGTATTGTCCGCCCCCTGAAGCAGGCAGTCAATGTTGCCAATCAACTCGCAACAGGAAATTTAACCATTAAATTGAGTACAGACCATAAAGATGAAACAGGGCAGCTGCTCAACGCCATGCAGAATATGGTCAACCAGTTACAGGATGTGGTAGGACAGGTCTGGATGACTTCCGATAGTGTTGCTTCAGGGAGTCAGCAGTTGAACAGCAGCTCACAGCAACTTTCCCAAGGAGCAACGGAACAAGCGGCTTCAGTAGAAGAAGTTTCAGCGTCCATGGAGCAAATGACTTCCAATATTGAGCAAAATGCTGATAATTCACAGCAAACCAATCAGATTGCCGTCAAAGCAGCAGGAGATGCTCAGGAAAGTGGACATGCGGTTGCAGAGGCCGTGACTGCCATGACAGAAATTGCCAGCAAGATATCCATCATTGAAGAAATTGCACGACAAACCAACCTGCTGGCCTTGAATGCGGCCATTGAAGCCGCACGGGCAGGTGAACACGGAAAAGGGTTTGCCGTGGTAGCTTCAGAAGTCCGTAAACTGGCCGAAAGGAGCCAAACTGCTGCTGGTGAAATTACTAATTTATCGGCTTCCAGTGTTCAGGTCGCTGAAAAAGCAGGAAAAATGCTGGAACAGCTTGTTCCTGATATTCAAAAAACCGCAGAGTTGATTGAAGAAATCAGTAGCTCCAGCCATGAACAGAATAGTGGTGCTAACCAAATCAATCAAGCCATTCAACAATTGGATCAAGTCGTCCAGCAAAATGCTGGAGCATCCGAAGAGATGGCAGCTACAGCAGAAGAGATGGCGAGTCAATCGCAACATCTACAACAAGTGATTGCTTTTTTCAATATCGGAAATCATGCTCCCACCATTAAAAAACATGTTCCCGATGTTAACAAATCCGTGAAAACGATACCTCCCAAACCTGTTC
>JANQHV010000371.1 GCA_028282505.1 SAR324 cluster bacterium | reverse complement strand
GCAGGTTGGCTTAAATGGATCGGGTTGACTATTACATTCTTTTTCATCAAGGATCTCCTGTTTAAAAAGGTGCCGGAGTTCTGGCTTGTTCAAAGGCAGGATTGTTGATTGCCTGTACAATGGTTTTTGCCAAGTTGAGGTATCCCACGTAGCCTGAAAATGAAATATGCCGTCCCTGGTTGACATCCACAAATGGGATTCTTGCTTTGAGTGCCGTATATTGGTTCCGTCCCCCTGCCATGAGAATGTCAGCCCGGTATTTTTGACACAGATCGAGCAGTTGTCTCGGAGCGCCACTTTCAATCATTGTGGCATTGTCTCCCATCAGATCGACAATCCGTTGTTTGTCTTCTGCAGTTGACTTTTTGGTGCCGGTTGCGACCACTCTCATCCCCAGCTCCTGTAAGGCGCCCACAAATGACCAGCTTTTGACACCGCCTGTATAAAGCAGCACCCGCTTTCCTTCCAGTTGTTGACGGTACTGCTCATAGGATGCCTTGATTTTATCAAATTCTTGTTGGCAGAGCTGTTCGGCCTTTTCCAGCAACTGCGGATCGTTGAAATGGCGGGCAATGGTCAAAATGGCATTTTTCGTATTTTGAATTCCGTAAAAGGATCCCTCAAAAAAAGGAATACCATAATCTTCTTTCATTCGCCTGGCGACATTTAGCATAGCCCTGGAGCAAACCATCATATTGATTTGAGCATGATGCATCATGGCAATTTGATGAAAACGGGCATCTCCGCTTAATGAGCAAATCACCCGGATGTTCAATTGCTCAAATAAAGGCAAAATGTTCCAGAGCTCTCCAGCAATATTGAATTCACCAATCAGGTTAATATTGTAAGGATGACTGGCCAGTGGGGTTTCTGTTCCAATCACATGGCGGTACAGGGCGTCTCCCGCAAGACGATTGCCAAAGTTTTTTGTGCCAATGAAACCGGGAGCTTCGACAGGAATGACGGGAATTCCCGCTTTTTTACTGACGGCTTCACACAACGCTTGCAGATCATCACCAATCATGGCAGTCACACATGTCTGATACACAAAAACGGCCGGAGGGTGATGGGCTGCTATGATTTCCCGCAGTCCCTTGTAGAGTTTTTTTTCTCCACCAAACACCACATCGTTGTTTTTGAAGTTCGTTGTTATTGCCAATCGGTTTGCCATTGGCCCCGATGAAAGAGAACCTCTGTTATTCCAGGTATTGCCCAAACAACCGATGGGGCCGTGAACAACATGCAACGCATCGGTTACAGGAACAAGAGAGATCAATGCTCCGTCGAAAGAACATCCTCCTGCCGCTCTTCCAGGAACGGGAGTGGGACAACCTTGCTCAGATTTTTTGGGGTTGTGTTCACATGCTGTTTCGTTATACAGCTCTCGCACCGTGGCCAATGACATGGCTACCTCACAGGATCAAAGTTATAATTTTCTGCCTTCTGATCAAGATCATCTAACAGAGTGTTGACAGTCCATTGCAAAATGTTGATGGCCCCCTGGTATCCCATCGTCGGGTAGCGATGCAGATGATGTCGATCAAAAATGGGGAAACCAATGCGTACCAAAGGAATAGCCAGTTCCCGGGAGAGGAATTTTCCGGAGGTGCTGCCTACTAGAAAATCGGGTTTGTCTTCAATGACTAAAGAGCGCAGATGCCACAAATCATGCCCGTGGTACACCTGGGCATGTTTTCCAAACTCATAGTCTTTTAGCTTTTTGGTAAATTGCTTGGCCCACCTCTTGGTTCCATTCGTCGATATAATATGCAGAGGTTCTGCGCCGATTTCCATGTAGAACATCACCAGTGCCTCCACGTAGCTGGGATCTCCAAAAATTGAGAATTTTTTGCCATGCAGATAAAAATTGGAATCAGCCATGGCGTCGAGAGCCTGTCCTCGTTCTACCTCTAACTCCTGTGGGATGGGCTTACCCGTCACTTCACTGACTTTCATGAGCCAGTTGTCGGTTCCTGCAATACCCAGTGGTGTCATTTCTGTCAGAGGTTTTCCCCACTCCGATTTGAACATACTGGCCGTGACTTTAGCTGTACTGTCCGGCAGCAGGGAAAACGTATTTTTCGCTCGGATGCAGTCCTTGGTATCTTCAATGGTGGTTCCCCCATAGTACATGTGATAGGTCCCATCCAGTGGCGTATTCAAGATTGAGGAATTATCTCCCAGCACAACATACTCAACTTTCATCAGTTCCAGTATCCGTTTGACTTCCGGAATATTGCCCACGCAGTATCCGTCAAACCCTGGAATGATGTTGATCTTTCCGTTGTCCTCCTCACTCTTGGCCGTGCCTAGATTGAAACTGAACAAAATGGAACGCATCATATTGTCATAACCCGTGATATGGCTTCCCACAAAAGAGGGGGTATGGGCAAAGGCGACTGGCAAATCTTCTGGAATAGCACCTGCGTTTCTGGAATTATTGATGAAACTGTTCAGGTCATCACCAATCACTTCGGCCATACAGGATGTACACACGGCAATCATTTTAGGCTTATACAAATTGTAAGCATTGCGCAGTCCTGCCTCCATGTTCTTGTGCCCACCAAAAACGGCGGCATCTTCGGTCATCGAATCGGAAACTGCGGCAAATGGCTCTTTGAAGTGCCTGTT
>JANQHV010000363.1 GCA_028282505.1 SAR324 cluster bacterium | reverse complement strand
TGTCACCTGGAACGAGTAACTTTGAGAGACTATGAGGTAGACTTTTGACAAGTGAAAGTAGACTTATTCTTGTTTTGAGGTAGACCATGAGCATGAATTGTTTTTTCTACCTTTACTTAGTGCAAAGTCTACCTTCATTCTTCGTCTAGTCTACCCTGACTCGTCTGAGTGAAGATTAAAAACAATATAAATTTGAAATACTTATCCAGGCTAGATGGGATGGATAATTTTGAATATAGTGATGTCCTGTTTAAAGCAATAGATAAAAAATAGACTATGTTACACTGCTGGCAAACACTTCAAAATTGACCTGACTTGACACCAGATCCCTCCTGATTAATCTTTAAGCATTGATGCTTATGCAATACGTTGATTTACAATCTTTGATTCAACATGATGATTGGATTGAAGCCCAAGAACCTCTGAGGAATGTTTATGACAAATTATCCAAACTGCAACACCAATACATGGCCGTATTGGATTGTGGAAAACTCTTGGGATTGTGCTCTAAAAGCAAGATAGGCATGTTGTTGGGACATTTGTATGGACGTTCCCTTTATGATAGGCAACCAGTAAGGAATTACCTGCTTGCCGATTATCTGAAAATTACCACAGCAATGCCAATTACAGAGGTGCTTCAGGCGGTTTTCAGCAGGGAGGAAGTATATTTTTATGATGATGCTATCCTCACTGATGAAAAAGATAAGTTTTTGGGACTGATTCCCATAAAAACCCTGATTACAGTTCAAAACAAAATCTTTATGGAGAACATTGATACGCTGAAGGTACAGCAGATTGAATTGAACCGGAAAAATCAAGAAATGGAGAAAAATCTGATACTGGCCCGTAGCCTCCAGCAAGCTATTCTCCCGCAACAATATCCCTGTTTTCCTGCTCATGTGAATGAAGAAAACAGTAGATTGCGTTTCTATCATTATTATCAAAGTGCAGATCTACTGGGGGGAGATTTCTTTCATATTGTGCCAATCTCCGATTATGCCGTAGGCATGTTTATTTGTGATGTGATGGGACATGGTGTTAACTCTGCCCTGGTGACATCCATGTTACGAGCACTGATTGAAAGTTTTCAAACATTGGCATCAGACCCAACCAAACTGATGATCGCAATCAACCAGAAGCTGATTGAAATGCTCAAGCATAACACGGAAGCCATTTTTGCTACTGCTCTCTATCTGACAGTGGATACAGAAAGCTCAGAATATCAACTTGCTCGGGCAGGGCATCATTTTCCTCTTCATCTCAACAGAACTTCACGCACGTTAAAACCCATGGAACATCTCAAGATTGGAGGACCGCCGTTAGGGGTGACCAATGAAGCCAAATATCCAACCCATCAAGGAAAAATTGAAGAAAATGATGTATTTTTAATCTATACCGATGGTCTGTTTGAAGTATTTAACTCCGAAAAGCAGATGTTCGGCAAACAACGGCTGTTTGAAGAAATTCAAAGCTCTTCCCATTTGCCCCCGGACACAATGCTGAGTGAAATCATTGAAGAAATCAAAAGTTTTTCCAGTACTGATAAATTTGAAGATGACATCTGCCTGGTCGGGTTGGAAATTACACCACTTGGTAATACTAACTCCTCACAAAATGCTGAGTTTGATCAGATATTCCCAATGAGCTCTTATACGAACTAATCGGTTCTTCAGTTTCCCTGTTTTATGTCCAAATCTTTCATTGTTTTATATGGCGTTCTAGAAAAGTTTTTTCCGGAAGTTCTCCTTTTTTCAAAGGGAGCCAGGGCGATCTGCGTGCGGGGATTTTGAAAGAACTTTCCTGGAACACGATAGCCCGATAGGAAAAGCCTTTCAGGTATGGAACTGACTACTAATCAAACACTTATGGAAAATTTCAAAGTATTGAAAATCCCAATCAAGGAAAAGATACTGGGATGTGCACTGACACCAAAATTAGCCAACCACATTGCTGCGGCAATCTCCAATGGAGATCAAGTGTTAAAAGATTGTTTGGCTTCAGTTATTGAAAATCACAATTACAGCGATAACAAACAACGATTACGAGATGAATTCGAAGGGATGAAAATCCAAGCCATCCACAGTACCAAAAAAGAGGTTCTCAAACTTTATCTGCTTTGCGAAAATATTCCAGAAGATGCACTTTTCGATTGTCAGAATCTCACTCCTGCCCAATTTCAACAATTTTCATCCATTGTTCGAGACTTACTGGTTCCATTGGATAAAAAACGAAAAAGTAAATTTGCTGAATTGCCAGAATCCAAACAAAGTGAAGAAACATCGAAATGGATCAAGCATTTTGTCAGCAGAAGCGGTTTGTTGGAGCGTCGTAAACGAGAAGTGATTAGTTTTGTGTGGGGAGGGCACTCTTTGCCAAACGATTATATTGGAGAATTCAGTGAGTACCGTTTTGCGGAGAAAGTTGGGTATTTTAATACATTGATCAATACCCGTAAAAGTAAAAACCAGAAACAAAACAAACCCGCAGAGGATATCACAGGAAGTGGGCCAGGGGTCATGAAAGCTCCATTTAAAGGGGCACTACAAGCATTTCATGAGTTACAACAAAAATTGAATCGGTTTTTCATTGGTTTCACAGAATCTGCAATCATGTCGGCAGAAAAACCCAATAAACTGGTGGATCGCCTGATCATCTTCCCAGATATTGAAAAACGCATAGAAGCTTTTATCCGTGCTGCTCATCGAGGTCGGGTGCACCCTGGAGGAATTGGGACTTTGGAAGAAATCATGATGTTTTTCAGCATGAAGCTCCATGAGCACAATCGGGAGATCGTCTATCCTCTGGATTTTGTAGAACGGCCTGGTGGGAAGTACTTTTCATACCTCGATGACTATCTAAAAACTTGTTTTCAAGACGTTCTGAATGAACATTATCAAACATTTAATCATATCTTACCTCGGGATTACGCAATTTATGTCCGTGAAACCAACAAACTGATCGATAGAAATAAATTATGGAACGATGATTTGTATTTTCCTCCATCCTTGCAAAAACCTTTGAAACCAGACTTTGAATTTGTAGAGTCTCTCGAATTGCGTCAGGATCTAGGTCCTGCCAAATTGTTAGAAAACCTAAGAGCGTTTTTCTCTGCTCTAGTCACTTTTAATATCAAACAGCCCGAAATTGTAGAGCCCTGGAAAGATGAACGGCCGCTGTTGCATGGGGACAAAAAGATTGTGAATGCGACAGACGAGTTGATTCAATGGATGACTGGTCAGGGGAGGATGAAAATTGAGGGAAAGTTTGTTAAACCTTATCGTACTCATAAAGACTAAACACCCGGTGGCCTTTCAAAAGACACCTGTCCCAATTTACCAGCACGAAAATCCTGCAGCAACAATTTAGCAACACGTGTCAAATCAGGTTCTCCTCCGGCAAGCAGGCATCCCCGTTTTCGAGCAAGAGCTTCCAGCACTTCTGTTGGCGTAGGATGGTTCAACCCTAGTTGATAATGCCCCTCCAGCATAATGGGATAGTGGTCGTGTAAATATTGAATCAAAAAGTGACACAACCGTTCTTCTCCGACAATCCGATCTTTAATAGCTCCTGTAATGGCCAGTCCCCAGCCTGTTTCAATTTGATCCAGTTTTGGCCACAAAATACCTGGAGTGTCCAAAAGCTCTACATCTTTTCCCAGGCGGATCCACTCTTGACGGCGTGTAACACCGGGATGAGGGCCCGTTGCAGCGGCATGACGTTTTGCCATCTTGTTGATCAGACTTGATTTACCAACATTAGGGATTCCAGCTACCAACAATTTCAAAGCGGGAGGGCGTATTCCTTTTTTTCGAAAACGTTCCCATTTGTTCTGCATTGCAGAACGCGCCATTGGAAGAATTTGTGAGACTCCCTGGTTGGTTTTGACATCAATGAAATGACAGACGGTGTTTTGCTGCTGAAAATATGCTTTCCATTGTTCAATGACGGCAGTATCGGCCAGTCCTGTTTTATTCAAAAGGATGATTCGATTTTTTTGCTGTAGGAGGGATTCAAAATCTTTATTGATGGAGGCCAAGGGAATGCGAGCATCTCGCAATTCTAAAACAACATCGATCTGTTTGAGACGGGCAGACAGTTCTTTCTTTGCCTTGAGCATGTGCCCAGGGTACCAATTGATTGTTTTTTTCTCAGAATAATCTTGTGAAATGGACATTGAATCGGTTTAGCCCCCTTTCTATGGGCTATAAAAAGCGTCTACCTTGTTGTGACATTTAGTCTACCTTGTTGTGACATTTAGTCTACCTTATTTTGAAGCAGTATGAATTACATTAATCCATAATCTCAACAAATTATCAGATTTTAGAATATTTGGACTACTATAACAATTTAGAGTAAACACGTAAATTAATAAGAATATTTTGCTGTATGTTATATTCACTCCTCTCTTTTAATTTCTCTCTAGAAGGTCTGTCTAAAATGGGTTATATATTTTAGATAGACTTTCTTAATAATTTGAAATTTGCTGATCTACCTCTTATTCTATTTCTGCATAAAAGCACAAAAATTTTTCTTTACTACTCAAAGAGGTCAATTGGTCAAAAGTGGGGTAGTAAGTGCTAACCTTTAACTCTTTGTTGCTCAAGAAAGATCTCATGGAAGAAACCCCCCTTCCGGAGGTGTCGCATTCCTCTTTGGATTGGCAAACCTCTTACCTCATGATTCCCAACGCCTACTTTTATCGGGACTTTGGCGTTATTATCACGGGAGGTAAAGATTCTTTTCAACAATCGAATGGTGCATTTACAGCAGATATTTCTGGTAAGTTGGTCTCTGCCAGCATTGAATTCAAAACTTCTGATGGCGATCATATCGACACCGGTGATCTGACAATGGATGTGCTGGATATTATCTGTGCCTTTTGGATCCGTCAGGTGAACCATGCAGAAGAATCGATCTGGATTTCTACCGATGATATCTTAAAAGCCAGAAAGATTAAACCACAAAAAAGTGGCACTGGGCGACGTGGTGGGTATAAAGCCAAATCTCGCAAAAAAATAGCCAACCAGGTCGATACTCTGGCAAACATATGGATTACTATCACGGCGATGCAAGTAGTCAAGCAAAGTATCCATAAAAAAGACACAGATAAATACATCGAAAAAACCCCAGCCTTGATTATTGTTGATAAAATTCAAAAGGAAAACAAAAAGGGAAAAAAAACAGATTTTGCCTGGAAATTGAGATTGGGAGACGCCTTTGCTGATTCGATCTTCGGTAAAAACAGACAGACTGCCCTTTTGTCGAATAAGGCCGTTGAGTACAACCACAAAATCCATACATGGGAAAAGCGATTGACGCGGTATTTATCGTGGATTTGGAGAAATCGACAAGCCACTGGCAATTACATGCAGCCTTTCGAAATCAAAACTCTTTTGAAAGCCGTTCAGGAACAGGTTAATGAAAAACATCCAAATCGTGCTAAAGACCGGTTAGAAAAGGCCCTGGACAAGTTGCAACAGGATGAGGTGATTTCCGGTTGGGAGTATGAAAAAGCCCATAGTGAAGAAAAAATTGGCAAAAAAGGGTGGATCAAAGAATGGCTGCAAACAAAAATTGTTATTGAACCTCCAGCCCCTATCTTCAGTCAGTATGCCAAGATACGCAAATTCAAAGGAAAACCTGCCAAAAAAACCTCCCGAAAAGATGAAGTCATCATCGGAGAACTTGCCTCTACCATGCAGTCAAACAATCTCAGCAAACTGCAAATATCTGAACAAATTGGTGTTTCTGTGGATCAGCTCTCTCAAGTATTGACACACTACAATAAGAAAAAGCACTCCAAGACAGTTGATAAAATCCAAAAATGGCTCAAACATAAAAGTGCATGAGTTTTTTCATGCATTCCCAATCTTTCGTTTGACAATTCATTTATTTATCAATACCTTTCGTAAACATAGTCTACGTTTTCCGCCCGCTCGAACAAGCATACATAGATTTCCCAAAATAGTTTTCCAAAACTGAAATTTTTCCCAGAGGGAGCAATATGAGTAAAATTCTATCGATGGTTTTAGCTGGAGGAGAGGGGACGCCTCTAAACCCACTTACCGAAACACGTGCAAAGGCTTCTGTCCCTTTTGGTGGCAGTTACCGGCTGATTGATTTCATACTCAGCAATTGTATCAACTCGAACTTGATGAGAATCTTCGTTCTCACTCAATTCAAATCCCATTCTCTGTTGAGACATTTGCGGCAAGGATGGCGTTTTTCCGGGGTTGCCAATGCCTTCATTGATCCAGTTCCCGCCCAAATGAGAACAGGAAAACGCTGGTATGAAGGTAACGCCGATGCGATTTATCAAAACTTGAATCTGCTGGAAGGCGATGAATATGATATGGTTTGTATCTTTAGTGGAGAGCATATCTATTATATGGATATTAATCAGATGATTGATTACCATCGCAAAGAAAAGGCCGCCTTGACCGTGGCAGCCCTCAAAGTGCCTGTCAAGGAAGCACGTAATCTGGGAGTGATTGAAGTGAATGACGACTGGCAAATGGTTGGTTTTCAGGAAAAGCCCAAGCGAAAACCCAAGACCATTCCAGGTGATCCAAAACATGTCCTGGCCTCTATGGGGAACTACGTTTTCAATACTGAAAGTTTGGTGAGCGCCTTGAATGCGGATGCAAAAGATCCAAAATCTTGCCATGATTTTGGGAATGACATTATCCCAAAGCTTTATGGTAAAGAAAAAGTTTGTGTTTATGACTTTTCTCGAAATGAGGTTCCTGGTATGGAAGAAAAAAGAAAGGGGTATTGGAAAAATCTAAATTCCCTGGATATGTATTGGGAAGCCCACATGGATCTGGTCAAGCGTGAACCCAAATTCAATCTATATAATCTAAAATGGCCTGTCATGACCCATAAACCCTCCACTCCGCCGGCCAAGTTTGTGCATTCGGGTGAATCTCGCACAGGGCATGCTATCAACTCAGTGGTTGCTTCCGGGAGTATCATTAGTGGTTCGGTGGTCGAAGAATCCGTACTCGGGCATTGGGTGAGAGTGAATAGTTTTTCCCGTATCACGGAATCTGTGATTCTGGATAATGTGGAAATTGGGCGAGGGGCCAGAATTAGAAAAGCCATTATTGACAAGAAAGTCAAAATTGCTCCAGGGGTTGTCATTGGCGAAGATCCAGAAGTGGATCGCCAACGATTTCAGATCACGGAAAATGGTGTTATTATTGTCCCCAAGGGAAGTTATGTTGAATAGAAGTCATACTTCTAAAACTTCTAACCCCTCCTTGCCAAGGAGGGGAAATCGTTTTTGCACAACTTGCTGAAAATATGATCAACTCAGCAAGTTTCGTTGATTATTTTTTGAACGTTCCTAATAAACATCAAGTCTACCTCACTTCGTCATGAAGTCTATCCCATCAAGTCATCAAGTCTACCTCTCCTAGTCATCAAGTCTACCTTGCCTTGGCTCTAACTTTTATCAATACTTTAAAATTTCAAAAAGTTATGAATACCTGTTAGGGTTGATAAATTTAATCAATTTGAAGTAATACCACTTTTTATCGAATAATCCTTCCTGCTGTTATAATTAATCAAATGCGGATGAAAAACTCTGAATCTCTGAAAAGAGGTCCGGTATAGATAAGAATAATTAGAGCGAAGTCAGGATTTGAAAAGTAACTTCATATAATGATAGAAGGAGTACAATGGATTTAACCAGGCAGAGGCAACTGTTTCTCGTTGTATTTATAATCGTTATTGGTATTTTTTTTGCTACGACTGGATTGCAGAAAGAGTCTTCTGTGGACACCAGTCAAAGAGTTTCTGAAAAAGTAGAAATGAACAAGCCCAAGCTGGCTAAGATTGATTGATAAATCGAGTAAAATCCAATACAGAATTATAGTCTACCCTACCTTTTCACCAAGTCTACCACATCCATACGCTTAGTCTACCTTATCCTGAATTATTTTTTATTATTAACCTCATAATTTCAAATTGTTAAGATTTTTCTGGGGATACTGATAAAGTTAAGTAAATAGAAGCTACGAATAAAACGATACGAAGAAAGCCGTTGTGTTATAATCCGCCGTTCAGATGATAGAGTGTTCGAGTTTTTTCAACTCAGGCCCCGTGTTATCTGTTTTGTAATGCTTAAGTTTCTATTTAGCAGGGGTATTTTGCAATCCCAATCTATTATTTTCAAGGAGATTTTATGAAACGCAATTATATAAAAAAATTGTTTATTTATCTGACCCTGGCTTTCAGCTTTGCTGCTTATCTGGGTTTCATTCATGTGGATTCTGTCTCGGCCCAGGCAAAAGTGGATTCCAGTCTTCCTGACTATCAGAAGACTTCTGGAGTCGCTGGTAATTTAAACAGTGTAGGATCTGATACTTTGAATAATTTAATGACATTGTGGGCAGAAAGTTTTCGTAAATATTATCCCAACGTCAACATCCAAATCGAAGGAAAGGGGTCCAGTACAGCACCTCCTGCTTTGATCGAAGCAACTTCTCAATTGGGACCAATGTCTCGTAAGATGAAGAGTAAAGAAATTGATAAATTTGAGAAAAAATACGGTTTCAAACCAACTGCTATTGGAGTGGCTCTGGATTCACTGGCTGTTTTTGTGCATAAAGACAATCCGATTAAATCATTATCCTTACAAGAAGTCGATGCTGCGTTTTCGACAACTCGCAAAGGTGGATTGGCAGAAGTAAAAGTATGGAACCAGTTAGGTGTTTCAGGGAGTTTAGCCAGTAATCCGGTCAGTCTATATGGTCGTAATTCTGCTTCTGGAACCTATGGTTACTTTAAGTCAAAAGCCCTTTTCAAAGGAGACTTCAAAAGTACTGTAAAAGAACAACCAGGTTCTGCATCAGTCGTGATGGGAGTGACTGAAGACGTCAATGGAATGGGATATTCTGGAATTGGCTACAAAACTTCTGGTGTAAGAGCCATTGCCTTGTCCAAAAAGAAAGGCGGAAAAGCTTATGAACCTAATTATGCTAATGTATTGAGTGGCAAATACCCACTTGCTCGTATGCTCTATGTTTATGTTGTCAAAGAGCCTGGCAAACCAGTTCCTACATTGGTCACTGAGTTCTTTAAGCTTGTACTTTCTAAACAAGGGCAGGAAATTGTAGTAAAAGATGGCTATCTTCCTCTGCCTGCCAAAGTTGTGGAAAAACAGTTAAAGAGTTTAATGTAATCTTTCCACAATAGCTCATTCATAGGCTACCTGCTCGATTCTGGGATTTCTTGAAAATCAACAGGTGGCCTTTCCCTACTCCCCACTATTCAGGAGAATTCATGCCAGCGCCACCAACAGCAGATGAAACATTAGGAAACGAAGTGTTTCATGCGTCACCCAAAACAGAAAAATCCGCACCTTTCAGCGCAGAAGATCCTAAGATTATACGTACTTTCCTCAGAGCCAAAAAAATTGATACCTTTGCCAGATGGAGCATCACTGTTGGTGGGATTTTAGTAATTTTTTGTGTCGTAGGTATGATGTTTTTCATCGCAGGGGTCGGGTTGCCTCTTTTCATTCCACCTTCTTCACAACTGCTCTCTCAATTTCAAATCAAGACAACTCCACAAGACAAAATACTGGCAGTCGGTGTGGATGAATACCTGGAAACAGGATTTTCTCTGAATCAAACAGGAACCTGGTCATTTTATATGATGAAAGATGGAAAAACAATTAATCAGGTTGTTACAAATAATATCACAAAAAATGATACAAGATTGCGCTCCATCGAAACGTATGATAACAAGCTGTATTCACTACTTTGGGAAGATGGTTCCACAACCGTTGTAGAAATTAAATTTCTTCCCAAGTTCAATGAAGGAGTTCGCACTATCACCCACCAAGTCAACCGAATTGCGGATTTTCCGGGTGTTTCCGATCAAACTGTTTTACAAACATTCGCACGGGTATCTGGAGAAGATGACTCCAGAAAGACGACCCTGGTGCAACTGCTTAACAATAATCGCATTCAGGCCATTCAGCAAGTAGTGGAAGAAGATCTGATGGGAGATCAACAAGAGGAAACTTACTCCACAATTTTTCAGTCTCCAATTGAAGAACCCATTTCAGCTATCACCGTAGATCAACTGGGCAATACTGTCTACGCTGGCACCAAAAATGGTCATCTGTTGCAATGGAATATTTCTGAACCTGGAGAAGCTGAATTGATTGGTCAGATACAGGCGTTTGAGGATTCCAGGGCAATTACCGCACTATCTGTGGTTTTTGGAGAAAACTCGATTGCCGTTGGAGATGAAAAAGGAGAATTGACTGTTTGGTTTCAAGGTAAAGTCAGTGAAGGACAGCCCGCTCTGCAGTTGGCGCATATCTATGCCCCCCACAATAGCCCTGTCATACGAATTTTACCCTCTACCCGAAATAAATCATTTACCAGTCTCGATGAAGCAGGGAATATTCGCATCAGCCATATGACCAGTGAGCGCCGATTACTCGATCTTTCATCTGCCCAACCCTATCAAACATTTGGCTTCTCGACACGGAACAATGGAATGGTGGCGCTTGACGCTCAGAATCGTGTAAGTATGATCGAATTGAAAATTCCTCATCCAGAGGTGAGTTGGCAGGTTTTATTTGGAAAAGTCTGGTATGAAGGGTACCCAGAAGCTGATTATGTCTGGCAATCCTCTGCGGCTACAGATGATTTTGAACCAAAATTCAGTCTGACCACTTTGGTATTTGGAAGCTTAAAAGGAACTTTCTATGCGATGGTATTTTCTATTCCACTTGCGTTGTTTGGGGCGATTTATACCAGTGAATTCTGTAAAGATACCTATCGACGTTACTTGAAACCAGGGATCGAAATCATGGCAGCCATGCCGTCGGTGATTATTGGTTTTTTGATTGCCCTGTGGCTGGCACCGATTGTGGAACAGTATGTGATCAGCTTTTTCTTATCGACGATGGTCATTCCTCTGGTAACCATCGGCTTCTTGTTTGTCTGGCAAATGATACGAGAGAATGCCTGGTGCAAGAAAGTAGAAGGAGGTTATGAATTTTTAATAATCATTCCGGTGATCCTGCTGGGAGCCTGGCTGGCTACTGTCCTGCAAGCTCCTGTTGAAAATATTTTCTTTGGAGGGGATTTTCAGAACTGGCTCTACCAGGAAGCCGGTATGCGCTATGATCAACGAAACAGTATCATTATTGGCTATGGGTTGGGCTTTTTGGTAATTCCCCTCATTTTCACCATCTGTGATGATGCCCTGACCAATGTCCCCAAAAGCCTGAAAGCAGCCTCTTTATCTCTGGGAGCCAGCCGTTGGCAAACATTGTGGAGAGTCGTCCTGCCTTCCGCAAGTCCAGGGATTTTTGCGGGAATCATTATTGGGTTTGGACGTGCAATTGGAGAAACGATGGTGGTCTTGATGGCGACTGGAAATACTCCCATCATGGATTGGAGCGTCTTTAATGGGATGAGAACCCTGGCCGCTAATATTGCAGTCGAGCTACCAGAGGCACCGGTTGATGGAACGTTGTATCGCATCTTGTTTTTATCGGCTGCATTGTTGTTTTTAATCACCTTCGTCTTAAATACATTTGCAGAAGTCATCCGCCAACGATTACGGAAATCTTATGGACAATTCTAATTCAGAAACACTCAATATACATGCCCATCGTTCTTATTTGAAACTGGGAGAACCGATGGTTTGGCTCTCTGGAGCCGCACTGACTTCTATTCTGGCAATTGCCATTATCCTGATATTTGTTATCATCTCTAATGGTTTGGGCGTTTTCTGGCCTTCCTCGATTGCTCAGCTTTCCTTGCTTGATGGTACTTCAACGTTGGGGAAAATTATCCAACGTCAGCAAAAAAGGGATACAGGGGCCTGGCGTCAACAACTGAAAATTGGAAACCGAGAATTGAACGGATTGGACTTTCGCTGGATTGAAGAAAGTGAAATTAAAAAAACAACGTACCCAGAAAATATCATTGCCCTGGAGCGCATGGAGTTTGGTAATTTCTATGGGTTTCTCAGAGAAGTGACCACTCCTACCGAAACAATTACAACAGATGTTAGGGAACATTTTGAAAAACAATTTCATTTTATCGCAGAGGAGCATGAAAAGCTCGAAGAACTAGACGATGATATTTCCTCTCTCAGCAACGATATGGAACGCTTGAGGCTGAAGCAACAGGAAATGGAATATTCAGGTACTGCCTCTGACAGTCCCAAATTGGCAAAAATCAAGGAACAGCATGAAACCCTGCAAGAACAATTTGAGGCAATATTGCTCAAACAAAGTGAGGAGATCACACGTTTGAGAGCTTACACCGCATCGTTTGCTGATATTTCTGGTCAAGTGAGAACCATTCCTCTCCTGGACATTGTACGCTTTTATTATCCCAACACCATGTCAGTCTTTGAGAAAATTGGTTTCTACCTCGAAAAACTGTGGGAATTGCTATCGGACGAGCCAAGAGAAGCCAATACTGAAGGGGGATTGTTTCCAGCCATTTTTGGCACCGTCCTGATGGTCATCATCATGAGCTTCCTCTCATTCCCCCTGGGAGTGATTACAGCCATTTATATGGGAGAATACGCAAAAGATGGAGTCATCAACCGCATGGTGCATATTGCGGTTCATAACCTGGCTGGTATTCCATCCATTGTTTACGGAGTTTTTGGTTTGGGTTTCTTCGTTTATGGTATTGGGGGATCGATTGATGCCATATTCTTTCCAGAACGATTGCCCACCCCAACCTTTGGAACGGGTGGAATTCTGTGGGCTAGCCTGACTTTGGGTTTATTGACAGTGCCAGTGGTAATTGTGGCTACAGAAGAAGCATTATCCGCTGTCCCCAAAGAAATTAAAGAAGGTTCTTTGGCATTAGGAGCAACTAAGTTCCAGACGTTGGTTCGGGTGATCCTGCCCATGTCATCTCCAGGAATCATGACTGGTTTCATTCTGGCAATTGCCCGGGCAGCAGGAGAAGTAGCTCCTTTGATGATCACCGGAGTGGTCAAGCTGGCCCCGACACTTGCCTTGGATAGTTCATTTCCTTATCTCCATCTGGAACGGAAATTCATGCATCTAGGCTTTCATATTTATGATGTCGGGTTTCAATCCCCCAATGTAGAAGCCGCTAAGCCGATGGTATTT
>JANQHV010000314.1 GCA_028282505.1 SAR324 cluster bacterium | reverse complement strand
AAATAATCGATATAAACAGAACCATATTCTTCTGCCAGTTGTGCGGCTTCATTCAAGACTTTGAATCCAATCCGGTTTCCAGCAAATCCTGGTGTATTGGCGGTTTTGACCATGACTCGATTTTGGGATTTGGTGCACCACTCTATTAAAAAATCAACAATTCCAGGATCAGTATGTTCGGATGGAATGATTTCTGTCCCCACAATTACATTGGGTGGATTGAAATAGTGCAAGCCTAAGAAATTTTTTTTGAAGGAATCACTACGATTCTCAGCCAGCTTCGATATGTCTAATCCTGATGAAACAGTGGCTACAATTGAATCGGGCCTTCGGTATTTATCCACTTTTTCAAACATTTCGTCCTTGATCGCCATATTTTCAGCCACTGCTTCAAAAATTATATCGGCGTCTTTACAAGCTTGTTCTAATTGTTCATCATAACTTCCCACCGTTGCTCGGTTACCTACCGAAACCGACCGGACTTGCTTTTTTGCCGCATCCAATCCAGCCTGGGCTTTATCAGCAGATCTCGCTAAAAAGGTAACTTCGCAGTCAGAACGTGTAAACAGCGCTCCACTGCCAAACCCCATGTTGCCGTTTGCACCTAATAATGCGACTTTTTTTATTTCACGGTTCATTTCTTTATTCTCCTTGTTTTAATTTTAATGACTGTATGTTGCAAATAGAAACCGCTGTTATTTTTCATTTTTTCCGTTTGCTGAAGTGTGGACACTCACACTGAAGACGTGAATGTCATTTCGTCATTATTGACTGTAGCCTCCACCAATATGATCATAGGGATCTTCCCCTTCTTCCATTTTTGCTTTAAAATCCGCTTCGTCAATCAGATGCTCCAGTCCATCGACGATGAACTGCAGAAAATCTCTTGTGGAAATGATTCCAACCAGTTTTCCATCGTTGTCCTCCACAGGCAAATGCCGGATTCCTCTATCTTTGATCAGTTGCACGCAGTCTTTGACGTGAGTGTCCGCGTTCACAGTGGCTGGTTTTTCAGTCATCACCTCATCCACGTTGACATGCAAGGGATTCTTTTCCTGGGCAATCACACGTCTGAGGAGATCTCTTTCCGAGAAAATCCCAACAACTCTGTCATTATCCACTACCAAAATCGCGCCTTCGTTGTTTTCGCTCATTTTTTTTGAAACCGTCAACACCGAATCCCACGGTCTAGCGACATGAAGATTAGTTTTCATAATGGATTTTATTAATGCCATACTTTTCTCCTTTTCCTAAAACAAAATATTATAGATAGACTCAATAAACAGGATGTATGAGAGTCTGAGGTTAAATCAACTCCCCTTGGAAGTCGGGTTTTCTTTTTTCAAGAAAGGCTGTCATCCCTTCTTTCCCATCTGGAGTGGCCACACAGTATCCAAATGCATCAGCTTCCAGGTTGCATGCTGAGTGCAGGTCAACATCGAATCCCCGATCCACACAGGTTTTGATGGCTCTGGTCGCAACCCTTCCCATCGAAGCAATTTTCCTGGCAGTTTTCATGGTTTCTTCCCAGAGGCTATCTGGTGGAAAAATCTTGTTCACCATTCCAATTTCTTTGGCTTCCTGAGCACTGAAGATATCGCCTGTCATGCAGATTTCCTTTGCCTGTGCTTTACCCACCAGCCTAGATAACCGTTGTGTGCCTCCCCATCCAGGAATGAGTCCAAGTGTCGTTTCTGGTTGGCCGAACTTTGCCTTTTCAGAAGCATAGATAAAATCGCAAGCCATAGCTATTTCGGAGCCTCCTCCCAAAGCAAAGCCATTCACACAAGCAATAACCGGAATTGGGAGTTTCTCAAAACGAAACAGAAGTTCATGGGCCTTTACGGAAAAGGCACGTAATTCCAGTGGTCCCAGTTTAGACATTTCCGCAATGTCCGCTCCAGCGATAAACGATTTTTCGCCAGCCCCCGTCAAAATCAGAACCTTGATCGAGCTGTCCTGTTCCACCTGGTCTAGGGCATTAGACACATCTGCCATGGTTGGCGAATTGACAGCATTCAACGCCTTTGGTCTGTTAAATTTAATAATTGCAACACCATCTTCTTTCTCAAAAATGATATTTTCATAAGTCATGATTGTCCTTCTTTTTGTGTTTTCGTGATTTGTAGAAATAATAAATAAAATCAGTATCAGCTCGATAGATGATGGTCACAGTGATATGACAGCAATGCCATGGTGATCCATCGATCAGCAAAACAAGCTCAAATCTTCGATTTTACTGAACTTTTAGCGTTCTCACGTATGTGGGAGCGATACGTGCGGGCAATATGTCGGGCGATGACAAGAAATGAAATTTTTGTGTACTAGGACTTTTTGTTACTTAGGGCTATGGTGTTGCCTGTATATCGCATAAACAGACAAGAAAGGCTATTAATAGCACAAGAGAATGTAAAAGTCACTTGCGTTTGGTGGGTTTCTTGAATAAAAAAGACAGCGCAATGGCATTTCGCGCTTTTGGGAGATAAATAGAAATTTGGGGCGGTGACTCCTCTGTATCCTCCTGATAACCAGCAGCCATCCCCGAAACAGGCAAAAGTAGCGTTGCTATTAGAAATGTCCATACCGCTATCCAAGTTTTATGAAACATGCGCACCTATCTGTAATCTCCCACTAGTTTACCGTTGGAGGAGCCTTCAAACTGTGGAAGATCATCGGTAATTTTGTAAAAATCCGGCTTTTCAGCAACAAAGATATGTCCTATTGTCTTCAAGCCTGTAGAATCATCAAGTGAACCAGCCACAATACCCGTAGCATCTTGCTCAAAGGGTTCCCAAAACAGACTGGAGCCACATTGACAGCAGAATCCGCGTCTAGCCACATTGGAAGTCTTGTACCACGCCAGCCCATTGTCTTTTGTGATGGTTATATTCACCTTCAAGGCTTTCGAATGTGGACCAAAGTTGCCGTGTAATCGCTGACACATGCTGCAATGGCAGTTGACTATGTCGCGTAAAGGGCCTTTTACTTCGTAACGCACAGCACCGCAAAGGCAACCTCCCGTCGTGATTTTTTCATTGTATTTATCCACTCATTGCCTTTTGAATGACTAGTTTCATTGCTTGCAAATCGACATCATCCTTTTTTCTAAAATTGATACAGCCTTTGCCATGCTTGGCTTCAGGATGCTTGACCAAGTAATCTTCTATTTTTTCAGTACTACAGGTATAAATCGACCAGTAGTTCTTTTGATTACCAATGGCAAACCATCCCTTTTCAGATTCGTAAGTCGGCATCTTATATTTCAGGCTGATTTGGGCATGAGGATACAAATCTAAGATTAAACTATGGACTGTTTGGGCTTTGATGCGTCGATCCTCTGGCATTTCACTGAAATATTGATCTACATCCATATCTTTATGATGGCTCATTTGATAAGTTTTCCAAAGTCTTCATGAGAAGAGATCATTCTGCAGCTTGAGAATCCGTGCCCACAACAACAGCTTCCTCTTCCTGCGTTCCATTCCCATTGTCTGTGCCTTCTTCCTCGGTGTCTTCGGTAAATCCTGCTAGATCGATAACTTGTTCTCCCTGATCCAGATTAAAAAGACGCACACCTTGCGTGATACGGCCAATGGTGGGGATATTATCGGTTTTGATACGAATCAATTTTCCAAATTGAGTCACCAACAGTACTTGAAAATCCTGTTCGATTTGTAATGCTCCCACAACCAATCCATTACGATCAGACGTTTTGATCACTCGAACTCCTTGGTTGCCTCGATTTCTGGACAGAGGATAATCTGCCAAAGCGGTTTTCTTGCCATACCCATTTTGAGTAACCGTCAAAATATCACCAGTTCCTTGCAAGACCTCCATGGTTACTACCTGATCGTTTTCTTTCAGGCGAATCCCAATCACACCGCGGGCCTCTCTTCCCATCGGACGGATTTGTTCCTCATGGAAACGCAAACTCATTCCTTGTTGAGTGACAATAAAAATTTCCTGGTTTCCATCGGTTAACTGAACCGAGAGCATTTTATCACTTTCATCAAGAGTAATGGCTCGGATTCCTGAGGAACGGACCCGACGAAATGCCTGCAAATCCGTTTTTTTACAAATTCCATTCAGGGTGCACATCAAAATGTACATACCTTCTGTAAATTCGGGAACGCTTAAATAAGCACAGACTTTTTCATCTGGGCGCAATGGCAAAAGATTGACAATGGCCTTGCCTTTACTGGCAGGACCGGCCTGAGGCAATTCATAGACCTTCATGGAAAACACCTGACCAAACGTCGTGAAAATCAAGAGGTGGTCATGTGTCGAAGCCACAAACATTTTTTCCACAAAATCCGTATCTTTCATGCTCATACCGATTTTGCCCTTTCCGCCGCGACGCTGCAACCGATATTCACTGATAGGGCTGCGTTTGATATAGCCGCTATGAGTGATCGTGACAACCATATCTTCACGTGTGATCAGTTCTTCTATAGAGATAGAACTTTCCTCTTCTGAGATTTCGGTGCGTCGGGCATCACCATATTTCTCACGAATTTCCAGACATTCTTGCCGAATGATATCCAAGATACGATTTTCATCGGCCAGGATTGCTTGATAATCGGCAATGGCTTGTTTCAACTGCTTGTAATCTTCTTGAATCTTCGTTTGCTCCATTCCTGTCAAACGCTGTAACCTCATATCCAGAATGGCCTGGGCCTGTTTTTCTGTCAGGTCATGATGCTCTATCAGAGTTTGTCGGGCCGCCGCTCCATTTGGGGCATTGCGAATTTCTTCAATCACGGTATCGAGTTTGGAGAGAGCAATGGTCAACCCTTCTAAAATGTGAGCTTTGGCCTGAGCCTGGGCTAATTCGTATTGGATTCTGCGAGTGACAATG
Source organism: SAR324 cluster bacterium (assembly GCA_028282505.1). Classification (GTDB taxonomy): domain Bacteria; phylum SAR324; class SAR324; order SAR324; family NAC60-12. The sequence goes on along the minus strand of JANQHV010000314.1, from coordinate 1,253 downwards.
ACAATCCGATGCTCTAAAAACAGCCGCAACACTTCCAGAAGTGGAAGAACTTTGGGTTGTTTGTCCACAATGGCCAGCATGATCACCCCAAAAGACGATTGCATGGCCGTGTGTTTATAAAGATTACTCAACACCACTTCTGGGTTTTCACTTCTTTTGACCTGGATATAAATTCTCATGCCTTTACGATCCGATTCATCTCGTAAATCAGAGATACCTTCTATTTTTTTATCACGTACCAGTCCGGCTATTTTTTCAATCAGAGTGGCTTTATTGACCATATAAGGCAGTTCTGTCACAATAATACAATCCCGATCCCCGTTTTCTTTTTCAAAATGCGCTTTAGCACGGGTAATGATCACGCCGCGCCCTGTACTATAGGCATTATAAACTCCAGCCCTTCCCATAATGCACCCTCCTGTTGGGAAATCCGGTCCTGGGATATGTTCCATCAGCTCGGGCAAAGACGGATTTTGTCTATTGTCAATGTAGTACAACAAACCCGCCATGACTTCACTGATATTGTGGGGAGGGATATTACATGCCATGCCAACAGCAATACCAGTGGAACCATTTATCAACAAATTTGGAATTTTTGTCGGCAACACGGATGGCTCTTCCAGAGACTCATCATAATTAGGAAGAAACTCCACCGTATTTTTTTCCAGATCGACCAGCAGTTCATGAGCCAGACGTTCCATCCGAATTTCCGTATACCTCATTGCTGCAGCAGCATCTCCATCAACAGAACCAAAATTACCCTGTCCATCCACCAAGGGGTAGCGCATTGAGAAATCCTGAGTCAGTCGAACAATGGTATCATAGACAGCGGCATCTCCATGAGGATGGTATTTTCCAATCACATCCCCCACCACACGGGCTGATTTACGGTAGGGTTTGTTATAATCATTCCCTTGTTCTGACATAGAAAACAAAGCACGACGATGTACCGGCTTCAGTCCATCACGAACATCGGGTAAGGCACGTCCAATAATGACACTCATTGCGTATTCCAGATAGGATTCACGCATCTCTGCAGAAATATCAGTTTCTATAATCTTTTCAGGCATATGCGGTCTGTTGGTTAAGGTTTATAACACACTCCTTGTGTTCAAAAACACCTTAAATATGGAGGGATGGAACTCAGAAAATATTGAAAGGATTAGCAAAACAGCACTATAATTTTTCGACAGTATAAGGATGGCTACGTTTTTGTTGTACAATGATTCGTTTGATCTGATCTCCTTGTTGAA
>JANQHV010000109.1 GCA_028282505.1 SAR324 cluster bacterium | reverse complement strand
CCCACAAAAAGAAATCCAGCCTGCCCCCAAACCACGGCCTCCCAAAGCGGAAAAAGCCGCAAAAGCCAAATCCCAATCAGCTAAAAAGCAAGAGCCTGTTCAGAAACTCATGCCAGCTCCGCCAGAAGAAGCAGTTCCCCAAACAGCACCGCTTGTAGCGACAAAGGAAATGAAGAAAGCGGAACCACGCATGCAAATGATGCAAATGGACCTGCACAGTACACAGGTACGCTCCCAGCCTGGTATCGAGCCTCCCAGAATTCCTGTTCCCCCATCCCAGGCATTCAATACGGAAGAATACCGAAAACTGGAGGAAAATCCGTTTTTAGAGGCATCCCAAAATCCGCTTTCCACTTTTTCCATTGACGTCGATACAGCTTCTTACAGCAATATCAGACGCTTCATCAACCAGGGACAACTTCCTCCTGAAGATGCCATTCGCATTGAAGAATTCATCAACTATTTTACCTATCAATACCAGGAGCCTGAAGACGAGCACCCCTTTTCGATCTATACAGAAATATCGACCACGCCCTGGAATCCAGGCCATCAACTGGTACACATTGGTCTCCAGGGAAAGAATATTCCCAAAGAGCAGTTACCTCCCAGTAACCTGGTCTTTCTATTGGATGTTTCCGGATCAATGCAAAGCCCCGATAAGTTGCCATTGCTCAAGGCGGCTTTCAAACTATTGACACAGCAGTTGACTACAGAAGATCGCGTTTCCATTGTGGTTTATGCCGGTGCTGCAGGAGTTGTTTTGCCCTCAACACCCGGCAACAAAACAGGAACTATTCTGGCCAGCCTCGAAAAATTGAGGGCTGGTGGTTCCACAGCAGGTGGGGCTGGCATCCAATTGGCCTATCAGATTGCCAAACAAAACCTGATTCCTTCTGGAAACAATCGCATTGTCCTGGCCACCGATGGTGATTTCAATGTGGGCACTTCCAGCACCGGTGCCCTGGTCCGTTTGGTGGAAGAGCAGCGAAAATCTGGAATTTTCTTAACCATCCTGGGCTTTGGCATGGGCAATTACAAAGACGACCGTATGGAACAGTTAGCCAACAAAGGCAATGGCAATTATGCCTACATTGACAATCTGCTGGAAGCCCAAAAAGTTCTAGTCAAAGAAATGGGAGGCACCTTCTTCACCATTGCCAAAGATGTGAAAATTCAGGTGGAATTCAATCCGGCCAAAGTCAAAGCCTACCGCCTCATTGGCTATGAAAACCGAATGCTCAGAAAAGAAGATTTCAATGATGATACCAAGGATGCAGGAGAAATTGGGGCAGGGCATTCTGTCACCGCCTTGTATGAAATCATCCCTGCTGCTGCAAAAACCAAGCTGCCTCAGACCGACTCATTAAAATACCAGGAAACACAGGTAAAACCAGAAGCCTATACCAGCGATGAAATCATGACGGTCAAATTTCGCTACAAAAAACCAGATGGTCAAAACAGCCTGCTCATCACAAAACCAATTCTGGACAAGCAGCAAAAACTCGAAAATACAACCAATGATTTTCGCTTTTCTGCAGCAGTGGCACAGTATGGGTTGTTGATGAAAAATTCAAAATACAAAGGCAGTACGACGTTTGATAGCATCCTGGATTTAGCCAAAAATGCAAAAGGGCCTGACATGGAAGGGTACCGTGCTGAGTTTATCAAACTGACAGAAATGACCAAACTCCTGCAAGAGACGCAATAAAGGGTCCCCAAACCTTCAGGTTTTTGCTATTGCTTTTTTCAGTTTCTCCAGGTCAGCTTCCTGGATATAGACATAACGTCCTTTTTTTTGTTTGGCGATTCCCAGGTTCTCAATATGCTTATTGAGCGGCTTGCGGCTAATGGATAATTGTTTTTCCACATCGCTCAATGAAATCAAATTGGCCGTTTCCGCATCGGCAGTTTTCTGTTTCTTCGGCTCTGTTTTCTTTGGGGCTGTTTGAGGTTGCTTGGCTACAGGCTTTGGTTTTTCTGGAGCTTTGGCAGGCTCTTCCTTTGTTACCGCAGGCTTTGGTTTTTCTGGGGCTTTAGCAGACTCACTCTCTATTGCTGTAGTCACAGATTCTGTTGAGGAAACCACATCACCAACATGGGCAGTATTGATTTCTTTGACAACCACAGGCGTGGTTTCTTTTTTAGAATCATCAGAGTAGGGAGTTTGCTCGGAGACTGGAGGAGGCGGAACAAATGGTTTGTACTGGTCAGCAGAAGAATCTGCGGTACCATGCCAATCCTGATATTTGGACCAACCGAGGGTCCACCCTGCAAAGCCTCCAATCATGGCCATTGTGATAGCAAATGCATAATTGGGCTCACCTTCATTAAAGCTACCGAACCACACAATGATAATAAATGCAGCAAATGCCGATACAATCGAAATGAAAATACGCATCCTTCACCTCCATCAATCAAAATTCTTGTTTTTTTCACCTGGACTCTGGAAATAGCATCCCTTACCATCCCAAAGAACCACCCCATGATACACTCTTTGCAAGGATTTGAGCAAGCAAATTTACGGATACCATGAAGAAAGGGCATCCTCAACCGAAAAAATGGCATTTGTACTGCTGGAATGCCCAGGATGGCTACCTGGGTTTGCCTAAACGAAAAATACGAATCTCGCCGTTACGTCCCTGTTTGCTGCATGTTGCGTTTCTCAAAGGCCCTTTACTCTGCTTGATACTGGATGCTTCTCCTACTACGCAATCAGATTTGAATTACTATAAATTTTTTGATCTTTATAACGAGAAAGAATTGTGTCAGAAATTTGCAGTATCTCTCACACGTTTAGCCGGATATGACCGGGCACGCTGGTTGGTCAAAAACCCCTGTTCCGAACAAACCGAAGCACAAATCGACAAGAGCATTGCCGATATCCTGGCATGGCACAACACCGAAATTAAACGGATTTTGAACTATCAATATGTTTGATCGCCTTGCATACTGTAATTCACAAATTGAGAAATTAATTTGATTATAAGGAAACATAAGAGTATTATTTTCTCATAATGAGAATTAAAAGAAGGGTTCTATAAATGCATATAATCAGCCGGAAAATGATCCGTGACTTTTGTCAACAACACCCAGGGGCAAAAGAGGTTATGGACCGCTGGTATCAATTAGTTAACAAGACTGACTTTCAGTCGTTTGCTCAAGTAAAACAAACCTTTGCAGGTGTTGATCAAGTTCAGAACTTTGTAGTATTTAATGTAGGAGGAAATAAATATCGGATCATTGCACTAATCAAATATCAGTTTAAACGATTATATATTCGGTATGTTTTAACTCACAAAGAATATGATCTGGAAAAATGGAAAGAAGACTCATGGTACAAAAATACGAAGAATTAATTCATGCATGGCCTACTCTTGCGCTTTTTCTAGCTTCCCCAAGAGATGAACATGACTTAGATCGTTTGATTGAACTATCTCATTATTTGATTGATGAGATTGGGGAAAATGAAAATCACTATCTTAATAGTTTGCTGGATACTGTTGGAACTCTAATTATGGAGTATGAGAACAAAAATATACCTGAACCTGAAGGAGACCCTATTGGTTGTCTGAAATATTTGATGGAGGAACACGGACTTAAACAAAAAGATCTAACTGAGTTGGGAAGTCCTGGAATTATTTCAGAAATTCTTTCAGGAAAGAGAGAATTGAATAAACGTCAGATTAAAGCTTTAAGTAAGAGATTCAACTGTAATCCCGCAATTTTCATATAAAAGCAAGGTTCAAGACTCATCTCTCTTTCAAAATTCAGTATTAGGTCAGCAATTTCTGATTCTTGTGGTTGGAGAAATCCAGACAATTAATTGCTATGATGCCAAAAATACAATTTTCACAACTATTTGATGAAGCAATACAGTTGTGGCCTGATACAATATTTGTTGGAAACGGTAAAATTATGGAGGATAATGGTGGTGTTTTTCCAGAATTAAGCAAAGCTTGGCGAAAGGTTGAACAAAAAATTGAGGTACCTAGTAAACTGGATAAACTCATGTCCTGGAGTATTTATAACGGGCTACATAAATTAGCCCGAGAATCTTTATTAACAGGAGCTGAATACATTTATATTTCGAAGATTGACACACCATATGTTGAAAGTCGTTTTGCTGACAGTCTATTTTACCCAGATAATGACGAGTATTATCGTGAAATAAGAAATCAATACGTTAGAGATATATAGCCTTCATGATCAATTTTAGAGTCACAGAAGTGTTCCATATAAAGTGCTGTGGGATTAATCGGCTGATTCAACATCCATCAAAGGCGACTGCTGACTTAGATGTACGTGTGCTAAAAAGCGAGGGGGGAAGTCCTGCATTATCCATCCAATTTCACAATGGCTTCGACCTCGTTACCACAACCCATGTACTGGAGATCATCAAAGAATTGTAATTTAGACATAGCAATACCACGCCCATGATTATCAAAGATACGGTTTTGGTCAAAGGTTAAGTACTTTTCGAAGTCAAACCCATTCCCTTCGTCCTGGATGTGTAAGCGAATTTCACGATCAGATCTGTAAAACTTCAGGGTGCCATATCGATGCAACTGCTCTTCCAGCAATAGACGTCTTTCGATTTCTTGTTCGAGTTGCATCTTCTCGACCAACACCGTTTTTTCATTATAGGTCAGTCCCAAATTGCCATGCTCCACAGCATTGGTCAGCAGTTCCAGCAATCCCTGTAACGTGCGTAAGGGGTCTGGACACACCTGTGAAAGCACCCTGGCCAGATTGTCCACATCCTGGGGGGTTCGAAAACGAAAAACACCGTGTTCCATCATCTCCAAAGAGCGTTCTTCCTGCTCCATTTTCTTGAGCATCTCCCGGTAATGTGTCAGGTCGTGATGAACTCGTTGGAGTACTCCCAGAAAATTTTGCAGACTCAAGGGTTTCAAAATAAATTGATCAATGCCCAAGTTGATGATTTCCATTAAATAATCGGAGTCGTCATGGGCAGAGACCACAATAGCGGCCTGTTCCCGACTTATTTTTTTGATTTGGCGCAACATTTCTATTCCATTCATGACCGGCATATGAATATCAGAAATGACAATATCGAAAGGCTCCTGACGAGAAATCGCCTCCTGGTATAATTCCAATCCCCTCTGTCCATTAGAAGCGGGAGTGATATTCTCAAAAAAATTGGAGAAGAGCTGGGTCGTTTCTATTTGCAACTGTTCGTCATCTTCCACATATAAAACTCTCAAATCTGCCGTTTGTTGTGCCAGTTCACGGATACTGCTCATAAGAACTCTCCCTTATTTTTC
>JANQHV010000225.1 GCA_028282505.1 SAR324 cluster bacterium | reverse complement strand
ATATTTTTTATTAAATAATTTCAAATAATTAAATAATTTTTAAAATGAGATATAATTCAGATTTTATGTATTATTATTTTATAATTTTCCTTGAATGATACACTATACTCATAGATGTTGGATTATTATTAACTATTAAATCTATTCACTTTTTTTATATAGAGATTATGAATCTAAAAATAATTATTAAATTATCAACGAAGGAATTAAAGCGTTAACTACAATTGATACTCCCAGAAATACCCAAAGAAAATTTAGCCTTTAAGAGAGCCATTTCCTTAAGGAATGTAAAAAATCATTTCTTCAGCCGCTCACAATACTTTTGAAAAGTTGAATATTCAATGCTGAATAAGGAGTTTTGAATAATGAAATATATCCAATGCTTTCTATTCGTCCCCAAATATAAGCCAATGTAGGTTCTCAATACCGAGTATTTTGATCAGAGCGATCAGTTCATAGTCTTTAATATTTCGGTTTCCTGCCTCTAGATCAGAATAAGAACTTTGAATCATCGTAATTCCATACTCCTTTAGTGCTACAACCATATCCTCTTGTCCCATTTTGGGAGATTTTTGGGTTCTATTTCGTTCTTTTCGAAATTGGGCAATGCGTTGTCCGCATGCATTTTTCCCACGTTTTTTGGTTTTCATTAGATACCCTCCAATCAAAATAATTGAAGCGTATCAAAAAATAGTTTTGATTATATCGTGATATCACTATATTATTTCACCCAGTAGGTCTAATGATAGCTAATAAACAACATAAAAATCTAACAACTCAAAAAATAAGCCCCCTAAGACTAGCATCAAAATCTAAGAAGTAGTAGCGAGAAAGGAGACAGAAGTGTTCTATTCACTACAAAACAGAGTTTTAGAGTGTTAAAAATCGTTAGAATTTTTAAGAGCCTTATATAATCAATTCACCGAACTTAATCATTGTTGTTTCTTTTTTGTGATGCATATGACGGCTGAACAGGAGAAATTTGGAGAGAACACTATTAGAAGAATCAGTCTATTTTCGTATTGGATTAAAATTCGATCCGAAGAGATCAAGGCAGATATGCATAAGGTTTATGAACAGATATGCGCAGAAAAACAACACGAGAAACAGACATTGCAGTAGTAAATTTGTATCGAAGGATCACCTATTTTCGACAAGAAACTTTTACCTTTGAGGAAACATATGAGATTCAAAATATTGCTGATAGAAGATGAAGAAAACTTAGCTGACATGGTCGCTAATTTTTTGGCTGCTTTAGGATATGATGTCACAATTCGACACAATAGCTGCCAAGCCTTGCAACTTTTCAAAAATCAATCAGATCGTTTTGATATGATAGTTACAGATTTCAATATACCGGGATTTCAAGGGGATCAATTGATTGTCGAATGTCGGAAGCTTCAACCAAATATTCCTATTCTTCTATGGACAGCAAATCGAACTATCACAGCTCAAGATGTGCAACAGTGGGGAGGAAATGCTTTGTTAATGAAGCCTTTCAATCTCCCAGACTTGGTGGGAATTATTCGAAAACTGATTAAAATTGAAACATAAATCAAAAGGCAGTCTTCTCAGTAAAATGACTAATTTGGGCTTAATCATATTTTCAGCCAATTTCTTTTAAAGTTGGGGCGACTTACTGTTTATCCCCTCACCTGTCCTGTGGACGGCGATCCGCTCTCCGGGAAGAAGAGCACTGCTTCCATAGGTGAGAATAACAAGAAGTGGCTAATATTATGATTGTGTCCTTAATTTTCTCCATTTCCGATCTTGCAAAAACATATCTTCATCAGCAAAGTGTCCTCAAATACACAGAATCGCGTACAAAAAAATGTAGAATACAATCGTTTTGAAATATGCGAGAAGTGAAAGAAAACAGCTCACCTCAATCTAAAACAATCACCACGCGTGCTTCACGTAAAAAAGATTGAGTTGCCGCCACTTGGCGCAATGCTTTTGCATTATTATTATTGACAACCAAATCGGTCCTATTCTTACCTGTACTCTTCAATGCCTTAATCACCAAAGGAGTGCCTCTGACTCGATCATTCCCTTTTGCCTTTTCTATATCTTTGAGATAGCCAGCCATGCCATGTTTGACCACAAACGCTCTGTCGACATAGGCAGAGCCATAAATTTCGTTGCCTTCTTCATCAAAAATTTTTGGGGACATCGCAGGTTGAACCCCTGTTTCTCTAGCATCTACAATCATTCCTGTATAGACCTGATTGACATTGAATCCTGTTTGTGCGGGCTGGATGGAAGGAGAGGTAGGTGCCGCACTGGAATTTTGAATTCCTGTTGAAGGAGGCACTGTATTTGGAGGACGAGTAGGAGCGGGTTGGATTTGTACAGGAGGTGGTGTGACTCTGGTAGCTTGATTGCGATAAAGCAGTTCTTCTGGGATCGTCCTGTGCAATCTGGCTTCCATTCTGATGGTAATTGTTCCATCTGAAAAATAACGGGGGTTTCCTACAGGGCGCAAACCATGCAAATAGCCTTGAATTCTGGTGCGGATGGTGTCATTGGCTACCATCGCTTCTTTGACAGTAGTGACAGAAGAAATATTGATTCCTTTTATCATTTCTAAAATATTGCGTGCCGCATCCAGACGAGCAGCTCTCTGAGCACTAGCATTTTGCAACGCGGGATTATTTGCAAATTTGGCAGGAACTCCAATTCCCTCAGCAATGACAACACCACGGTCCCAGTCGATACAAGCAGAAGGTCCGTCTTGAAGACAACGGTCATCAATGCTTTGTGCGCTGATGTTTCCAAACAATAAGAATAAACTGCAAATGCCCAGCAAAATACGTTTCATAATTTCTCCTCAGAAAAGTGACTGATCAATAGACAACCGTTGGGTGTACAAGGCTATTGATCAGTTTTCCTCTTTTCTGGTTCATTATTTTATGATTATTTTTACACGTCCTTAATGCTCAGCTGCAATTTACCGCGCCGATCAAAGCCAATTGCACGAACCTTGACAGATTGTCCTTCCTGGACCACTTGGGACACCGTTTTCACCCGGCCTTCTGCTAAATTGGAAATATGTACCAATCCTTGTGTTCCAGGAAAAACTTCCACAAATGCTCCAAAATCTGTAACTTTGACAACTTGTCCTGTATAAAGTTCTCCAATTTCAACGGCTCTGGTCAAGTCATAAACCATCTGCAGTGCTTCGTCGACTGCCTTGTGATCGGTCGACACAACAGAAACAATCCCATCATCATTAATATCAATCTTAGCTCCTGTTTTCTCAGTAATGCCTTTGATGACTTTTCCTCCTGGACCAATAACATCACGAATTTTATCGACGGGGATCTTATGCGTGACAAATCGAGGAGCGTAGCTGGATAAACCGGTCCGGGAGGAAGCAATTTCCTGCTTCATGACCTCCAGAATATGCAATCGACCTTCTTTTGCCTGTGCCAGTGCTTGTTCAATAATAGTACGGTCAATTCCTGTTATTTTAATATCCATTTGTAAGGCAGTGATGCCATTTTCACTGCCAACTACTTTAAAATCCATGTCGCCCAGATGGTCTTCATCTCCTAAGATGTCAGAAAGAATGGCTGTTTTTCCCTCTTCATAGATCAGGCCCATCGCAATTCCAGCAGTTGCCTCTTTCAAAGGAACACCAGCGTCCATCATTGACAGAGAAGCACCACACACTGTGGCCATGGAAGAGGAGCCATTCGATTCCAACACTTCTGAGACAACACGAATTGTGTAAGGAAATTCTTCACGTCCTGGAAGAATAGCCGTCACACCTTTTTCAGCAAGAAAACCATGACCAATTTCACGACGTCCAGGACCTCGTGGAGGCCTTGTTTCTCCTACAGAGAAAGCTGGAAAATTATAATGTAAGAGAAAATTCTTGAATGATACTCCTTCCAGAGCATCAATCAGTTGCTCATCTTCTTTTGTTCCCAATGTCGTCACGACTAACGCCTGTGTTTCACCTCGGGTGAACAATGCTGAACCATGCGCTCGTGGCAATATACCTGTTTCACAGGTAATTTGTCGGATATCTGTCAAAGAACGTCCGTCAATGCGTGTACTTTCATTCAAAATTTTGGCTCGCATTTCCCGCTTTTCCAAATCTCCAATCATTTGTGCAATTTCTGCCTGCTCTTCTTCATTGACCTCTTCTTCTAATACTTCTTGCAGACAATCAGCAGCGATTGTATCGATCATCTCATGGCGAGCTAACTTATCTTTGATGGTCAAGGCTTCTTGTACTTTTGATAATGTAATTTTTTCAACTTTGGCTTGCAGCTCTGTATTTTCTTCAGGTACCACCACCTCTCGTTTCGGTTTACCACACTGACTCACCAATTCTTCTTGAATAGCAAGCACCGGTTGAATTGCCTCATGTCCAAAAAGAATGGCTTCGAGCATCACTTCTTCACTGATTTGATCAGCCTCTCCTTCCACCATCAAAATCGCTTCTTTCGAACCTGCCATAAAAATGTCCAGTTCACTCTCTTCTAATTGCGCAGGTGTGGGATTTCCAATGAATTGACCATCAACACGACCTATTCGAATACCTGCCACTGGTGTTTCAAATGGAATATCAGAAATGACCAGTGCTGCTGAAGCACCTACCATTGCCGCAACATCTGGACCATTGACCAGATCCGCACTTAAAACAGTCGCCATGACCAGTGTCTCTTCCGTAAAATACTTATGAAATAATGGCCGCAGCGGACGATCAATAAAGCGTGAAATTAAAGTTTCCCTATCTGATAAACGACTCTCTCGTTTCAAAAAGCCTCCAGGAATACGTCCTGTGGCATAATTTTTTTCTACATAAAAGACAGAAAGTGGGAAAAAATCACGTGCTTCTCCACCTTTTGCCGCTGTTGCAGCAACTAAGACAACAGTATCTCCATATTGTATTACTACTGACCCATTGGCTTGTTTAGCCATTCTTCCAGTTTCAATAGTTAATTTTCTTCCAGCAAATTCTGTTTCGACTGTTTTCATTAATTCTCCAGTATATGAATAGGGTCATTACTTACGGATACCGAGCTGTTTAACTACTGCACGATAGCGTTCTACATCTTTTTTCATAAGATAATTCAAAAAATTACGGCGTTGTCCTACCAATCTTAATAATCCTCGGCGTGAATCATGATCTTTCGGTTTTTGTTGTAAATGAGTTGTCAGATAATTAATCCGAGCTGTCATTATAGCAACTTGTACCTCGGGAGAGCCCGTGTCATTTTCACTACGACCGTATTTTTCTTGAATTTCTACCTTTTGCTCTTTTGTTAACATAGTTTCCTTTTTATACAAAAATCTTCGACGGATTGAATTGGCCTACTTTATTTTGCACAACAACCTTGCCAATTGCAATCAACAAGTTTTGGGAATTGATAGCTTTCACCCAATCATTGACTCTTTCTTCATGAGATGAAAAAGACGATAAGTCGGCATCCACTACAATGGATTGCCCATACATCAACTGACTCTGCTCTTGATGGGTCACTGTAATCGTCTTTAAATCTTCCAGGACATCAACGGGATTGATGTAACATGGAGCACTATCACGTCCTTGGAACTGTTTCAGTTCTTCCAGCCGGTACGCATTATTCAAAGAGAAGCGGGACCCTACGGCTATCCGCTCCAACTCCACCAAATGTGCTCCGACATCGAGATCTTGTCCAATATCGTCCACAAGTGAACGAATATATGTGCCTTTTGAACACGTCACTCGAATCACGACAAACGGCAACTCTATTGATTCAATATCAATGGATTGAATATGAATCACCCTGGACTTACGTTCAATGGTTTTCCCCTCACGTGCCAAACGATATGCAGGAATTCCATTATATTTAACAGCAGAAAAAATTGGTGCTAACTGTTTTTGCACTCCTTGATATCTGCCAATACACTGTTCTATTTGCTGACACGTCAAATGCTCAATATTTGTGGTTTTCGTTATTTTTCCTTCTGTATCAAAAGTATCTGTTTGCTCTCCTAACTTCAATTTGGCCCGATACTCTTTATCTAATTTGTCAAATAACGGAATTAGCTTTGTTGCCTTTCCAATGAACACAGGAAGAACACCTGTAGCCAATGGATCTAACGTGCCTAAGTGTCCGATTTTCCTGATATTGCACAATTTTTTCAATTCTCTAATAACCCCAAACGAAGTAATACCTTTGGTTTTATTGACATTAACAATTCTGTTCACACGGCTCTTCCCACACTCTAGTCTTTACTGGAAATTTTCTTGAGTACCTCATCAAACTCCCGACTGTAGTCAAAGCCTTTATCATAAATAAAAATCAGTCGAGGAGTATGTTTGGTTTTTAAGGCATGTCCGAGGCAATTGCTAAAAAAGCCTGCAGCATTGTTCAATGAACTGGTTAACTCTTCAATATCTTCAGGAGGATAAATGGAAAAATAAACTTGTGCAAAAGAGCAACCTCTATCTACTTTCACACGGCTAATGGTGACACGTTCAAATCTGGGGTCCTTGCTCTCTCTTAAAAAGATTTCTGATAACTTTCTCTGAATGAGAGCACTTTGAATACCTGATTTTCCTTTACGCATTCTGGTTACAACCTGGCCGATTCTTCTACCTGGACGTAGGCTTCAATAATATCACCTACCTCAATATCTTCAAAATTAACAATGACCCCGCACTCGTAGTTATTCAAAACTTCACGAACATCATCCTTAAAACGCTTCAATGAAACTAAATCTCCTTCATGAATAACATCATCTTGACGAAACACCCGAATCATTGCATCACGCAGCAATTTCCCTTCCGTTACATAGCATCCTAAAATTTGACCTGTTTTACTCATGTTAAATATTTGCCGTACTTCACACCGGCCAATCACTTCATCTTTCAAGGTTGGTTTGAGTAATCCTTCCAACGCCTTTTTCACATCTTCAATGGCATCATATATGACAGTATACAGGCGAATATCTACCCCTTCGCGACTGTTTACAGTTTTTGCATTTGCATCCAGTCCCACATTGAAGCCAATAATGATTGCATCAGAAGCTGCTGCCAACAAAACATCATGTTCAGTAATACTGCCGGTTGCAGTATGAATACAATTGACAGAGACATTTTCATTGCCTAATTGAGACAAAGCCGATTGAAGCGCTTCCGCAGAACCATGTACATCGGCTTTAATCAAAATACTCAACTTCACTTGCTCTTCTGCGTTAATACGGCTAAATAAATTTTCAAGATGCATTTTTTGTTGCTGTGTGGCAACATCATCTTTACTTTTATGAGCACGGTTTGCTGCAATCTGGCGTGCTGTTTTTTCGTCTTCCAGGACAATAAATTCTTCTCCTGTATCAGGTACGCTGTTAAAGCCCAGTACTTCAGCAGGAGTCGAAGGCAGAGCATTTTCGATGGCTTGTCCTCGATCATTAAATAACGCCCTGACTTTTCCAAAAGTTTCTCCCACAACGTAATAATCTCCGACATTCAAGCAGCCTTGTTGAATTAAAACAGTGCCGACAGGACCACGGCCCTTGTTGATCTGAGATTCTATGATAATACCACGGGCTCTTCCGGTTGCAGGGGCCTCTAATTCCAGGACCTCTGCTTGCAAGTGAAGCATCTCCAGCAAAGTATCAATACCTTCTCCAGTTTTTGCAGAAACTTGTACAAAAATCGTATCCCCACCAAAATCTTCACTCACCAAACTATGTTCTAACAATTCCTGCTGTATACGAGAAACATTTGCATCCGGAAGATCTACTTTATTAATTGCAACGACAATGGGGACTTCAGCAGCCTGTGAATGATGAATGGCCTCCACTGTTTGAGGTTGGACTCCATCATTAGCAGCAACTACCAGGACTACAATATCTGTCACATTAGCACCCCGTGCACGCATTGCAGTAAATGCCTCATGTCCAGGCGTATCCAGAAATGTGATATCACCCATTTCTGTTCTAACACGGTAAGCTCCTATATGTTGCGTGATTCCTCCTGCTTCTCCTTCGGTCACCCGAGTGGCTCGAATTTTGTCGAGTAATGAAGTTTTTCCATGATCCACATGTCCCATGATTGTTACAATTGGAGCCCGAGGAACTTGCTCTGCCTGATCATCGTGTTCTTCTAAAACATCCTCTAATTTTTTTGTATCCAATTCTACTTCAATATCAAACTCTGCAGCAACCAACTCCGCACTTTCACCTGGAATATTTTGATTGATGGTTGCCATGAGACCCATCCCCATTAATTTTTTAATAATCTCAGAGGCCTTAATTCCAATCAATCCCGCCAATTCACCCACTGTAATTTGAGCACCAATCTTGATACTTTTCTTTCTTGGGTTGAAGGTATGCTTTTTCTCCAAAGGTTTTGTCTTATGCTTGGTCCTTCGTAATCGTTTACGACGTGATCTCTCCCACATCGCTCCTTCTTCTTCCTCAGAAACCTTAGCAAATCTTTTAGAAGACTTCTTTTGACGGGTGTCAATCTGCTCCTGCTCTTCATAACGAGACTGTTTCTTATCCTTCTTTTTCTCTTTACCAGTTGATGGTGCTTCAAGTTTTTGAAATTCAACCACCTTCTTCTCGGGAGCAGGTTTGGGTTCGTCTGTTTTTTGGACAGGGGGAGGAACAGGAGGTGGTGTTTCGTCTTCAGAGGTAACCGTTTGTGGGGGTTGTTCCTGATCCGGAACCGATGCCACTTCTTGCTGTTGAACCTCAGGTTCCACTTTCAATTCCACTTCAGTGGTTTCCGGTTCAGATATTTCCGGTTCTGGTTCAATAGGAACAGTTTCTTGTTCAGGGGAAGTTTCAGGTAATTTTTCTTCTACAATGGGTGCTTCTTGAACTTCTGGTTCAACAGGCTCTGCTTCAATAATCTCTTGATCTACCGGATCTTCTACCGTGGGTTCTTTTTCCACGACAGGTTCAGAAACGGGCTCTTCTGCGGCTTTTCTAATTTTTCTGATTCGACGTGGTTTTTTCTCAGTGGGTTCTGCTATTTCAAGAGTATCTGTTGTACTTCTTGCACGACGAATGACTTTACCTCTTCGAGGCTCTTTGTTCGTCACTGTAACACTTGCAGTTTTCCCGGAAACAGTTGCTCTTATAGAAGCCACCTGCTCTTCGGTTAATATATTAAAATTACTCTCCGTTATCACACCAATAGCATTCAATCTTTGAATCAACTGCTTGGAAGGTATGTTTAATTCTCTTGCTAACTCAAATACCCTCATCTTTTTCATATTTTTTTCCGTATATAATTCCTTCTTATTATCAATCAATGGGACATACAATTATTTCAAGATAATTGCAATGGTCAGCGCGATTTTTATTGAATCAATGCACTTAAACAATAACGGTAGGATAACTAATGTAGTATCTAGTAGATTGTATGCTTTCACTTCAATTAGAGAGAGTTCTCGGTCATCTTCGGCTCTAGATCGTTTTCTGCTTTTTTCAGAGGCTCTGATTCACCCTCTTCACTCTTGGCTTCTTCCGATAGAGCCGCTTCGTTTTCAACGTTCTCTGTTGACTCACCCTCTTCACCTTTTACGTCTTCTGGCAAACCAGCTTCATTTTCAACGTTCTCTGTTGACTCACCCTCTTCACTTTTGGCGTCTTCTGGCAAATCAGCTTCATTTTCAACGTTCTCTGTTGACTCACCCTCTTCACTCTTGGCTTCTTCCGATAGAGCGGTTTCGTTTTCAACGTTCTCTGTTGACTCACTCTCTTCACCTTTTACGTCTTCTGGCAAATCAGCTTCATTCTCAACGTTCTCTGTTGACTCACTCTCTTCACTCTTGGCTTCTTTTGGCAGATTGGACGTTTCGGTTGATTTTTCTAATTCAGCTTCATTTTCTACAGAACGTTCTTTTCCTAACTCCAAAGCGATTTGATCTTCAATCGACATGGTTGAACGTTCTTCCACTGGCGACACATTAATTTTAAATCCCAGTAATTTTGAGGCCAAGCGTACATTTTGTCCCTGTCGCCCAATGGCTAACGACAATTGATCTTGCTCAACCCACACATTGATCTCTCGCTCCTCTTCTGCAATTTCCATACGCATAATTTCGGCAGGAGCTAATGCATTCTCTAGATAAGTTGGTAAATCTTCGCTCCATCTCACAATATCAATCTTCTCCCCCCTCAGTTCATTGACAATCGATTGAACTCGACTACCTCGCATACCCACACACGCACCCACCGGATCAACATCAGGGTCCGTTGTATAGACAGACACTTTGGCACGCTTCCCTGGTTCTCGTGCTGCATTAATCACTTCAACAACATCATCATAAACCTCAGGCACTTCCATCTCAAACAGTTTCATCAAAAAACCAGGATGGGTTCTTGAAAGAACCAGCTGTGAAGGCTGTTTGGGATCATTGTTTACATCCATGAGATACACTCGGATATGATCACCATGATCAAATCGTTCTCCTGAGATTTGTTCTCTTTTAAATAAATAAGCTTCTGCCTTATTGAAATTAATCGCAATGCGTCCTCCTTGCTCCGTTCGCACAACAGTTCCGGTCAGAATTTCTCCTTTACGCTCTTTGAAGATATTATAAATTATTTCCCGCTCTGCCTCTTTAATCTTCTTAAAAATGAGTTGTCTTGCCGATTGCGCAATACGATTGAACTCCCTTTCCTCAATCTCATATTCGACTTCATCCCCCTCTTCTGCCGATTCATCCATTGCTTGTGCTTCTTCCAACAAAATTTCATTCTCAGGGTCCTGAAGCACCGATGTCACACGCTTATACTGAAATAATTCAATTTGACCACTTTTGGGGTTAAATTGCGCTTCAATCGTATTGTATTTACTCAACTTCTTGCGAGCAGCTGCAACAATCGCTTCTTCTACAATCTGAATGACATCATCTCGATCAATTCCTTTTTCCTTGGCAAGTTCATTGATCACATCTAATAAGTTTTCCTTCAATTTCGGCACCCTACAAAATAAAGATTCGGAAAAGATTATGGATTTAAACTGGCTTTTGCAATTTGCTGATAAAGTAAAACGATTTGTGTCCGATCTTCTAAGGCAATCTCAATCTCCTGAGACGAAGCAGAAATCAACTCTCCCACTATTTTTTTACGTCCCGAGACAGCTTGAAAAAGACTCAACTTGACCTTTTCACCCGTGAATCGCTGGAAATGTTCTGGCTTCTTCAAAGAACGAAAAATACCTGGAGATGAGACTTCGAGGATGTATTCGTGCGGTATCGGGTCATCTGTTTCTAAAACAGGTTCTACGGCTTTGTTGACTTCAACACAATCTTCTAAAGTGATTCCATCGAGATGGTCAATAAATAAGCGAAGATACCACTGATTCCCTTCTTTTTGATAGCCAACATCCCATAATTCATAACCCATTTGTCCAATGGGGTCTTTCAACAGTTCTATCACTCGTTCAATCAACTTCGTCATAACTTCCAAAAAAGGCAGCCTGCAACGAATAGAGAACCTTCCCGCTTTATTTTCCAGGTTTTCCAGGTAAATTGTTACTGTAACATGTGGAGTGTAATTTGTCGAACATTTTCTCAGAAAACGATTTTTTCCTTGAATGGAAGCTAAAAAAAATTTATTATAAAAGGATTAACTGTAAATTATTCTTTAATAATTTGTCTCAATCCTACGAGCAATATATTCCATCAATCAAAGAACTAACCAATTCTGTAGCCAATCATCACTATAGGGAAAACAGCCAGGACACACGATGAGTGAACAGCGAATGAGCCGTAAAGAGTTGCATCAACCAGATCAAATTCAAGCTTGGTTGTATGCAGCATCGAATTTTATTTATAAAAACAGAAAATTATTTATTGCAGGAACAATTGTTTTCACTATTGCAGTTATTGGCATTTTCTATGGGCGTTACTATTATCAAACTAAACAGATAGAGCAAGCAAATCTGCTTTACACAGCACAAAAAAATATCGCAACAAATAGTGGAACTGAGCAGCAAAATCAAGCAATTCAAGCATTTCAAGAGTTTCTGGCAAACTATCCTGATACCACCAACAGTACAATTGCTCTCATGCATTTAGGACAACTCTATACGGTCCAGAAAAACTGGAGTCAAGCAGAGCAAACCTATCAAAAAGTCATTGAACATTCCAAAGCAATTCCCAGTATGATCACAGCAGCAAAGTTGAGCTTAACTGCGGTCTACGAAAATCAGCAAAAACTGGATCAAGCTCGCCAGACTGCAGAAAGCATTGATGGAAAAGACTGGCAGGATGTACGTTGGAAAACGCTTGCCCGCATTGCCCTGACAAAAGGGGATATTGTAACAGCCAAATCTCATTTAGAACAACTGATCAACAACACACCTAATTCTGAATTCAAACAAGAAGCGAATACTCTTTTGCTGACATTGAATCCATAGACCAAGGAGGATGGCATGTCTTTAGATTATTTAAAATTTATTGAAGAACATGAACGTTACGACAACTACAATATTTTTGAAAAAGTGTTGATGGCAACTCAACGTGCCAAAGACATTTATGATGATGAAGCAGAGATTTCAGAGTCTGATGAAATCCATAAGGGAAAAAACAAAAAGAGAACCTTGATTCATAAACCTACCTATCGTGCCATTCAAGAAATCAACGAAGGAAAAATCCAATTACATTATCGCACCAAAAAAGAATTAGTTACGATGACAGAAGAATCAGAAGGGATACCTTCTGATGATCAATTTAATATTGAGGAATGATACGCCTCACATCTGTTGAGTAACATCTTTTCGCTTAGAGTAAAGCGAGGGAGCTGTCCCATGAGAGATGATTTCACTCAAATAACAAGAACTCCTTTCTATTTAATACTTCGCTTCTTAACTGATAAAAAATCGTTGGAGGCTTGCCTTGTTGCAGTTTTTTTTGTTATTGTTGCCGACCTTTTATTTGAATTTCTGATTTTCCCATCATACGTTCGCTTTCTTGCCACAACCCTGGATATTCATATCACCACCTTTCAGAATATTGATTTAGGCAATACACCGGTTGTTTGGGTTATTCTGCTTGGTTTTATTACAGGAACACTGGTAATCGTCATTACGTTTGCTGCACAAAACATCCCTAAACTCATTGATCTTTACATGGAAGAATGGTGGAGTTTATTCTTCATATGGCTCATTATTGCAGGAGGCGTTCACGTGTTTTTGATCAAACTGCTTAAGGAGGCAAACATCCCTCGTGATACAAGTGCGCTGTTCAATCTGCACTTATTGGGAATTATTGGAATCTCCACATTCCCATACACCTTCCATGTTTTACGGTCAACAAAAGCGCATTATGTGATTGATCAAATCATTACCCAAAGTCTGGCCATTGTCCAACGTCTCTCTCAAAAAAGACAATTTTCCTCTTCTCCTGCAAAACAGTTTGACCGAATTCAACAATTGTTGTTTGAAATGCTCAATCAATTAGATGATTTACTCGTCTATGTTCCTTTCAAAGAACCCAAGGCAAATATTATCCAAGGCATTGGTCGTTTACTGAGTTACTACGTAGAACATAAAAACTCACTTCCTCCGACTTTTTTTCAGATTTCCTCCCAAATACAGGAGGACATCTCCTTCAAAACACTGGACAGCCAACTGGAACATATTGAACAGAAAAAAACCTTTTATGAACAGAAAGGGCTCCGATTGATTGGCAATGCCTACCATACTTTTTTACAAACCAATCAATTTGATTTATCCACATTATGTTCGGCCGAATTGAGCAATATTGGGCTCAGTGCCATCAAGCATCAGGATCAACCATTGATCGAATTAATCATGATTCGCTTCAACACGCATTTTCGCCATGCCCTCAAGCATGGACAGCGCTACAATGAGCCACGGAACCTGTATAATTTAGCTTTTCATTATGGACAGTTCATCAGTCATCTTGTAGAAGCAAACTCTGTTGAAAATGTAAAAACTTGTTTCTTTTATCTCCGTTTTTACACCGTTGAGTGTTTCAAAAACGCATTGAGTTCTCCTGCTTTGGCTTTTATTTTAGATACCATTGCCGCCGAAATGGCAAAAATTCTCATGTTGACCCACCAACGTAATTGGGAATTCGAGGTCCAAAAAGTCTTGCTGAATGATTTCTTGCTACTCGACAATCCGCAAGGAGTAGATCGCAAAGAGGTCGCTGAATTCTTTATTACAAAAAATAGTGTACGGGTTGTGCAAATTGGATTGGGACTGTATTATCTGGAAAACAATTTGGAAGAATTTGCTTTGGATGTGGTCAAAGACACTCTGCAGGATTTAGAATTGATGAATAAAACAGAATTTTTAAAATTAATGGAAAGTGTTTTCAATCGGCTGCGTTTTTCAGGTCCTACTTTTTGGGAAGATACTGATCGGGGAAATCTTAATATTTATTATACCCCACATGCCAACCAAATTGAAAAATTTCAACAATTGCAATCAGAACAATTACATTTGTTGCATTGATGGGGCTTGGTCATATTTTCGGCTATTCTGTTTACTGAGCTTGTCGAAGTAAAACCAGTGTGTTCTCTTCGACAAGCTCAGAGAACATTTCTATCAAATATATGGAAAGTGTTGGTTGAACGAAAATATGAGCATGCCCCATTGACTTATTTCAATCAGGAAAAGAAAACAGAAAAATCATGGTTTAGAAGCTATTTTGGCAGCCAATTCTTGTCGTGCCTGAACCGCTAAAGCATCGCATCTTTGATTTTCTACATTATCTGAATGCCCTTTGACCCAGAGCCAGGTGATGTCATGACGATTGGAGAGGGTAACTAATTTTTCCCATAAATCTTTATTTGCAACGGGTTTACGATCCGCAGCCATCCAGCCGTTTTTTTGCCATTTTTTCAACCACCCTTGGTTAAACGCTTGCTGGATATATTTAGAATCTGTATATAGCTTCACTGTACATGGAAACTTCAATGCCTGTAGTGCTTCAATCACAGCACACAATTCCATGCGGTTGTTAGTAGTCTGAGGCTCGGCCCCAAATATTTCTTTACGATAATTATCATGTGCCGGCGCAATCAAAACAGCAGCCCAACCTCCAGTGCCAGGATTGGGAGAACAAGCACCATCTGTATAAATTGTCACCAGATTTCTTTTCATGCGTTGAACCAGATTTTGTTGTCAAGTTATTGGAAACCAAGATCATTAATTTAGAAACATCATAAAAATTTGCTTGAAGAGTATTAACAAATTCGACAAAACATAAAATACATTAAATTCGTTATCTG
Organism: SAR324 cluster bacterium; assembly: GCA_028282505.1. Lineage (GTDB taxonomy): Bacteria > SAR324 > SAR324 > SAR324 > NAC60-12. The sequence continues at coordinate 519 of JANQHV010000225.1, read as the reverse complement.
AATATTTTATCACTTTTTGGCATTGTAGAGGAGAAAAGATGCCCAATCAATCTAAACAGCACCACAAAGTTCTCATCTTAGGATCAGGTCCAGCCGGTTTAACTGCTGCAATTTATGCAGCACGTGCTAATCTACAACCAGCATTAATTTCGGGTTTAGAACCTGGGGGGCAATTGACCATCACCACAGAAGTTGAAAATTTCCCAGGCTTTCCAGAAGGCGTGCAAGGCCCTGAAATCATGAAATTGTTTCGTGCCCAGGCAGAAAGATTTGGGACACAATTTTACACAGGGGAAGTCTTAGCAACGGATCTTTCCAGTCGACCATTTCAACTAAAGACAGAGTCAGATGAGATAACCTGTGACGCACTCATCATCGCAACAGGCGCATCTGCCCGCTGGCTTGGTTTAGAGTCAGAAACCCATTTTCAAAACAGAGGTGTCTCAGCTTGTGCAACTTGTGATGGTTTTTTCTTTCGGGGACAAGAAGTTGCTGTTGTCGGAGGCGGAGACACTGCGA
>JANQHV010000241.1 GCA_028282505.1 SAR324 cluster bacterium | reverse complement strand
TATTAGTCAATAGCTCGAGTGGAAAAGTTCATCAAGTGTCTGGAGGAAATCTAAGTCAGATTGGACAGATAACACCAGCCAGTGTGCAAGCCTCGCTTGTTTGTAATGACTCCAATGCTTGTGTATTAGTCAATAGCTCGAGTGGAAAAGTTCATCAAGTGTCTAGAGGAAATCTAAGTCAGATTGGACAGATAACACCAGCCAGTGTCCAAGTGGCACTTGTTTGTAATGACTCTAATGATTGTGTGCTAGTCAATAATTCTAGTGGAAAAGTTTACCAAGTGTCTGGAGGAAATCTAAGTCAGATTGGACAGATAACACCAGCCAGTGTCCAAGCGGCACTTGTTGGTAGTCAATAGTGTAAGACTTCTTCCCAACATTGTCATTCTTTTAAGTATGTTTGCAATGTTTGGGAAGGGTAATGCTAAAGAGGCCATTCTAAAAACTTACATCAAGAAATTTTAGCTGAATTTTGGCCTCTGGGGCGTAAAACGAGGAAGCCATATATGCCTCCAAAACAAATCACGATTAATAGAGAAATCAGGTTAATCGTATTTGCTATCTTTTGGGAGGATGAAATCTCGTAATGAAAAGGACGAAAATTGATAAAATTTTCGGCATCTGCTTTTTGATCAGCTCTAAAGTGATCTCCAGGCTCACATTGATTTTCTTCAGGATAAAGATAGCATGCCGGGTTTTTGATATTCAACAGTCCATTATGTTCTGATAAAGTTGGTCCGAGGCGAATCATTTTAAAGGGGAAAAACTCCAGATCGAATCCAAACATGGGTTCGTAACAAAACAGTTGAGAATAACCTTGGGTTAATGCATTGTTGCGGTGTAATAGTTTCTGTGGCCGGCCTGTGCTATCCAGATTAGCAGCGATGTGTGTGATGGAGGGAACGGTATTTTTCATTTTTGCCTGAGTATGAGCGGTTACTACATTTTGGGAATTGTAAAGCTCTTTGTGATAAAACTCTCGCTCGGTGGTAATGGTCTGAATGATAATAAATGCGATGCTTGCTATGGCTACAAACAAGCGATATTGTCTGAGAAATTTAGTTTTTTCCACAACGATGGCTGCCAACAGAATGAATATTAAAATATAAATATTAAACCATCTTAAAAAATTAGTGAGGCTTTTGATGACAGGTGTATTCTTTAAGACTTGATTCCATTCAGGTGAGTAGTAATTCAACATCAAAGGAATCATGAGTAGTAGTGTGATGAAAAACAGGTATAAACCCGGTTTGACTTTGGCGTATTGTTTGATAATATTGCGAGCCCGATGGGCATTGAGCAGTGCTCCTAGACCAATTAGAATGAATGGAACAAGAGTGATTCCATATTCAAATTCATGCCGGGTCATCAACCATTGAGAATTTGTCAATATCTCTTCAGTGTTGACGTAGCTTCCTCCAACAGATAAAACTTCACCAATCAAAAACAACAGTTTGAATATTCCCTCAACACCAGGCAACAAATAGGCGTCTCTGGGAAAGTGGCTGAGAAAAGATAAGGCTCCTACTAATTTGGCTGCAGAGAGACAGAGACTGAGCATTCCAGCTATACTGAATTTGATAAAAAACCATTTGGGGTTCAATGGCGAATTAACTAAGATTCCCAGAATCAAGCCGATTAAGATGACAGAAATCATAGAAGGAATGATCAATTGAGTCATGCCGGAAAGAAACATGTAGCTGATCAATAACGCACTAGCAACAATCTCACCGCTCAAATGCCATTTCCATAGATGCTGTTTTGTCTGTACAGATTTGAGAAGCAAAAATGCAAGCAGTGGAACAAGCATGTATGCATGAAATTCTATATGACCGATGATAAAACGGTGAGCATATAAACCATTGAACAGGAAAAGAGTGCCTCCAAGTATAGCAGTCCAGACATGGGTATGGAATACTCGATTCAAGAGCCAGTAAAAACCCCAGAAACCCAAGGCTGCAAACATCACAAACGTGAGCTTCAGACTACTGAGTGGATCAATCAAAAAACTGAAAAATTGTGCTGCAGAAATATAAAAAGTAGCCGGATTGGCCAGCAATGGCATGCCACCACAAAAAGAAGGAGTGAACCAGGGAACAGAGAAAAAACCGTTGTTCAAGAACCAATAGTATCCATCCAATAGTAATGGAAGATTATAGGCATGATCATGTCCTAATTTTCCCTGTGCGTTGGGAAAAAATTGGTTAAAAATCAAATAATGGATAACAATTAAAAACCAGCCAACGGTTAGTATGAGGAGTTGATTTTTTAATACAGGCTTCAATGTAATTTGATGGAATTTCTAATTAATGAGACAAAAGCTAAACAGAATGTAAAATGGAGGGAAGGCTTCAATCATTTTTTGTTTACTTCTATCAATAACTTTCATAAAAAACATAGTCTAGATAAAAAATTCAAATTTCACTGATTAATTAGCAACAAACGTTTTAGAAGACTATGTTTCACAGAAAATATTATTTTATTGAGAATCCATATATTCAGTTTTTCTGCTTAGCTTGTGCGACACTGTTTGTGTACTATCCAGCCACTCAGGGAGGTTTTATATGGGATGATTATCATTTTTTCGTTAATGACCCATTAATGACGGCAACAGATGGGCTGTGGAGAATTTGGTTTAATCCTGGAGCAGATGGTTGGAATTATTGGCCGATCACGCGAACAGCTTTTTGGATACAGCGTCAGTTGTGGGATTTACAACCTGCAGGATATCATATTGTCAATATTCTCTTCCATTTGTTCAATGCAACGATTCTTTGGCGGGCTTTGACACATTTTCGTGTCAAGGGAGCATGGTTGATTGGGCTCTTGTTTGCCATTCATCCCGTTCATGTTGCTTCTGTTGCCTGGGTTACCGAGTTAAAGAATACACTTTCCGGCTTTTTCTACCTTCTTTCTATTTGGAGTTTTATCTGTTTTGACCAACAGAGAAATTGGCGTTGGTATGTTATTTCTTTGGGGTTGTTTGTTTGTGCCTTATTGAGTAAGTCAACGACAATCATGCTTCCCGTACTTTTAATTGCCTATCGTTTATGGTTTCAGAGGGATTGGGAAAAAAAAGACATTTTGTGTTTGCTCCCCTTCTTTTTACTATCTCTGGGCTCTGCTTACATTAGTATCTGGTTTGAATCCCAATATATTGGTACACGAACAGTAGGGTTTTCTTTAAATTGGATAGAAAGAATACAGGTTGCTGGTCATGTCCCTTTTTTTTATTTAGATAAACTCCTGTTTCCTTATTCATTGATTGCGGTTTACCCTAAGTGGCAAATCAGTATGACGCAGTTGTCACTTTATCTTCCACTTTTGACATTAGTGGTGGGAGTGGTGATCATCCTTTGGAAATACCAACGATGGGGGAGGCCTGTTTTTTTAAGTGTGGGGGCTTTTATTGTTACTTTATTTCCAGTATTGGGTTTATTAAATATAGCGGGCTTTACAATTACCTATGTTTGGATACATCACGCTTATCTGCCAAGTATACCCATTTTTATTTTACTTGGCCAGTGGGGGCAGCAGTTGTATCATTACTCATCATCCTCCACTTTAGCAAGACCTGTTTTGGTTGGGATGAGTTTACTCTTTTTCAGTGTATTGAGCATCCTCACCTGGAATCAGGCACATATTTACCAAAATGAAGAAACGTTGTGGAAAGATTCGGTGAGAAAAACACAGTCCTCCTGGATGGCTTTTCAAAATATGGGGATTTTTTATCGACGAAACAATGAAGCGGAGAAGGCTCTGGAATATTTGAACAAAGCGTTACAAATAGAATCACATCGAGGTTCTACTTATTATCATCGTGGGGGTGTCTATGTCCAACTTGAAAAATATGAGCAAGCCTTGGATGATTATAATAAAGCCATCAGCTTGGCCTCGGATGATGCAGATTATTATAATGATCGAGGTATCTTGTACCATAAGTTACAGCAGTATGAAGAGGCAATTGAGGATTACAATCGTAGTATTGCTCTCAAGGCTGATAATCCTACATATTATAACAATCGAGCAAATATTTATTTTAAACTCAAGCAATATGAAAAGGCGGTTTCTGATTATGATTATGCGATTTTTCTAAAAAAAGATTATGCAGAAGCCTATAAGAATAGAGCCACTTTATATTTGGATCTCAAGAATTATGAAAAGGTTCTGCAGGATTTGAATTATGTCATAGAACTCGATCCAAAAAACGCAGATGCTTATAACACACGTGGTGTAGCCTATCTGCACCTAAAAAAATATGAACATGCTATTCAGAATCTTAATGAAGCCTTGCGATTGGATAATAGTCTGGGAATGGCCAGAAGAAATTTGGCGATAGTGTATCAGAAACAAGGTCTTTATTTGGCAGAATTGAAACAGTACGAAAAAGCGCTTGACCGTTTAACACAGGCAATTCGCCTTCAGTCGGATTTAGTGAAGGCTTATGACGCACGAGGTTTTATATACAGAGTCATTTTACAAAATAAAGAGTTAGCTTGTCAGGATTGGCAAAAAGCGTGTGAGTTAGGAAATTGCAATAATTTGCATTTGGCCAGGCAAGAGAAAAGTTGCCCATAACTGGCCTCTTTTTTGCTTTCCTTTTTTGGTTAATTGCCTGGAGTTTGCAAGGATGATATCATCCGTGAATCACCCCAAATTGCTACAAAATACCACCTGATTGATCAAATCATGTTATCGAAAAACCAAAGAGCGATACCAATGGGAATTCTGTTACTTGTTTTGTTGCTTGTAACAGGATGTGTTAAAGGGACGGCAGATTTTGATGAAGAAAGCCAGGAATCTATCCAAGAGTCAGAACCAGTAGTTGTTGTCACCACCATCACCACGACAAGCACCACCACCACTATTCAGGCAACACCCTCCAATTTGGGTACAATGATTGACAGTATTGAGGCTCAATATTCTGTGAGTACAGGCGCCATTTTGAACTCTCCTATTCGAATTAAATTCAATCGTACAATGGATGTTTCCAGTGTCAATCAGGCGGTTTCAATGAGTGTGGGTGGTCAAACCATTGGATTGACTCCACTTACTGGTGGGAATACAGCAGATACATTTTTGTTTCAACCCGCGGAAGTCCTTCAATTAGCAACCAGTTATATGGTGTCGGTTAGTACATCTGCGATGGACAGGCAGGGAAATTTCTTGTCTTCTACAGCACAAGCCACGATTACTACGAGGAATGTGGATTTTTCTTTTTTACCAAGTAACACGGGGATGTTCAAAATTGGAACGACATTGTGTTGTGCCATAACTATCGATTCTAACTCTTCATTAAATATGGATGATTTGATTGCATCAGCAGATGGAAATATCTATCGATATCAAAATGATGGAAGTGGGAGTTTTTCTTCCACGGCAATCAAAGGCTCGGATACATCAACCCCTTTTACAGCAATAGTCATTGGGGATACTGATAGAGATAATCTGGAAGATATAGTGCTCACTGTTGAAAAGGGAAACGATACGATTCATGCTACTTCTGTATTTAACCAGATGGATCTTACATCAAATAAACCCTTTACATGGACGGATACAGACAGTGACCACACAGTTGTTTCCAGTATTACCGATATTTCACGCCTTGGAAGTGAACTTGTATCGGTAGATATTAATAATGATGGAAATATAGATTTGGTGACAGCAGATATTGATGTGAATCAGCCTGCTGTATTAGTATTAGGAGGTGCTGGTGGAGGACAGTTTGCCGTAACTGAAAAACTCTCTTTGGCCAGTAGTATCATTCCTGCTGGTATAACTACTACAGATTTTGATCGGGATGGTGATCAAGATATTGTGATTACTTCCGTTACAGGCAAAAACATGGTTTTGTTTGAAGGAAATGGCTTTGGGGTATTCACTCAGACTTCTACGATTACCCTGAGTAATATGAGTCCTCATCGTGTCAGTGCTGGGGACTTTGATGGGGATGGCGATCCTGATTTTGTGTTTTCCGATATAGCCAATAATCAGATTGTTTTTTTATTAAACGAAGGCAATGCTTCTTTTAAATTATTGAATCAGGTAGGAGTCGGTCAGTCACCAGGGGATCTGGTTTCAGAGGATTTCAATAGAGATGGTTTGCTGGATGTTGCGGTATTGAATGAAGATGACAACGAAATTACTATCTTGTTGGGTAATGGAAGTGGCGGATTTTCAAAGCAAGAAAATTTAGCAACAGCAGAGGCTCCAAAACAGTTGATGGCAGCTAATTTAAACGACGACTCTATTGATGATTTAGTAGTGACCTCATCTGGGGATTTAGGATTGTTTTTGGGAACAGATAGTGGGTGGTTTTCGGCTATAACCAATTTGGCAGTTGGTACTGCTCCGTCGGCAACAGCAATTGCAGATGTTAACGAAGATGCGATTCTTGATATAATTATCAGCAATCAGAATGATGATGATTTGTCACTTCTGATTGGAAATGGAAAAAGTGGGTTTTCACGCCAGTCGGATCTGAGTTTAGCAGGTTCGAGCAGCCCTATGGATATCTTGGTTGGAGACTTCGACAATGATCAAAAAAGTGAAATTGTTACAGTGAACAAAGGAGATGATACCATTGCTCTTTTGGATACCAATGATGGTCAATTGCAGCTCACATACACTGTTGTCTTGAGTGGGGATGGCCCACAAGAAGGAGCCGTTGGTGATTTTAATAATGATGGCCAGTTAGATATAGTAATTGTGATGACAGATTCGAATCAATTGAATATTCTATTAAACACGGGAGGAGGATTCTCCGCACTCAATCAGGATTTAGTGACAACATCAACAAAACCGGTTGCTGTGGCAACGGGACATTTTAATTCAGATAGTAATCTGGATCTAGCTGTGGTCAACGAAACTGCAAAAACAGTGTCTATTTTCTTTGGTACTGGTACGGGCCAATTTGCTTCTGCCCAAACATTAGATCCAGCCAGTGTCCAAACCACAGGCGTTTTGACCGATGTTGCTTTGATTGAGAAAGATAATCAAGTCGTCGCATTAGCGATTACTGATTACAATGCGAAAAATGTGCTGCTCTATACGAATAATGGCGGGACTTTCTCATATAGTTCTACGCTCAGCGTTACGTCATCTCCAGAGCATATTGTGGCAAAGGATATCAATGGTGATCAAGTTCCCGAATTGTTGGTGACGGCATCTAACTTTTTATTTGTTTTTGCCGATACGGGTTCCCTGGAGTATACCGTGTTTAAAGTAGCTGTTAATCTTGGTAACAAACCGAGACGTCCAACAGTCACAGATTTTGATGGTGATTTGGCCCCTGATGTTGTAATTGTTGACCAGGATGATAATGAACTTTCGATTTTGTTGCAGCGCTAAATGAGAATTACAACATGTTAGTCTTGAATCAATCTACTCAACATATCTATTTTATAGGAATTTGTGGTACGGCTATGGCTTCGTTAGCCGTTCTTTTAAAAAAACGCGGTTATCATGTGACAGGGTCCGATAGTAATGTTTACCCTCCAATGAGTACTTTTTTAGAACAACAAAATATTGATGTATTGGAGGGATATCTCGAAGAGAATTTGTGTAATGTGCCAGATCTAGTGGTTATTGGGAATGCTCTTTCCAGAGGAAATCCAGAAGTGGAAATAGTTTTGGAGCAGGGAATTCCATATATTTCCATGGCTGAATTGTTGAAGGAATTTTTTATCAGAGGAACTACTTCATTGGTTGTCACAGGTACTCATGGAAAAACCACAACAACTTCTTTATTAGCATGGATCTTTGAATGTGCTGGCAAGCAGCCAGGCTTTATGATTGGAGGCATTCCTGAAAATTTTGGTACTAGCTGTCAGGAAGGAGGCGGGAAGTTTTTTATCACCGAAGGGGATGAATATGACACAGCTTTTTTCGATAAACGCTCCAAATTTTTTCACTATCAGCCTCATCAACTCATTATTAACAACGTTGAATTTGATCATGCCGATATCTTTAATTCATTAGAAGATATTTTGCGTGCTTTTCAGTTGATGTTGCGTCTTGTCCCTCGCAATGGTCTGATTGCTGTGAATGGTGATGATGCGAATGCAATGCATGTTGTTCAATCTGCCTATTCTCCTTATGTCACTTTCGGGTTTGGAGAGAGTTGTGAAGCACGTGCCATGGATCTTCAAATAACACCACAGGGTACGACTTTCCATTTAGAGTGGCCTGGGTATTGCGTCAATACATTTTCTATCCCCTTGTTTGGTCAATACAATGTCCGTAATGCGATGGGAGCAGCAATTTTGGCACTGCATAATGGGATTGGTGTGGAGGCCATTCAGCAGGCATTTGACCAGTTTTATAATGTGAAACGACGTCAGGAACTTCGTGGTATTCGCAATGGTATCCATGTTTATGATGATTTTGCCCATCATCCCACGGCTGTCTTGGAAACTATCCAGGCAATCCGTCAAAAACATCCTCAACAACGTTTGATCGCTGTCTTTGAACCCCGTAGCAATACAAGTGTTTTAAATATCCACCAAGCCACCCTGGCTAACTCTTTTGAGGCTGCTGATGAAGTGTTATTGGCCTATCCACATCGCATGGACCAAATTTCTCCTGATCAACGTCTTGATGTAGAGACTGTTGCTGGAATAATAAAACAACAGGGGAAAAATGCCCTGGCTTTCCCAGAAGTTTCCAATATTGTTGATCACTTGTTAAAATTTGCTCAGCCGGATGATGTGATTCTCATCATGAGTAATGGTAAGTTTGGTAATATTCATCAAACTCTCTTGACTGAATTATAGAGGGTTTTCATTTTTTGATGGAAATGAGTCCTGCCTCGGCCCTGTTTTTAATTCTTTTTGCGACTGTTTGGGAAGTGTGTTATTGTTTTATCAATTCATCCATTTCTTTCTCTTTTGACGAAAAAGAACATGCTGGCTTTTGATACCCATGCTTATGTCAAATCCCTTCAAACAGTAGGGTTTACTGAAGAGCAAGCCGAAGTTCAGGCAAATGCTCTCAAAACTCTGGTTGAAAATGATCTTGCGACCAAATATGATCTCAAAGAATTAGAAGTTGCTTCAAAACGGGATTTGAAAGAATTGGAAACCAAGATGGAAACCCGGTTCAAAGAATTGGAAACCAAGATGGAAACCCAGTCTAAAGAATTGGAAACCAAGATGGAAACCCAATCTAAAGAATTGGAACTGCGTTTGACAACCCGCCTGGGAGGAATGTTAGTAGTTGGGATTGCCGTTGTTGCGACACTTGTCAAATTGTTGTGATTTTAAAAGCTCCTTTTTATCGATTTTCCTCGATATTTCCAGAGTAAAAGATACATTAATCCTTTTTTGATCAGGACTTGGGAATTCATGTTGAGTTTTTTGGGGAAAGCTTGCAAGGGGCGATAAAATTTGAAGAGGAAAGGATGTAAACATTTTTAAGGGGGCAGGATGTTTACACCCTTTCCATGAACGTAACCCCACCTGGTTACGGCTCGCTACTTTTGAAATCGACGCATTAATTGGTCTGCCAGCATTTTATTCTTTTTGTCTACTTCAAACACAACCGTTTCCCCATTAGGTCCAGCGCCTAAGAGAGTTCGTGTGTAAGGAAGATGTCCAAATTTTTTGAATTTTTCATTAGTTTTCTCATTGCCAATGACATAGATTCTTCCATGATGTTCCCACACATGATAACCCATTTCAGAGTTTACCATGAAAGGTTTTCCTGTATATTTGGATTCCAGCTTATCGGCTACTTTGGGATTCTTTTTATCTACTTCAAACACAACCGTTTCCCCATTAGGTCCAGCGCCTAAGAGAGTTCGTGTGTAAGGAAGATGTCCAAATTTTTTGAATTTTTCATTGGTTTTCTTATTGCTAATGACATAGATTCTTCCATGATGTTCCCACACATGGTATCCTTTTTCAGATTGCACAGGAAAAGGTTTTCCAGTGTATCTCGCTTGTAGTTTATCAGCTAACTTTGGATTCTTTTTATCTACTTCAAACACAACCGTTTCCCCATTGGGTCCAGCACCTAAGAGGGTTCGTGTGTAGGGAAGGTGCCCAAATTTTTCGAACTTTGTATTGGTTTTTTCCTGTCCAACTACGTAAATTCTGCCTTTGTGTTTCCAGACATGGTAGTTTTCTTCTGATTCTACTGACATGGGTTTATCAGCTTCCGTATGACCAGATGATGGTGTTTGTTGAGTTGAACATCCCATGATTAATAAAGTAATCCAGGCAAATATTACTAATGTCAGTCGCATTCTGCTCTCCTTTGTTATGTTTGTTGTATAGCGTCCCAGAAAAGTTTTTTCCAATGATCTTGTTTTGCTATAAAATACATTAAGTATTCTTTATATTGTTTTGCAAATGAAAGAGTCTCTTATACCATGAGTACATTTTGATACCAACTATTTAATAAGAACTCTATATACTTATATTGTCAAATCGACATAATATGGTAAGTTACTGATATAAAATTATTTTTAATATATCATGATTCAACTTCGGGTAGACATTCAAGCAAGATGAGGTAGACATCACCTGAGTGTAGGGTAGATTGGAATTGGCTATTGTTGAAAAACCAGGCTTGAGATTAAATGAATCATGGATTATACCCATTTGAGAGTGTGATAAGCTATGTGGGCTCTTTCGAATTTTATTCCACTGAACGCCGTGTTTAAATTTTTCTTGTAAGTGATTGATATTATTATGACAAAGCATGTCATATTGGATCGGCGCGCCGACCGCTTGTCCGGTATCCAGAAAACGTGTGTAAACTCCTAGATTCTGGGTCGAACCTGGAATGACAAAAAAAGTTGCACATCACGTTCCACTATAATGAATAAGGACATACAATGCCTAAAAAAAGTAGTGAGCAGGGGGGATTTTATACAGTAAATGAGTTGCAAACCCTCCAAAATCAAAATGTACAAATTCCTTCGTTGCACCATGTTTGTATTGGACGTGAAGTATCATTGGATAATATTGGAGCAGGTGCAGTACTTCATCCATTCTGTAAAATCATGGGGGAGAAAACAAAAATTTATCCCAAGGCCCAAATTGGATTACGGGGGCCAGTTACATTGGAAAATAGTGTGATTGGCACAGAGTCCATTGTTGGTAATCAGGGCCCGGTGACTTTAGTTGATACAGTTGTAGGATCCAGGAGTGTTTTGGGGAGTGGAGTTTCAGAATTAGCAGTCTTTTTGGGAAAAGAAACGGATATCAATGATTTTACAACGGGAGTGGGCTTTCGAACTCGTAAAGGTTCTCTTTATGAAGAAGACTCTTCCTCAGCCCAGCACACCGATACCAAGATGACTATTTTATTTCCCTGGGTGACGCTAGGAAGTAATATCAACTTGTGTGATTTGATGTTAGCGGGAGGAGTTGGTCCGAATTTAGGAGATTTTACAGAAATTGGTAGCGGTACGATTCATTTCAATTTCACCATCCGTGGGGATAAAGCAACAGCATCTTTATTAGGCAATGTGCCGGAAGGTGTGTTTTTAAGAAAAAAACGTTTATTCATTGGAGGACACAATAGTTTACTTGGACCGTTGCAAGCTGATTTTGGTACATTGACTGCCGCAGGCATCCGTGCTGCGGGAAATCTCAAAGAAGGTTTGAATTTAGGTAGAGGATTGCCATTGGGGCATACTGATTATGATCCTCGTATTTTTTCCAGATCAAAAGAAGTGATTGGGCAGCAGGTCCACTATATTGGGCAATTGGTTGCTTTGTATCACTGGTATCGTGAGGTCCGGTTTCAATCAGTGCAATCCGATTCTGAGCGTTTGGAACTTTATCGAGCGGGACAGAAAATGGTTGTCTTAAATATCCTGGAGCGCATTGCCCAGGTTGAACGTTTTGTAAAGGCTTTGGAAACTTCGATTGAGATTCTCAGGCAACAGCCACTCCCTCCCCGCCATGCGATTGAAGAACAGCAGACCTTGTTGGAGCATTGGCCACGATTGAAAGAACATTTGGAAAATTATGAGCAACATTTTTGGGAAGTTCCCTCGCTCTTGTCCAATGCTCTGAAAGAAAGTGCCACAGAACATAGCCCAGATTATACAAAAATTATCCACAATTTATCAGACGACAGTGTTCAGGTTGGAAAGTCCTGGTTGGATTCTATTGTACATCGCTGTGAAAATTTTTTTAAAAGTGAATTGAAACTGGAACATCCCTGAACAAGAAATGAATTTTTGATTATTTGCAAATTTGTGTAGCTCCGACTTTATTCTTTCCGAAAATCAATATAGATTCTCTGTATTGTTTCATCAATCTACCTGACACACGCATGTTACGCATGGATTCCATTCATGTAACGTCAGTTACCCACTTATTCCCAGTTATTATAGAACATTATGCCGAAACGCACAGATATACAATCCATCCTTTTAATTGGCTCTGGACCGATTGTCATTGGACAAGCCTGTGAATTTGATTATAGCGGAACACAGGCCTGTAAAGCATTAAAAGAAGAAGGTTATCGGGTTATTTTGATCAATAGCAACCCGGCTACTATTATGACAGATCCCGATCTAGTGGACGCGACCTACATTGAACCCATTACTGTGGATGCCCTGGAAGCAATCATCAAACAGGAGAAACCGGACGCTATTTTACCAACCATGGGAGGGCAAACCGCATTGAATATGGCAATTGAACTGCATGATGCCGGAATCTTGAAAAAACACAATGTGGAGCTCATTGGTGCGAAAATTCCTGCAATTCACAAAGCCGAAAATCGAGAGGCCTTTATCCAGGCAATGAACAAATTGAATATACGTGTGGCCAAAAGTCGAATTGTTCACTCTTTGGAAGATGGATACCAGGCTTTGGAAGAAATTGGTCTTCCTTTGATCATTCGGCCTTCCTTCACCTTGGGAGGTTCAGGGAGTGGTGTTGCCAGAACAAAAGAAGAATTTCGAAAAATTGTATCAACTGGACTGAGTATCTCTCCAACTACAGAGGTGTTAGTGGAAGAATCCATTTTAGGATGGAAAGAGTATGAATTAGAAGTCATGCGAGATTTGAAGGACAATGTCGTCATTATTTGCCCCATTGAAAACTTGGACCCTATGGGAATTCATACAGGAGACAGTATTACAGTTGCGCCAGCGCAGACATTAACGGATGCGGAATATCAACACATGCGTGATTTGTCTCTGCAAATTATTCGGGAAATTGGAGTGGAGACAGGAGGATCAAACATCCAATTTGCTGTCAATCCTGTCGATGGTGATATTATAGTGATTGAAATGAATCCTCGTGTTTCACGAAGCTCTGCTTTAGCATCCAAAGCAACTGGTTTTGCCATTGCAAAGATTGCGGCTAAATTGGCCATTGGTTATACCCTCGATGAAATCCCCAATGACATTACTAAGAAAACACCGGCTTCTTTTGAACCAACAATTGACTATGTTGTGACAAAAATTCCCCGGTTCACCTTTGAAAAATTTCCACTCACTGATGCTTCGTTGACGACACAGATGAAGTCAGTTGGCGAGGTAATGGCCATTGGGCGAACATTCAAAGAATCGTTTCATAAGGCACTGCGCTCCTTAGAAAATGGTGCAGTCGGGTTGGATGAGCAAGAATATGGAGATATCAGTGCTGAAGAAATGGAAGCACTTTTTAAAGAACGACTGTCCTTTCCAACGAGCGAACGTATTTGGTATTTGGCAGATGCCATGCGGCATGGATGGAGCAATGAAAAAGTGTTTGAGTATTCAAAAATCGATCCCTGGTTCTTAGCGCAGATCCGTACTTTAGTGGATCAGGAACAAAAAATTTCTGGTAAAACATTAACCAGTGTGCAGTCGGAGGAATTACGTTTCTGGAAACAATTAGGCTTTTCGGATGCCCGGTTGGCAAAGTTGCTCAGGTGTGAAGAATCAGCATTAACCCGGAAGCGTAAAGAATGGAACATTATTCCTGTTTTTAAGCTCGTGGATACATGTGCTGCTGAATTTCCTTCGGAAACTCCCTACTTTTATTCAACCTATGAGGAAGAAAATGAATCTATTCCTTCGACAAACAAAAAAGTTATCATTTTAGGGAGTGGCCCCAATCGGATTGGGCAGGGGATCGAATTTGATTATTGTTGTGTGCATGCTGCATTTGCGGCACGCGAAAAAGGTTATGAATCCATCATGATCAATTGTAATCCTGAGACAGTAAGTACCGATTATGATACGTCAGATCGTCTTTACTTTGAGCCAATTACTTTTGAGGATGTGATGCATATCGTCGATCTGGAAAAACCAGTTGGTGTGATTGTACAGCTTGGGGGACAAACTCCATTGAAGTTGGCAAAGCAATTAAAAAATGCGGGTGTGCCTCTCTTGGGAACTTCGTTTGAAAGTATCGATCGCTCAGAAGATCGCCAGTTGTTTAAGGAGCTTTTAGATAAACTACAGCTTCAGCAACCGCCTAATGGAACCGCATTTTCTCTGGAAGAAGCCTATCAGATTGGCAGAAGAATTGGTTATCCTGTGTTGGTACGTCCCTCGTATGTTTTGGGAGGACGGGCCATGATGATTGTTTATTCAGAAGAGCAACTGGAAGAATATTTTCAAGAAGCTGTACAGGTTTCTCCGGAGCATCCTGTCTTGATTGATAAATTCCTGCTGAATGCTGTGGAAGTGGATGTCGATTTTCTATCAGATGGGAAGCATGTCGAACTAGGTGGGATCATGGAGCATATTGAACAAGCCGGTGTTCATTCCGGCGATAGTGCCTGCTCCCTGCCTCCTCATGATTTAAGTGTGGAGGTTCTGAGTAAAATAGAACAGCAAGGCAAAGCTTTGGGACAAGAACTGAATGTGGTGGGGTTGATGAATATTCAGTTTGCAGTGCAAGGCCAGGAAATATACGTGATTGAAGTCAATCCGCGTGCCTCTAGAACAGTACCGTTTGTCAGCAAAGCGATTGGGAAACCACTAGCCAAATATGCAACCTATCTCATGTTAGGAGAAACCCTGGAGAGTTTAGACTTTTCGTATCGGCCTCCCGCTCGGTTTGCTGTGAAGGAAACAGTGTTTCCTTTTGCCAAATTTGCGGGATCTGATACGGAATTGGGACCGGAAATGAAGTCGACAGGAGAGGTCATGGGATGGGGGGAAACATTTGAAGAAGCTTTTTTTAAAGCGCAGTTGGCTGTTTTCAAGGACATTTCTCAACGAGGCTATGTATTTATTGGGGTATTGGATAAAGATAAACCCTCTATGATTTCTGTAGCACAGCAATTAGTTGCTGTTGGTTTTAGTATTTTGGCGACACCAGGAACCTTTAATATTTTGCAGGAAGGGGGGATTGAAAATATCCAACTCACTTATATGGATGTCAAACAAGAAAATAACATATATGATTACATGCACCGTAAAGAAGTAGCCTTGGTCATCAACACAACAAAGCCAAGAAAGCGTTTTGTTGATCATAAACACCTGCGCCGCTTAACGTTGCTCTATGAATTGCCTTATTGTACGACAGCAGAAGGTGCTGAACATTTTGCTCGCGCCATGACCGTACTGAATAAAACAGAGGGCCTTGTTTATCGAGCCCTGCAAGATTAAAAAAGTAAAGTGATTGGTTTACTAAATCGAAAGTATTTGAAAACATACAGCTGTCTGGCGTGGTTGCTTGTATGGTGTTGTTTTGCCGGTAATGTGACTTTGGCTCAACAAACCTCTATGGTGGCTGCAACAACTGCCAATCAAAAGGAATCAAAGGAATCAGTGGATGTTGCCAATGGCAGTACGCCAGATGCACAAAGTGAAGACAAGAAGGAGAAAAAGAAAAATAAAAAGAAGAAGGATAAGAAAAAATTAAAATGGGATGGCAATGTAAAGTTTGCTTTCCGCTTTGCCAAGAGCCGGGCCAGACGTGCTGAAGATCACGGAGGCTTTGAATTCAGTGCCATCAATTTGAAAGCAAAATATCGTTTACAAAAGGGATTGGAGTTGAGAGGGTGGTATCAGATTGATCCCATCGAATCGATGCTGAAAGAAGCCTATGCTCGTCTTGAAGATAAAGATGCTACATTTGATCTAATTCAAATGGGTTTCCAGCGCCGTCTCTTTTATCTCAAATCTGATTTGGAAACAGATAGTCTTAACAAAATTGCATTGTACAGATTGCGTGATCTCAGTGTCTTAGCACGTATTTCTTTTTTGAAACGATGGTATTGGGACATCCAGCTTGCCAATGGTGGGCAACTGGATACACGGGATATTTCACCCCGTCGTGTGACCAAGCAGGATGTCATTTTATCAGATTCCTTTGATGATCGGCAGGCAACCGGGACCAATTCCCGAGAAATTTTGTCGGGCTTGGGGTATAAGCTGAAAAATGTTTCTTCCCAGTTTAAGAAACTCTACTTTTTGTTGTTTGCCAGTTTGCGTCCAGTTTCTGATAATGATGCACAGGATTTGGCGACTTTATCGGATGTCCCTGGGTTTACCGGAGTGAGTGTGGGAAATACAACTTATACTAAGATGGGGCTCAATGTCACTTGGGAATATGGACAAGTGGAATCCTATTCTCAGTATGCTCGCGTGAAAGTACGAGAATTAGAACGAGATCTGCTTAGTACGGAATGGAGCTATCGCTACAAAAAATGGACACCGATTTTTGCTTATTCTCAGCAAACATTGAGTGTCGATCCTGATTTTACGGCGCGCCTTAGCTGGGATCGTCGTCGTTTTACTTTAGGATTGCGGTATCAGTGGTTGGATGCTGCTCGCTTAGCGGTGGAAGTGACAGCCAATGATGAGGATACCGGCGGAAAATCGATCAATAATGATGAGCTTCTCGTATCGTGGGTTTATTCGTTTTGACTATACTTTGTTCATTAGCAACGAAGAACACAAAGAACGCTACGTAGGAAACCTCTAAGAAATTTTAGTATTTCTTAGTACAAGTGTTCATAATGAAGTACACAAATTCTTACTCTTAATCCCCCAATTTCCAAAGATTTAGGATTAAGATTGGGATTAATAGTAAGACTGTCACGACAAGAATTTGAATATTTATTTCTGATTAGCTGTACTTAGCGTTCTTAGTGGCAAATTTACGCGCAATAAAGTCGAATTAAGTACAAAAATGTATCAAACAGTTTCAAAAATGGGAACCACTAGGATACTGTGGTGTCTTGTGTGGCTGTTTGGTTTAACTCTATTTGCCTGTGGGGGTGACGAAACTCCAACCAGTTGTGATTTTACAGAAAAACTCGTCAGCATTGCCATTGATGAGAACAAGGTGTTGTTGTATGATGACCTGTTGATTGATGCAAAATTAGAAGAATTGGAACTCGTCGTTGATGAAGAAGAAACACAACGTCAGGAAATAGAGAGCCTGATCAATGAAGCCCGTCCTGCTGGAGAACCTTTCTACCATCACCCCCTATCAAAGGATGGTAAGAAAGCCTTGGTTCGCATAGACCTCCTCAATAATCTTAAAAATAGTCACCAATCTACGGAGCGTCAATACTGGTTGAGTTTGTATAATCATCTCAACTGGGGTGAGCAAATTACAGATCGTGCTTTTCTGCAAAACTGTGAGCAGCGTGTGATCCTCAAGCCTGAGTCAGAAGCCTATCCACCTAATCTTCTGGATTCCCATTTTTTACAAGGATCTGTTGAAGAAATTTCTCAAAAGGATCTGTATCACGCCTATTCCTCTTCTGAAGAAATTCAATATCTCAATGACTCGGAAAATGTTTATCGTTACTTAGGTCCAAAAACAGGACGCGGGTTTTCTACAGGGTTTTTTGTGGAAGATGTCAATCAGCGTACTGAGTGGAAAGTCAAGGTTGGGTGGGAAGCCTACCGAGAACCCCTGGCGACTCGGCTTGTATGGGCATTGGGCTTTTATATAGATGAAGTATTTCATGTCAGAGATTTACGTGTCCTGTTTGACTCAGAATTAGAAAGGCTTTTTGAGGCAAAGGGGAAAAAACTGGAAGATTCACTTTCTGGAATTGTATTAAATGATGGTACATTTGTAAATTTGATTGCGACTCCAGAAGAGAATGTTGATGTTTCCAGGTTATATAGCACCCATCGTAGTAATATTCGGTATCTGCTTGTTAAATCCGTTGTGATGGAACGAAGGGACCCAAACATTGTGCGTGTTGGGCAATGGGGTTTTGATGCATTGGACAATCCTGATTCACGTGCAGTTCGTATGCTGGGCCTGTTGAATTTCTGGCTAGGTAATGTCGATATCAAATTTGACAATAATCGAATTTTTTTCCGCTGCACGGACCGCGATACGCTTGGCCTGGTGGATGTCTTCAGGGCGTGTGTTGAGAGTGGAGACTATGAGTATCAGTTTGTTGTCCATGATTTGGGTTTATCGTTTGCTCCAAATCCAAATGAGTTGAATGCTCCAGGCCATGAATTGGATATCCGACAAGAAGAAAATGGTTTGGCATCGATCCGGTTTGAAACCAGGGGACGTGATGTTTATGCCTGGCGTCTTATCACTCAGGAAGATGCACTTGCTTTTGCAGAGCGTTTGGCACAATTGACAGAAATACAACTAAGACAAGCAGCTGCAGCGGCTGGTTATCCTTATCCTGCACTCGTCTTACTTGTAGAAAAGTTAAAAGATCGTCGCAATCGTTTTTTGGAGGCAATGTCGGGGGACAAGTATGTGCCACTAGATGTTGATCTAACCCTTTCTGTCACCTCAGCTGGTTCTGTTGAGGTTGGAAATGGAGAAACCATCGTTGTCTCGCAGGATGATTTTATTTTATCGGAAGGTGTGCTGACGAACGATATATCTTTGGGTAAGCATGGCCGGCATTCAGAGATGATACGGGAATGAAAAGATGGAAAGAGTGCAAAGAAGAGAAATTTCTCTGCACTCTTTACAAGAGTTGAGTCTTACCTTATGTGGTAAGAAATTATTTTCGAGACTCCATGTATTCGATCAGATCAACGAGTCGGCAGGAATACCCCATCTCATTATCATACCAGGAAATCAGCTTAAAGAAGTTATCATTCAAGGCGATTCCAGCGGTAGCATCATAGATAGAAGAATCTTCACAACTGATGAAGTCTGTTGATACAACGGCTTCTTCTGTGTATTGCAAAACACCTTTCAGAGGGCCTTCTGCTGCTGCTTTCATTTTTGCGTTGATTTCATCCATAGTTGTTGCTTTGGCCAAGCGTACTGTTAAATCGACACAAGAGACGTCAGCAGTTGGAACACGAAATGCCATTCCTGTTAATTTTCCTTTTACTTCTGGAATACAAAGAGCAACTGCTTTTGCGGCACCAGTGGATGCTGGGATGATATTGGAGATCGCACTACGTCCACCACGCCAGTCTTTTTTAGAAGGACCATCCAGGGTGGGCTGAGTGGCAGTGGCAGCATGAATAGTTGTCATTAATCCTTCTTCAATACCAAAATTGTCCAGTAGTACTTTGACGACAGGAGCGAGACAGTTGGTGGTACAAGATGCATTGGAAATAATGTTATCTGCACCAGGATCATAGGTCTCGTTATTCACGCCCATCACAACAGTTCGGATTTCTGGAGATTTTGCAGGGGCAGAAATAACCACTTTTTTTGCTCCAGCATCCAGGTGTTTTTGTGCTCCTTCGGTCGTTGTAAAGATACCTGTGGATTCAATCACATAATCAATTCCCAGATCTTTCCATGGCAAATCACCAGGATCTCTTTCTGAGAAACATTTGACCGTATTTCCATTAACAATGATATTGCCACCATCTGCGGAGATATCATCTGCGGCACGACCATGTGTAGAATCAAATTTTAATAAATAAGCCAGCGCATCTGCTGGAACTAAATCATTGATTGCCACAATGTTTACATTAGGATTGGTTTGTGCCTTGCGAAATACTAAGCGTCCAATGCGGCCAAAACCATTGATAGCTACGTTTACTGCCATATATTCTCCCATTTATTATAGGTTAAAATATTAATTACCTTGATTGTAAATTGTCTGTTAAGAGCTGTCTCTTAGTTTGAATTTTGACAAGCCAATTTCTTTAGAATCTCTCTAGTTCAGTTAGCTTGCCGTTATATTTAAAGCACGTCCTGAAAAAGTCAACCCCTTTTTAGACAATTTGGCTTCGTGTCAATACTCCCTGCTCTGCCTCTTGAAGCAACGCTTGGATCTTCTCACGATACTCTGCTGTACTGGAACCGTTATCAAATACAGCGCTTCCGGCAACTAAATTAGTTGCTCCTGCTGAAACTGCCCTCCGGATGGTATTGGGCTTGATTCCTCCATCAACTTGAATCGGAATAGCGAGTCCCTGCTCATGAAACTTGTGAGCTAATTTTTCAATTTTTTTGTAGATGGCAGGAATGAATTGTTGTCCTCCCCAGCCTGGATTAACGGACATGAGCAGGACCATATCCAGTTCTGGATAAATCCAGTCTAAGACCTCAAGAGGAGTGGCTGGATTTAAAGCAACCGCTGCTTTGACGCCATATTCTTTGATTTGTTGAACTGTGCGGTGCAGATGATGGGTTGCTTCAGCGTGGACGGTAATAATATCGGCGCCTGCTTTGACAAAACTTTCGATATGATGTTCTGGATGAACAACCATCAAATGTGCATCAAAGACAACACCTTGGGGTTTGTTAAATGATTTCACCGCAACGGCACCAAAAGTGATATTTGGCACAAAAGAGCCATCCATCACATCCAAATGAATCCAGGAGGCTCCTGCTTCCACAACACGTTCAATTTCTTCTGAAATTTCGCCAAAATTAGCAGACAAAATAGAAGGAGCAATGGTAATATTCACGGAGTACCTTTGTCTGTTGCAATGAGTTCCTTGACAATGTTATTTTCTCCAATCAAGACTCGAGTTGCCATATTGATGAAGAGACCATTGATGACCAATCCGGGTATATTGTTTAATTGTGATTCTAATGCCGATGGATCTTCAATTGTTCCAAAATGACAATCCAGGATATACATTTGATTATCGGTTATAAGGATTTGTTCGTCTTGTTGTCGTAAGGCTACTGGAACTCCCAGGGTTTTTATTTTTTTTGCAACCGTTTGCCAACCGAAAGGAGTCACTTCTACCGGTAGAGGGAATTTACCCAGGTGGGTCACCAATTTTGAAGAATCTGCTACGATGATGGTTTCTTTTGACATGGAAGCCACGACTTTTTCTCTCAGTAATGCCCCGCCTCCCCCCTTGATCATATCCAACTGTGGGTTGATTTCGTCAGCACCATCAATGGTTATGTCAATGTCTGTTGTTTGGGAAAAACCAATCAAAGGGATTTGCTCATTCGTAGCCAATTGATGGGTTTGCTCAGAAGTCGGAATACCCTGAATAGATAATCCATCACGTACCAGTTCTCCTAGTTTTTTGATGGCATAGTAAACCGTTGATCCTGTGCCCAGTCCTACAGTCATGCCTGATCGGATGTAAGAAACGGCAGCTTCTCCAGCAAGTTGTTTTTCTCTCTCTGCTTGTTCTTTAGACATTTTGCTGCGATATCCAGTTTTTAATGTTTTCGGTAATTTGCTCTGCAGTGAAACCGTATTTTTCGGCTAATACTTTGCCTGGAGCAGCATTACCAAATTTATCGATACCAATCACATGATCAGCACACTGATACCAGAGTTCTGTAGAACCAACTTCGATAGCTACTTTTAGAGAAGATTTGGGTAAGACAGATTCCTGGTATTCCGTAGATTGCCCTTTGAAGCGTTTCACACATGGCATGGAGACATGGCGGGTCGCATATCCCATCTCTTCCAGATTATCGCGAACCACTTGAGTCACACTGCCCTCTGAGCCAGTGGAAATCAGAGTGATTTGTGGTGTAGAACTGGAGGAATCTGTGAGGATATATCCCCCTTTCCAAATCATTTTAGGGTCCATATCGGGATCACGCTTTAATTTATCAACCCCCTGACGAGTCAATATCAAAGCAGAAGGCACTTTGCCATCTGGACATTCGAGTGCATAAGCCCAAACAGCCGCTGTTTCCAGAGGATCAGAGGGTCGCCATACATTCAAATTGGGGATGAGGCGTAAGGATGATACCTGTTCAATTGGCTGGTGAGTTGGCCCATCTTCACCCACCCAAAATGAGTCGTGTGTGAACACATAAATGACTGGAATCTTTGAAAGTGCTGCCAAGCGAATAGCAGCACGCATGTAGTCGGAAAAAACCAGGAATGTGGAACAAAAAGGCAACCAACCACCAGCTAAATAGATGCCTGCTGTAATGGCACCCATAGCATGTTCTCGAATGCCATAGTGGATATTACGTCCGGTAAAGGAAGGGTCTGGTAGAATATTTGATTCGACAGAAGCAGGAACAATGCTGTTGGAGCTTTTGATCAGTGTTAGAGTGCTAGGCTCTAAGTCAGCAGATCCACCGACCATGCTTGGAATCAGTTTGGC
>JANQHV010000217.1 GCA_028282505.1 SAR324 cluster bacterium | reverse complement strand
ATCGACGTCCTTCAAGTTGATAATAAAGCCTACCAAATTTTTATCATGCAACAATGGTCTGATATATTTTTGTACTTCTGCATCAGCACCTAATGAAAGATCTCCTTTTAGCTTGATAATACACACATTTTTTTCAACTCGATGCTCTATTTTCATAAACTCCTTGTCAATTTAAACTATCCAATATTGAATCGTCCACCCACTTGGTTTTCTATTCCATTTTATCTGAAATATAATATTTGACATTTAATCAAAATTATCTCAATCAAATTTTATCGCAACTATTTTCTCTAATTCTTAATTTTGCGACGGTGACGGGATATTCCATTGATTCAAAAGTTTTTTATCATTTTTTGTATTCTCTCACCTGGTCTGCATGCGGTGGTCTGCTCCCTGAGTACCGCTAATCAGAAATAAGTGTTCAAATTCTTGTTGTGACAGTCTTACTCTTAATCTTTGGAAATTGAGGGATTAAGAACAAGATTAAGAATTTGTACACTTCATTGTGAATACTTATACTGAGGGATGAAGAAGTGTAAGGTTAAAAAACTTTTGAATCAATGGAATATTATGTTTCTTCTAAAAAATCATTCAAACGAATCTACTCGAATACGTCGAAATATCTTTTCATAAATCAAGAACCCATGTAATTAAAAGATATAAGACGATTTCCTGACACATCAAACCTTTTTGGACACTTCATTATTAAAAACTAAAAATGGCAGAATTGGCATTTACAGACTACATAGAAAAAAATGTATATATCGTAGCCGTTGGTGGTAATATAACCAGTCAATCCGTCCGGTCTTTCAATCAATTCATATCTCCTATTTTAAATCAAGTTACCAAGCATTCTAAAATAAACAGTCTGGTTTTGGATATGAAAGGAGTTTCGCTTTTAGATTCTTCAGGCATTGGTGTCATTTGCGGAAAATTTGTCCGCATGAAAAAAGCTGGTAAAAAATTAGCATTATGCAATGTTCATCCCACAGTGAAACAAATATTGAAAACCAGTGGACTCGGGAGTACTTTTACTTTTTACCAAAATGTTCCGGAAAGCCTGGCAATTCTAGGAACCGAGTCTGAAGAACCAGCCAATTTGATTTCGGACACATCCAAGGTTAAAAGTTTTCAAGATATTATTGAACAAAAATTAGAAACTCGTAAATAATTTCCCTAATGCTTGTTTGGGCTTTAATCTGCATTTCATCATCTCAATATTAGGCGGTTGTACCCAAAGCATTTCCTCAATTTCGTTAATTCCCTTTGTGAGTTTGACGTTGGGAAGATTTACAACAACTTTGGTAAAGCAAGCACATTACCATGGGAAGAGCAGAACAACAGAATAAGCACCAGGATCTTCAAATATTACTCGTGGAGGACTCAGAAGATAATCAATTGGTGTTTCAATATCTCCTCCAATCGTTTGGAGCATCTGTAGACCCTGCAAGTAATGGTAAAGAGGCTGTGGAAAAATTTACTAATGGTACCTATGACTTGGTATTAATGGATTTACAAATGCCGATAATGGATGGCTATACAGCGACTCGTATGATGCGAGAATGGGAAAAGGAACATCAACTCCCGGCAGTACCAATCGTGGCTTTAACGGCGTCTTCGACAGCGGAAGAATTACAGCAGGCCTTTGATGCTGGGTGTATAGAGCATCTAAAAAAACCTGTACAAAGAGAAGCATTGCAAAAATTATTTTTCCAGGTATGCGAAGAAAAAGACAAAAAACGATATACGGTTATTTTAGATCCAGACTTAGAAGAATTGCTTCCCACGATTCTTGAAATCAAGCGAAAACAAGTACAAGAGCTTCAAACAGCCTTTGATCATGAAGATTTTCAAGAAATCCAGTCGTTAGGTCATAAAATGAAGGGGTCTCATGGCTTGGAAACCATTAATGATCTAGCACAATCCATTGAATCTGCCGCAAAAGAAAAAAAACTGCCAACCATCCAAGTACTGCTGAACCAGCTTCACGATTACCTTGATCATATAGACATTCGTTTTCGACAGGAATAGACATGGTCAAAAAGGTCATTAAAGTACTTCTCATTGATGATGATGAACTGCAATACGCCGTTATTGGAAAGTTTTTAGAAAAGATTTCTAATACCCAATATCAGTTAGACTGGGCACGTGATTATGAAGAAGCAATGACTGCAATTGAATCAGACCAATATGATGCTTATTTAGTCGATTATCACTTGGGAGCCTGCCAGGGAACAGCTATTATCAGAGATGCTATTAAAAAAGGATGCACCGCTCCTATGATTTTACAAACGTCTGATACAAACAGAAGTGTTGATTTAGAAGCAATGGAAGCAGGAGCCGTTGATTATTTAGTCAAACCACAAATCAACGGTGTTTTATTGGAGCGATCCATACGTTATGCGATGGAGCGTAAGGAAACAGAACGCCAACTTGAAAAACAAAACCAAATCATCATAGAGCATGTCAAAGAAGCTGAAAGAACCAATCATTATTTGATTCAACTCACGCAGCGTATCACCCAAGAGTTAGAACAAGCACGAAAGACTCAATTAGCACTCTTACCTTCTATTCCTGCTATTCCAGGATGCCACATTGTCGCAAAATATGAACCAATGGAACAAATAGGAGGTGATTTTTATGACATCTTTGAATTTAACAGCCATGCGGTTGGTATTGTCGTGGCAGATGTCACAGGGCATGGAATCCCAGCGGCACTGATTTCTTTTATGGTTTCCAGCTTGTTCAAAACAACGGCACCAAAATTAAGAGATGTTCAAACAACTATAGTGCAAATCAACAATGCCCTGGAAGGAAAAATTCCAGAAGATAAATTTGCCACCACGTTTTACTGCATTTATGATGCTCATACAAGAATGTTGACTTACTCTACTATGGGGCATCCTCCGGGATATTTAGTACGCTGCCAGACTCAAGAAATTCTGCAATTAAAATCGAATGGGATTTTATTGGGGATTCTGCCAATTCAACAAGATCAATACGGAAGCCATGCGATTCAATTGTTGCCAGGAGATAAAGTCTTCCTTTATACAGATGGACTGATTGAGATGCCAAGCCAGGATGGTAAAATATTTGGCAAAAAACGATTGGAAGCATTTTTATTCGATCATCGGCATCTTGCCATTGATGATTTGATTGAAGCTGCATACCTGCATGTATTGAAACACGCAAATGCAGTAGATTATATAGACGACATTACTATTGTTGGTCTGGAACTAACACATCCATAATATATGTTCCAGAAAAGTTTTTTCCTAGAGTTCTCCCTTTTTTCTGGAACACGATAGAAACTTGAAGAGTTTATGAAACCATTTAGTGCTGCTTGCGAGCGTAATAAAGAACCCATTTTAGCGATTTTGAAAGATGCTTTTGCCAATAGTAAAAAAGTGCTGGGCCTTGGCAGTGGGACGGGTCAACATGCTGTTTATTTTGCAGAACATTTACCTCATTTAATTTGGCAACCCAGTGACTTGGCAGAAAATTGTCCTGGCATCCAGGAATGGGTCAGAGAAAGCCCGTTAAATAATGTGCTACTTCCTCTGGAATTAGATATCAACTGGACAGAGTGGCCAATTGGGCCCGTGGATGCTATTTTCAGTGCGAATACGCTCCATATCATGAGCTGGCCTGAAGTAAAAAAATGCTTTGCAGGTATCGGAAAGGTGCTGGAATCCCAAGGGATTCTGTGTATTTATGGTCCCTTCAACTATCATGGTGCATATACCAGCAAAAGTAATGAAGACTTTGATGCTTGGCTCAAAAATAGAGATCCTGAAAGTGGTATTCGTGCATTTGAAGCCGTAGATGAACTGGCTTGCGACCAAGGACTACAACTGGTAAAAGACCATGCTATGCCTGCTAATAATCGTCTGTTGGTTTGGAAGAAGGAATAGCACGAACTACTTTGACTTGAGCAGTTTTTGAATCGTGTGATTGAGTTGGGAAACGGCAATTGGCTTCATGAACAACTCTTGAATGCCAATAGTTTTGGCTTTCTCCTCAGAAATTGCACTATTGTATCCTGTTGCCAAAATGATGGGAATGTCCGATCTAATTTTTAAAATTTCCTGACTCAGCCTATCTCCTGTCAAGCCTGCCATCATGTAGTCAGTAAAAATCAAATCGACTTGGTCTGGATTTGCCTGGAATATTTCCAATGCCTTCAAACCATTACTGGCGGTTGTGACCTCATATCCCAGTTTGGTTAAGGCAATTTTGTAAAAATGGGCTAAGTATTCTTCATCATCGACAACAAGGATCTTTCCGCTTCCTTGTTCACTGGAAACTTCTACTACTGCTTCTACGGCTGATTCTTTCTTAGCCGCAGGAAAAAATATGGTAAAAGTAGTTCCTTCTCCCAATTTACTATCTACCGTGATGATGCCTTGATGTTGTTCTACAATCCCGTGGACAACTGAAAGTCCAAGTCCGGTTCCCTTTCCAATCTCTTTTGTGGTGAAAAATGGATCAAACACTCGCTCTAGTGCCTCCTCGCTGATACCACAGCCTGTATCCTGGATGGTAATGATGGCATATTTTCCTGGGTTCATTTCAAATCCAATGGGTTGATTTTTGTCATCATAAGTGACTTCATCCAGCTTCACTAAAAGGGTTCCTTCTCCAGATTCCATCGCATGCAGCGCATTGGTACATAAGTTGACAATCACTTGATGAACCTGATCGGGGTCTGCAATGATCTGGAATTGACTGCTTTTTAAATCTTGCACGATTTTAATGGAAGCAGGAAAAGTGGATCGCATCATTTCCAGTGCTTCTTTAATGAGGGGAGAAAGATGCACGGGTATGTACTTCTGCTGATTTTTCCGACTGAATGTCAGGATTTGCTGGACCAGATTTTTACCTCGTTCTCCTGCAATAAAAATACGATCAAGACTTTGTTTTTGTTCAGTTCCTTCTGGAAAATCAGGCATTAATAATTCGGCATATCCCATGATAATAGCAAGGATATTATTGAACTCATGGGCGATACCTCCCGCCAATGTCCCAATGGCGTTCATTTTTTGAGTATGCCGTAATTCTCCTTCTAAACGCTGACGCTCTTCTTCGGCTTGTTTTCTATCCGCAATTTCCTGTTGTAGATTTTCGTTTGCTTGTTTTAATTCAATCGTCCTCTCTTCTACCAATTGCTCAAGCACACTTCTATATTTTGCCAGGATCTCTTCTGCTTGCTTACTTGCGGTAATGTCTCGAATAATTCCATCATATGCCAGTAACTCTCCTTCTGGATTTTTGTGTAAAACAGGAGTGTTTCTCACCCATCGAATGGAACCATCTTTATGAATAATACGGTGTTCAATAAATCCAGATTCTTTACCGGCAATCAGGTTACTGGAATGCTCAAGGATCTCTGCTTGATCTTCTGCGTGAATCATCCGATACCAGAGATTGGGATCTGTCTGATAGTCTTCCGAGGTATACCCTGTGACATTCACACATCCAGGGTGATGGTATGTAGAAACCACTTCTCCATCTTCTAGATGTACGGTATATACATAATCAGTGACTGCTTCTAATAAGGCTTTGTAATGCAACTTATTCTCTATTA
>JANQHV010000209.1 GCA_028282505.1 SAR324 cluster bacterium | reverse complement strand
TATCGACCTCCACGATGTTAATACCCGGCAAACTGGTCGGGGTTTTGACGGCTTTACTTTCCTGGGCCTGACTCATGGCAGGAACCATGAACAACAACCCAATCATCAACCAATGTTTCATATGCCTTCCTCTCTATGATGATTATTAAAGAAAAATGTTCTGAATTCCTTCCTATAGCACATTCCTCTTTTCTTTGCCAATGGTTCTTTAAAAGTTATTCTTTCCAGTAATTCCTCGATTGACATGTCAAGGAGAGACTCCAGTCGTTTAATCAATCTCCCCATGCCTGTTCCTCTTCCCAAACTCTGAAAATCCGCTCTGTAAAGCCTCTGATTTTCCATCGAGAAACATGGCTCTTGTCAACCCCAATGGCATTCGCCAGTTCTGTATCTGTTTTACAGCCCAGCTCTTCCTTCAATTTCTCAATCAGTTCAATTGCCTCCTGATCTTGCTCCTTCTTCGGTCTTCCTACCATTCTTCCTTTGTGTTTGAGGTAAAAACCTCAAAATATCAAACCGTGTTCAACATTCCAGACGAATTCGTTTGTTTGGATGAGATCACCTTAAGTCGATTCTTGATTTTCTTCTGGAAGAAGAATCATATTATGTGCAGCAGGTTTAAATCTATCCGGAAATTGGGTTTTTTTAGAATATAAAGTATTCGATAGAACAGTTCCAAACAAGTCAGATCCACGGAGATTAGCTCCTCGCAAATCGGCTTCACTCAGATTTGCTCCACTCAGATTGGTTTTACGTAGATCAACATCTGAAAGATTAGCTTTTCCTAAATCAGTGCCCCACAGATCAGCTCTACTCAAATTTGCTCTGCTCAGATTTGCTCCATGTAAGTTAACTTTCCATAGATAGGTTCCATTCAGATAGGTTCCACTCAAATTGGCTTTACGCAGATCGGCTTTACGCAGATCGGCTTTATGCAAATCAGCTTCACTCAAATCAGCTTCACTCAAATCAGCTTCACTCAAATCAGCTTCACTCAGGTCAACTCCCCTAAGATAGAATTGCCTTAGATCGACTCCTCCCAAATTGGTTTCTCTAAGATCGACCCCACTCAAATTGGCTCCTCTCAAACTGGCTCCATTTAAGTCAATTTTTGTCAGAGATAAACTATTCAAATCAAGACCATCCAAGCCTGTCTTGTTCAACGAAACAAAGAGCTTCAAAAAAAATTTTGTTTCTTCATTTAATTTTTCATAGTCAACGACTCTCGTCTTTTTCTTTTTAATGGAGTCAAAAAAACACTCCGCCAGAAAGT
Source organism: SAR324 cluster bacterium (assembly GCA_028282505.1). Taxonomy (GTDB): domain Bacteria; phylum SAR324; class SAR324; order SAR324; family NAC60-12. The sequence goes on along the minus strand of JANQHV010000209.1, from coordinate 4,565 downwards.
ATTCCATGAAGGATTTATGGACAAATTTATAATTGCCCTCTGAATCCCGATGCAAAAAAGAACACGTTGTTGTTTCATACTTGTAATAATCTTCTTCTTTTGCAAAATTCTTTTTCAGATGTTCTGTGTTAGGCTTGTCCAATTCAGAATAATGCAAGGAAAAATCACCTCCTCCTTTGTTGAGCATCTTCAGGGCAAGCTGCCACATAAAATGGCGTTTTCCTTCCGCAGTCATTTGAGAACGCCAGTCGTCTCTCTCGATCCACATACCCGTGTAGGCTTGGTAAAGGCTGGCGGCATTGATTGAGCCTTTTCCTTTTAAAGAAGGAATGGTTTTCACGATCATCTCTAACAAAAGAGGACGGGTGGAAAGTTCCTGCAAATTGTAAGTGTTTTTGATGATGCCTAAAATGCTCTCTGTTTCTTGTTGGTTTTGGATATGTTTTAGAACATATTGTTTTATTTGCTGATCGTTGAATTCCTGCAGATGAATGCGGGCGATTTGATAATTACTTTTAGTGGCGTAGTTACGATAGAGAATTGTATAATCCGCTCTGAGCAGCTCCGTTTCCTGAGCTGCCGAAAGAAAATAATGAGTGCGGCAGGTTAAAAAAACCTTATTGGCTTTTTTCGTTTTTCCTGAAGGATCTGTCATGAACAGGACATTTTCAAAGGTAAGCTTAGTCAATTCTTTGAAATTTTGTAGAGTCAGTTCCTGTTCAGACAAAGAAGCCATTTCATCGAAACCATCGACAAAGAAAACAAATTTCCCTTGGAGTGCCAAATTTTGAAAAATGTCAAAAGAGAGCTGGATGTCAAATTTTTGATAGAATTCCTGGAGGATGAATTGCTCAATATTCAACCGACCTGGATAGCCTTTCAGTGAAATAAAAATTGGAATGCGGTTGGAGTGATCCTCTGAATACTGCCTGGCCAGGTGAATATAATGGTGCAAAGAAAACGAAGATTTTCCTGTTCCAAAATCACCCAAGAGGGTCAGAAAATGAGAAGCATCCTTAGCTAAAAACTCCTGTAATAGTTCATCAAGAGAATGTTTTTTTCCCTTTTTATCCTTGCAGTAAGAAGTAACATAGTACTCACGTAAATTCGCTCGCTCCATCACTTCGATCAAAAAATCCTCGCCACTTTCTTTCACTTCTTGCCAGTGTTCGTATTGCCAAATGACTTTTTCCAGATAACCATTGATTTTGTTGAGAGGGAGCAAGGAAGGGGAACTCTGGAAGTTTGCGTTATCCGCTGCCAGTTCGACAAAATCATAGGTGTGAGAAACCCAGTGATGGAAATCAGGGGCTCCCCGGAAGAGTTCTTTTTCCAATTGAGGAGTAATCCAAAAGACTAGCGAGTAGGCACCGGTTTCCAGATAATCCCGTCCGTGTTGGAGGGAGTGCAACAAATAGCGCAAAGAGTCTTCGGAAAGCTGAGGAAGATTCATCACATGAAAAATATTGCTTTGCTGGCCTGTTGGCTCAAAACTCATGTGAAAAAATAAAGGAAATTGTAATTTATATTCGTCTAGATAGATGGGAAATTCAAAATGTTCCGGTAGGTCTGCTTTCAGGCGATTGATTACCCGTTCAGGCGTGCGTTCATCTTGATATAAAGCCAAAAATAAAGCGCCTGTTTCCCCAATCCAGAGTTCTGTTTTCAGTTCACTGTATGATTTTTCGAAGTTTGTGGAGAAGGAAGGTGTTTGCATGTTTTTGCTTTTTTAGTCTTCTGACAACAACACTTTTTTCAAACAAGGATGCACATCAAACCAGGTGGTATCTTGTTGCCGGTATTCGAGGACAAACAAATAGCGAACTAAATAAGTCAATGCTGTTTTCTCGATTTTTTTTACTTTACGAGTTTCCATGATTTCTCGTGCATCTGTTTCATAATTAAGGAAATCAAATAACCGTTCGTATTCATTGGCATGTTCCTTGATAACTTCTTCCGCAATCGTTTGATTGATGATTGGCGTTCCCATATCAATGGATTTTTTACAGGCGCTACGCATGAATTTGACCAAATCGCGCAGCAAGCCACCACTGTGTTCAATCAAAGTGGTTAATGCTTCCTCTTCAATCAATTCTTGATCGATTCGCTTGAGAACCAATCGCTGCAGATTTTCCAAAGATACGGGCTGCTCTTCATCAGCTTTGTTACGGAGATTAATCGGAGAAATGAATTGATCCGTATATTCGGCATAAAGGAATGCCGGGCTATAGTAAGTATCCAGGGGATGAGTATAAACGATTTTGACCTCTGGCATCATGAGCAGATTGATATTATCAAAAAAAATCTCGGCAGCAAAGTCAGGTTTCAACTTGTCCAAGTCATCAATGATGACTAAGACTTCTTTTTCGGTTTGCTGGTAAATATCCCCACAGGCACGGGAAAGGTTTTTATGGAGGATTTCAAGCTGGGTTTGGAGATTTTCACGCAGAGCGGATCGTGACTCTTTTTCGGTTCTAATTTTAAACGACAATGCTCCCAGTAATCGCACCCCCACCTCCTTCAACTCCAAGCGTTGTCTAACAGTATCCAGCATTTTTTCAAAAGGAGATAAAAAATGATCGATTCCTTCATCTTTCATGGAAAGCAGGACTTGCATGTAGGTACTCAACAAGAGATCAATAGTCTTTACGTCCTCAAAATCAATCACGTCTTTTGCGGAAAAGAGGACGATGTGGTATTTGTTTTCCAACTTCTGAGCTACTTTCCGTAACAAGGTGGATTTGCCACATCCACGATGGCCGATCACCAATAGCTTCTCATAACTGTCGCCTGCCAACTCGATGGTGTTGACAATTTGCCCGACCCCTTCTCCCGCCACTTCTTCCACATAGAAGTCTTTAAATTGTTGACCGCTGAGAGGACGGATATCGAAGTTACGATAGGCTTGTTTGAATGCCTCGAAGTTTATTGAAGTTGTTTGGTTTTGTGCCATTAGCTTTCCTTAACCGAGAAAGACGCATTTTCTCAACTGGTTTTCATGTATTGATTCACTTTTCAAAATTTAATTTTACTGCAATCATCTGACGTATTCGTCCCATGGGTGCCTCCATGATTTTGATTTTCTGTTTACTTTAGCACCAAATTGAGTTTCTTGGCAAGAACGAGTGCCTGGAATGAATGATTGTTTTGCCCTCTCTTTTCATATTTGCTATGGTGATCACAGGAGGTCACTATGCACTTACCAAACGCTGAAGAAATTCAAATCACATCGTTAGAAGACGCAGCAACGATCATCAAACTATTGGTTCTGAAGATTAAAGAAGTTGAGGACAGAGAACCTGTTCGAGACCAGGGACTGGTCGAGGAAATTCTGCATTTGAGACGGGAAACCCGAGAAGGTTTTGGACACTTGAGACAAGAAACCCGAGAAGGCTTTCAACAATTAAGAGAAGAACTGGTTGAAAAGATTGACAACAATACTCTTGCCACCAAAGGACTGGAAGGAAAACTGAGTTCCTTAGAATCCACTGTCAAAGGAAAATTTGATTCCTTAGAATCCTCCGTCAAAGGAGGATTCGACAACATTGGTAAAATCCTGCAAGACATTTCAAACAAGCTGGATAAGTGACGTATATTTGACATATTCACCCTTTCCCGGAAAAAGAAAGAGGATGAAGGTAATGAGACTAACGAGTGACTTTTTCCATGATTTCTTTCGTTCATCGAAAACTAGATAATTCAACAAAAATTTGTGACCCTTAAAAACGGGCTAACAATGTTTCAACCTGATGAAATTTTTTTTGAATGCTTTTTTTGCAAACTCGATTCAAATTGGTTCGTAAGAAGGGAGGTATACTACGCAGTTCGAGAATCTTCCATAAATACCATATCTTTCTTTATGGAATGATACACGGAAAAACCCTAGATAGGAGAATAGGAAAACTTGTCAAGTTAATATTGCCAAGACATAAGCGAAAACGCCGATAGATAAAGTTTTGAAGCACAGAAAACGATATGTGTAAATTAGTGAGTGATTTCATAACGGTTCGAATAAATTTTCGACGTTAAGAAGATATACAGAACAATAGAATCATTTGTTGAACTAAGCCTTCGTTCCTCGGCGGTTTTTTGCAGCTTCAGCCTGCGACACCCTCTTCCAAACAACTATTTCATCTTGGCATCGTCTTTGTAGGAACCTCTAAATTGAGCTTCGCCCGCCTTTAGAAGTCATTCGTGGTGAATGGCCTAATGAAGCACCTCAATGAAGGAGTGATCCTATGAGCCCTCTACGTCAACGCATGATCCAGCTCATGCAATTGAAACGATTCTCCCCTAAAACCCAACAATCCTATGCCAAAGCAGTGGCTGGTTTGGCTGAATACTACCACCGCTCCCCAGATAAACTGAGTGAGGCGGCAATCCATGATTATTTACGCCATTTAGCCAAAGAGCGTAATTTATCCTGGAGCACTTGCAACGTGGCTGCTAGCGCGATGATGTTCTTTTACAATGAAGTGTTGGCTGACTGGGAGATTTATCTGAAAATCCCAAAGCGAAAAACACCAAAACGTCTCCCGGAAGTCTTATCAAAAGAAGAGGTTGAG
>JANQHV010000203.1 GCA_028282505.1 SAR324 cluster bacterium | reverse complement strand
CTTTAATATCAACGATTTAACGAGATCCTTCGGCAAGCTCAGGATGACAAATAAAACCAATATTATCAATGGCTTATAAAAACTGTCAGAACCATTGTTGATGAGGGATGAGGAAAATGATATTTCAGGAAGATACCTCATGTGGTCATACTGCTGATAATCACCTTCATGAAACCTTTGTAAAACTGATTCGTTATTGGGTGATGGATTTCAAGTAAATCACCAGTCTGTAGAAAAATATCAATTATCCCCAACGCATATTAAAAACAATAAAATCAATGACTTTTGCTAACACAACCGATTCTGCTTGCATTCACTGTTTTTTACCAATTCGTCAAGATTCTGTTTACCACCTTCAGCATGAAGGCAAGACATACCATTTCTGCTGTTTAGGATGTGCCACTGTTTGGGAAACCATTCATGGGAGTGGATTGGGATCGTATTACACCAAGCGGGAAATTACTGGAAGCGAAGTTCCAGTGGACTTTGAATCCTCACAAGATTTCCAACGTTTTGACCGGGAGAGTGTTTTTCGTTCTTATGTGAAACAAAGAGAAGATGGACTCTATGAAATCAGTTTGCTTGTCGATGGCATCCATTGTGCCGCTTGCATCTGGCTCATTGAAAAATTCTTACAGCGGTCTCATGGCATTCATGAGGTCTTGCTCAACATAGGAACACATCGAGCCTATGTTGTCTGGGATCAACAAGCAATTAAGCTGTCCGAAATTCTAGAAAAATTTCATAAAATCGGATACACAGCACTTCCCTACGACCCTGCTCTTCATGAGCAACATCGGCAGAATTTGTTGCGCCAAATCCTGCTTCGTCTGGCTGTGGCTGGATTTTGCGCCGGCAATATCATGCTATTCAGTATCTCCTTGTATGCCGGGTATTTTAGTGGGATGGAGGAAGAATACAAATTTCTGTTCGAGACCATTTCAGGTGTGCTTAGTTTGCCAGCTATGGCATACAGTGCTATTCCGTTTTGGCAGGGGGCTTGGCGTGCTATGCAGGTTCGGCAACCCAACATGGATTTTCTCATCGCACTAGGCGTGGGGATCACTTTTATTTATTCGGTCGTCACGCTGGTGACCAAAGCAGGAGATACCTATTTCGACTCATGTGCGATGATTATTTTTTTCCTGCTCATTGGCCGCACCCTGGAACACCTCACCAAGACCAAAGTTATTTCCATTACAGAGCGGCTTTCCAGCTTATCACCCAAATTTGCAACACGGTTAGGGGACCATAATGAAGAAACAACCGTCACCCTGGATGAAATCGAAACTGGGGATCGACTGTTGGTCCGCCCTGGGGATACGGTGCCTGTGGATGGAATAGTTGAGGAGGGAGAGACAGAAATTGATGAATCTTCCTTGACAGGAGAATCCCAATGGCGTTTTGTCACAGCAGGTGAAACCCTACTTGGCGGGACCGCTAATCAATCTAAGGCATTTGTGATGGTGGCTCAAGCAGTGGGACAAGATACAGTTTTGCAGCGTATTGTCCGCCTTGTGGAAGATGCTTCCCAACACAAACCGAAAATTCAACGAATTGCTGATCATGTGGCCTCCTGGTTTGTGTGGGTGATCTTGTTCTTAGCCCTGGGAACCTGGATGTACTGGACTTGGTGGGGAGCAACAGAAAACAAGTCTGCCTGGCTCATTGCTGTTTCTGTCATCATCATTGCTTGCCCCTGTGCCTTGGGATTGGCCACACCAACTGCAATTTTAGCAGGCACCAGCATTGCCACACGTCTGGGACTGTTATTCAAGGGAGGAGACTTGCTGGAAGAAGCAACCCGAATCACTGATATCATTTTTGATAAAACGGGCACTTTAACGGAAGGCACTATGCAAGTGGTTTCTGTACATGACCTGGGAGACAAAGCATTTGCGCAATGGTTCCCACTGATTCTTCCACTCGAAAATCTGGCCAGACATCCTATTGCCGATGCCATCCAAAATTATGCCACCTCTCTTGATCAACCGTTATCACCATCCGATATTCCGACCATGGAACCCCAAGCTTTCCAAACCTACCCAGGACGTGGAATTTCAGGATACATCGAAGGACAGTTCATTCTTGCGGGAAATCGACTGTTATTGAAAGAACATGAGGTTGTCATTCCTGAGTCGGCAAGTGAGCAAACTTCTTCGGAGCAACCTTATCTGGAAATCTATGTCGTCATCAACCAGACCCTGCAGGGAAAAATAGTCTTACAGGATACGCTACGCCATGAAGCCCCAGAAATCATGAAAACCTTGGAAGATATGCAGATACACACACATATCCTCTCTGGAGATCACCAAAATGCTGTCAATTATCTGGCTCAGCATTTGGGAATTGCTGAAGCTCATGGAAACTTGCTACCTGATCAAAAGCTAGGATATATTCGAAAACTTCAGGAAGGAGGAAAACGTGTGTTGATGGTGGGAGATGGGATCAATGACGCGCCTGCGCTCAATCAAGCCAATGTAGGAATTGCCGTTAGGAATGCCACTGATATTTCATTAGACACTGCAGATATTGTGTTAATGCATTCACAGCTTCATGGGATTCTTCATGTTCTCCAAATTTCTCAACAAACTAAAAAACTCATCAAGCAGAACCTTGGCATTTCATTAACCTATAATGCCTTCACTGTCCCTGCTGCCATGATGGGGTTGATCAACCCGCTTTTTGCCGCATTGGCCATGGCGTTCAGTTCGATCTTTGTTACCTTGAATGCATTACGTTTCCGACAGCTTGGCAGGAAATCGCTTTAGGTGATCCATTTTCTCAGCCAGTTTCTCGTATGCAGCAATGCTTTGAACCAAGACATTCAACGCTTAAACGGGGAGCTTTTGATCTTCTTAACTGAGGGATGCCAGGGCACATGCTTCTGTACGGAAAACGGGAATCATGTGATCGAGACGAGTGATCTCAAAAATTCGGGAAATGTGTCTGTTGAGCTGGCAAGCAGCCAATTTGATCCGCTCTTGCTGAAATTTCCGGTGTAACAGCATAATGGCTTCTATCCCAATCGAATTCATGTCTGACGTTTTTTCAAAATCAATGACAACTGTCTTGTGTTTATAGATGTGCAATAAACCAAAAATATAAGTACGTACTTTCAATTCTTCTTCTGCTGTTATTTTTCCGTTAATGGATACAATACAGATGTCTTTTTGGATACGATGGGTTATTTTCATTTCATTCTCCAATGACTGTCTAAGAGGGTTTCCCGAAATTCTTATCTTGCTGCAAAACCACCCTCATTCTGGACGATTTTTCGCTTCGAAAAGAATTTCGGGAAACCCTCTAATAGAATTTATTATGAAGCTTCAGTAATTCACAAAACTTGCCAAACTTTTATTTTTTGATCACAAAGACAATGTTTTCTGTGGCATGATCATATTTAAGGAGGGGAAGTTGTTTTCGTAAAACTGACCGAAAATATGCTCACCCCCGTTTTCTGTGATCTAAGGTATGGGTTATGGTAGAAAATATTGCAGATCTTGTTGTGTGCAGTGGAGGGCATAGTCAATAATATGTTTTGAGTAGCGCCCTTGTTGGAGAAGGTAGTCTGTCTTTTCGTGGTAAGCTGACGAATCGAGTTTTTTTGCCATCCACAAGACACGGGGAATCAAAAGAGCATTGGTGTACGGAATCGAATGATCTTTGCAATACCTGGCCCCCTTGTAATCATCAATGACCACAAACTCGGCATTTCCTTCCTGGTAAAGATAGATGGTTTCTCTCTCTCCTTTGCCCAAAGAAATTAGATCGTGATACAAATGTTGATTCAGCAGATTGCCATTATGATTATACTGGATGGTTTGCCTTTGCATGAATAGGCTTTTTTGAAAAAACTCAGCATCTGGATAATCGTTTTGAGTCAGTTCCTCAAACACCGCCTCTGCCGTAATGACTCGGTAATGTTCCATTATCATGGAAAACAAATCGACCTTATACAAAAGAATGGCAGACGATGTGTCGATCAGTATGTTTTTCATACTAAAATATCATATAGCAAATGTTGATTTTACAGGCAAATATGAGTAACCTATTCTCACTCTTAATTTTTCATTTTCAATTGAGCAATATAAAGTCGTATTTCCTCAAAATCACACGAAAAAATTACTTTTAGGAAGGTGACAGAAATAACTTACACGAATTTGCGCAGGATTTTTTTCGATTTTCAAGCGGTCCGTCGATACGGCGATGGATCGTCTGCGTAGTCGAA
>JANQHV010000200.1 GCA_028282505.1 SAR324 cluster bacterium | reverse complement strand
AATAAATATCAATATCGAAGTATTTATCATTGATTTGCTTATAGACACCATTGGCTCGAATGCCCATGATGGCTTTATTGAATTTTTCCACCAAATCCGTGTCTTTTTTACGAATGGCAATGCCAACACCTTCTCCAAACCATTTTGGGTCAGCAATACTTGGACCGACAAATTCAAAATCTTTTCCATCTTTTTTCAAAAAACCATCCTGCATTACAATACTGTCCGCCATCAACGCGTCCAAACGTCCTGCCAAGGCATCCAAATACGCTTCATCCAGCGTTCCATATCTTTTAATGGTCATGACACTATCAAAGTTATCCGTCAAATAGCGGTCATGAATTGTTTCTCTTTGCACTCCAACGGTTTTTCCTTTCAGAACTTTTCCAATCTCCGCTTTGGTAAAATTTGGGAACATGCCTTTCTTCGCAGCAAACTTGGCGGGGGTATTGTAGTATTTATTCGTGAAAGCTACTTTTTTCTTACGTTCTTCTGTAATGGACATTGAGGCAATGATCGCATCATATTTTCTGGCTAATAGAGCAGGAATGATTCCATCCCAGTCTTGAGGAACCAACTTACACGTAGCTCCCATTTCTTTGCACAAAGCCAAGGCGATATCAATATCAAACCCAACGGGTTGTCCGTCTGCATTGATAGAGCTAAAAGGGGGGTAGGCTCCTTCGATCCCAATTCTTACTTTTTTCCAGTCTTTTGCCTGAAGTGTTCCCACCCAAATTAAAATAAAAAGAGCAAATACCAAAAAAATACGTTTTTTCATAATTATCTCCATTGGTTGTTGATTATTTAAGATTTTTCGCCAAAAATTGGCGAAATCTTTCCGATTTTGGTGTTTCAAACACCTCAGTTGGAGAACCATCTTCTTCAATACTTCCCTCATGTAAAAACAAAACACGGGAAGACACCTCTCTGGCAAATCCCATTTCATGGGTAACCACGAGCATGGTTCTGCCTTCTTCTGCCAATTTCCTCATGACTGCCAAGACTTCTCCTACCAGTTCAGGGTCCAGGGCAGAGGTCGGTTCATCAAACAGCATCACTTCCGGTTCCATCGCCAAGGCTCTGGCAATCGCAGCGCGCTGTTGCTGTCCTCCTGACAAATGGGAAGGATAATAGTCTTTTCTATCAAAAATGCCAACTTGTTCCAGATAATATTTTGCTTTTTCTGCTGCTTCTTGCTTAGGAACCTTTAAAACATGCACAGGAGCTTCCATCACATTTGCCTGTACTGTCATGTGGGACCAAAGATTGAATTGTTGGAATACCATCGCCAGTCGGGTCCGCATCCGCTCCACCTGCTTTTTATCCTGTATTTTACTCTCTCCATGCTTATCTTGATGCAAGTGAATTTCTTCTCCAGAAACAACAATTTTTCCACTGTCTGGGATTTCCAGCAAATTGATGCAACGCAAAAATGTACTTTTTCCTGACCCGCTGGAACCCAACATGGCGACCACATTCCCTTCATGGGCTGTTAGCGAAATTCCTTTTAAGACTTTTAAAGAACCAAAACTCTTGTGGATATTTTCCACTGATAAAGCAACGGGACGATCTGCCATAATATTCTCGCAAATAGTTATAAAGAACATCAACCAATGTCTACCCTATGATCACTTTTATCTACAGCACACCAACCAAAGAAGCAACTGGAATTAAGACTGCTGACCTCTATTTGGAGGGCACGACCCATTATTTGGATAACATTACTGTTGATAACTTTTAAAGAAAATCACAAAAAGACAATAACTCTTTTCAATTAAAAAATTTATTTAAGAAATAAATATTTTTTTTGTTACTCTAAAAAAATATGTATTTTTTGTTACATAAAAATACATATTTCCAATAATTTCATTTTTTAATATTTTTATTACACCACTCACATAATTCCAGTCCTTTAACTCCGATTTTTGTTAGATAATTTTGTTCATTATTCAGTATTTAATAGATCATGTTTATTAAATAATGGAGATCAATAAAATCAATGAGTTAAATTTAAAAAAGATCATTTTGATGTAAAAATCATTGTTTTTTATGGTGAAGTTTCTATGAATTTTCACAAAATAATATCCACTTCTACTATTTAGTAGCATACCATTTTTAATAAGGCTTCTGAGGAATAATTGAGAAAAAACAAAAAAAATAAAAAATTTATGAACAAAACTGAAAGAGATGACGTCTATAGTTAATAATACTGAAAAAAATGAAAATTTTTTATTTGAAAAATTCAGTTATTATGTTATTTTTTTGATGTATGTTTTTTGTTTTAGTAATTAAAAAATGTTCAATGATGGAACGAATAATTTGATAAATCTCATAAAGGAGAGTGGCTATGTTAACGTTATCGATTCTTATTTTTGGATTCATCCCAATGGTTGGAATTTTATACTTTATTAGTAAAAAATCGTATCACTTCAAAGATTTAAAACAATTGAGAGAAATGGCTGTTTCTTTTCTCCCACCAGCTGGAATAGGGTTTATTTATTATGGTATCAGGGGTGTGAATTTGCTGGAGATTCTGGTTGGTGTGGCATTCTTGGGCATTGGATATTATGACTTGTATAAGCGCATACAAGCAGCGGGAGGAAAAGAAGGCTTGAAAGAGGATCCACTTTATATTCATTACAAGCGGATGTCAGAGAAGGTAGCTCCGTATGTGACAAAAGTCCAAAAAACATTTTTCCCAGATAAAGTCGCTAATGCTGAGAAATAGGCCCCTTGCAGTGGCAAAGCTTCACTCTACTTTCTGACCCATCTCGGCACACAGAAAGTAGAGGTTCCTGAATAAACTATTAAAATCGGCTCAAATCTCGGACTGCACCTTTTGCAGCACTGGTCACCATCAGGCTATAGGCTTCCAATGCTTTGGAAACCATGCGTTTTCTGGGGCCAGGTTGCCAGGCTTCCTCCCCTTGTTCTTCCATTTTTTTCCGACGCTGAGTCAACTCATCCGTTGAAAGTTTCACGTCAATTTTTCGGTTTGGAATATCGATTCGGATGATATCTCCTTCTTCGACCAAACCAATGGCTCCGCCTTCCGCCGCTTCTGGTGAAATATGCCCAATGCTCAAACCAGAAGTTCCTCCGCTAAAGCGGCCATCGGTGACCAAGGCACATTCTGCACCAAGATTTTTTGATTTAATATAGGAAGTCGGATACAGCATTTCCTGCATTCCTGGTCCTCCTCGTGGTCCTTCATAACGAATCAGCACCACATCTCCGGCTTTGATTTGGTCACCAAGAATGGCATCACAGGCTGCATCTTGAGAATGAAAAATTCGGGCAGGTCCTTCAAAAGTCCAAATACTCTCATCAACCCCGGCTGTTTTGACAATGCAACCATCTTCTGCAATGTTGCCATATAAAATGCATAATCCACCATCTTGACTGTAGGCGTGTTCTACAGATCGGACACATCCTTTTTCTGCATCCAAATCGAGTTCTTCATAAGATTTATTCTGTGAAAATGGAATCTGAGTGGGCACACGACCGGGAGCTGCCCGATAAAGTGCTTCCGCGGCAGGGTTTTCACCAGAAAGAAGACTGTATTGCTTAATTTGTTCTCCAACACTCATTCCAGAAACCGTCCAACAATCCTCACGGATGACTCCTTTTGTGGAAAGTTCTTCCAAAATGCGCATGATGCCGCCAGCCCGATGCACATCTTCCACATGATAGTGAGAGGATGGAGCCACTTTACACAAGGTGGGAATCTCGCGAGAGAGCACATCCATTTCTTTCATCGTATAATCCACACCGGCTTCATGGGCAATGGCCAGGAGGTGCAGGACTGTATTAGTGGAACCTCCCATTGCAATGTCCAGTGCCATAGCATTGGAAAAGGCTTCAAAAGAGGCAATGGATCGAGGCAAGACCTTTTCATTGTCCTGATAATAATACTCTTTGGCCATCTCCACGATACGTTTAGCAGCCGCCTCAAACAGTTTCCAGCGACCAGCATGTGTTGCCAACAAGGTTCCGTTTCCTGGCAATGCCAACCCAAGCGCCTCATTCAAACAATTCATGCTATTGGCAGTAAACATGCCAGAGCAAGACCCGCAAGTGGGGCAGGCAGAACGTTCCAGTTGTTCCAGTTGTTCATCTGAAACACTGCTATCGCCAGCAGCAATCATTGGATCAATCAAATCCAGTTTTTGCTCACCAGACACTCCTGCTTCCATCGGACCACCTGAAACAAAGATAGTTGGGATGTTCAAGCGCATGGTCGCCAGAAGCATGCCAGGTGTGATTTTATCACAGTTACTGATACAAATTAACGCATCCGCACAATGGCCATTGACCATATACTCCACAGAATCTGCAATCAGATCACGACTGGGCAAGGAATAAAGCATCCCATCATGCCCCATGGCAATTCCATCATCAATGGCAATGGTATTGAACTCCACGCCAAATCCCCCATTGGCATCAATGACCTTTTTTACTCGCTGCCCCACATCAAAAAGATGAACATGGCCAGGAACAAATTGGGTAAACGAATTGGAAATCGCAATCACTGGTTTTTGAAAATCCTCGTCTTTCATACCAGTAGCCCGCCAAAGTGCTCGTGCTCCTGCCATATTTCGTCCCTGTGTTGTGGTACTGCTTCTCAATTTTGGCATTCTTTGCTCCTCTTTATATGATTGTTTTTACTTAGCTCTTGCTTCCATCGAAATGGCCTTATATATTTAGAAATGAATACTTCAACTAAAAATAAAACGTGTAACTTAGCCACGAAATGACACGAAGGAACACTAAATTTTAAAAAATCCTTGTAAACGTAGGGAATATTTCTGAACTGACCGAATGAGAAAATGCTCAAATCTTCAATGACGGAATAACAACTGAAGGCCATCTCAGTTACTGATCAACTTTGAGAGTTCAGAAAGCTTGGAATGGAAACGCTATCGTTGTACTTGATTGATACTTTGAATACATGAAAAAATTCACTATAAAAATATTTTTTGTGATACTTCGTGTGCTTAGCGGCTGAATAATAATGAAATCATAATTTTTAAACTACTGGAAGTCAAATCAAATGCCGAAACACTTCTCTTTCATGCTCTTTCTCATCTTGCTGGCCAGCTGTGGTCCCACCGCCTCCAGACTGACTGCACCGGATGGAGGTTCTGGCTATTTTGTGCGATGCAAATCGACCAAGGCCGAATGTTTTGAAAAAGCAATCACGATCTGTCCCACTGGCTATCGCATCATTGATAGTGAAAATATATCTCCCACTCGAGACACAGCTCCCTTTTTTGAAATGCTGATTCAGTGTGATTATTCATGGCAAAATATGGAGCGCACCCTCAAAAAATGAACAAATCCATGACATTCAAATCTTTGGGGATTAGGGATTTTCTAAAAATTCCACTTGCAATGGATCAGCAATCAAGGCAGTTATATGTGGTTAAAAAATACAGGACCCTCATGAAAGGACTATAAACAGTTGCTATGGAATTTTCTCACCGTATCCAAAACAATGTTCTTATCTTGTCATTGTCTGGGGAAATCACTGAAGATGAAGTGGAAAACATTATCAAAAAGGTCTCAGCCTTTGCCGAAAAAACATCTGGGATTGTGGTCGATTTAGAAAAGATTCGTCATTTGGATTCCATGGGAATTGGAATTCTGGCTTTGATGTATGGAGAATCCGAAAAATTACGCAAAAAACTAGTTCTCTGCAATCCATCTGAAATGGTTTTTGAGGTTTTGATTTTATCAGGGATTGACAAGCTGATCAATATTTGTGCCTCACTGGAAGAAGCATTAGAAGATTTCAAAATCGTTACGGTTAAAAAAGGATTGCATATCACCCATCGTATCGAAAACGATGTGCACATTGTTTCTATTGCAGGAGAGTTGGTTCAGGAAACAGCAAATGAATTCAGAGGATACATTAATACATTTCTGACTAATGAAAATTTTAAGGGAATCATCTTGAATCTCAAAAATACAGACCAAGTCAATTCAGCGGGCCTTGGTAATATTATTGCGGTGCAGAAGGAATTACAAAAGATGAAGAAAAATTTAAACATTTGCTGCTTAAATCAAAATATCAACCGCATTTTCTCCATTGGTCTTTTGACAGAAATCATCAACATTTATCCCAACGAACAAAAAGCATTAGCCAGCTTTGAAGACTAATCAACCGCCTCCCAAATAAAATTTTACAAACTACGTAGAATTACGGATAGTTTAATCTGCCAGATGTGGTAGATTGAACTCGTTACTATGGCTTCTCTAGTGTGGATCACTGAATAGATGCGGGCGTAGTTCTTTAAAGAACTCTATGCAGTGTTCCACACATCTTTATATGTTTGTCATACCCTCCTGGATATTCAAGTCAAAAAAATCACATACTTTTCCAAAAAATTACTGATTGCTTTATAATATTTTGCAATGGTGTCCTGTTTTCTCCAGCCATGACCTTCCTCTGCAAACACATGGTATTCATGAGGAACTTGACGTTTGGCTAAAGAGGCGCTAATGGCATCGGACTGATTAATCGGGACCACTTTATCTTCTGCTCCCTGGAATAAAATCAATGGACGCTCAATTTGATCGGCAAAGAATATAGGAGAACGTTCATGAAATACACCAGCAGCTTCAGGCAAAACACCAATTAAAGAATCTGTGTAATGTTGTTCAAACTTATGTGTATCTTGAACCAAATTAAACAAGTTCGAAATACCATAAGAACAGATACCGGCACGAAAGAAAGTGGGATGATTAACCAGAGCCTGTAAGACGGTGTATCCCCCAGCACTGCTTCCTTTAATCACGATTCTTTGAGGATCTACCCGTTTTTCTTGTATCAAATAGGATGCCATGAACACCGCATCCTCAACATCAGAGATTCCCCACTGTTCAGTGAGCAGGTCGCGATAATGCCTTCCATAGCCACTGCTGCCCCGATAGTTCACATCCAGGTAGGCATATCCACGAGATGTGAAGAATTGGATATCGCCTTTCCATACCGGTAATGCCTGACTGGTAGGTCCTCCATGAACCTGTACAATCAGGGGAGGATTTCCTTTGCTTTCAAAATCAGGATTTTGTGGAGGATAGAACAAACCATAAATCATCTGCCCTTTTTCGTTTTTGGGCTGCAAACATTCTGGTTTGGCATAATTTTCAGCAGGAATTTGTTCATTGGCAGAACGTTGGAGTATCTGCAAGTTGGATTCTTCTTCATTGAGCGAAACAGTGATCAACTGCACTGGCGTATCATAACGACTTGCCAATAAAACAGCTTTTCCTTGAGAGGAAACATTAATTGATTCAAAGTGAGTGTAGTGTTCCTCAATCAAAGGGTGGAGCGATTTGTTGCCTGTTGCCACATCAATGATTTGTAAAGAAGAAAACCCTTGTACATTTTTGATGGCTGCTAATTGTTGCCCCTCGTTCATCCAGTCATAAGATCTCATTCCCAACACCCAGGCAGGTCCTCCATATTCGGCATCTTCTTGGGCAATAGCCTTGTGATTTCTAGTCTTGAGATCATAGAGATACAAATTGTACCATCCACTGGCATCGCTGATATAGACCAAATAATCGTTGCCAGGAGAAAACTCAGGTTGAATTACGGAGACATATTTTCCTCCAGCGATGGTCTGTACTTCCCTAGACAAATCCGAACAAAGCTGTTTTCCTGAAACAGAAACCATCTGCAAGAAACTGCCATCCCAGGGCATATTTGGATGATTCCAGCATATCCAGCATAACCAATTGCCATCTGCAGACCAACGGGGATCTATATAAAAATCATCACCCGTCACCAATTTTTGGGGCCAACTCTTTCCATCCAGAGAAACCATTGCCAATCCACTTTCTCCTTCAAATTCGTAAACATAAACCACTTTTTTACCATCAGGAGAAATTTGTGGAGAAGCACATTGCCCAAAACCAGGTGTGATGGCAATAGCCGCACCACCATCCAGATTCTGTCGGTATATTTTTCCTCCATTGCCGACAAATACGACGACCCCATTGGAAACAGAAAAATGTCCTCCACCATAGCCTACACGTGCCCGAACGTCCTGTCCAAATGTTAAAATTCGAGGACAATTACCAGAAAAGTCAGTACCAACTAATGTGCCCCTGCCATCACGCTGTTCTCTCCACACCAGTATATTTTTTTGTTTATCCCAGCGTGGTTCACTCAAACCAATAGTTTGTGACAGTACTTCTGCTGTAAAAGGACTCTTCCATGTTCCATAAATTTGTTGTGTTTTCATCAACTTCATGCTCCCTGGTTACTCATTTCCAAGCGAGAGTTCATCTTCCTGGATTGTAGGAGACTGGAAAACTTTATCAATGGCCTCCCTCAAAGCATCCTGGATCATCTCATCTGTTACAAAGTCCTCAAAAAAATAACTTTCTGCCTGCATATAACGGGCTGGCAATTTATTCAGAGTCAACGCATAGATATCCTCGAAGTCAACTTTGTTCGGTTCGTACCCTTTAAATTCTGCCAATACTTCCGGAAGCAGCTCTATCACTCTTTTTTCATTTTGATTATGGATATTCTCAAATGTGATTTGATCTAATAATTGTGCCTGTTCCATTATGTCACCTTACCAATCTTCTTATTTTTCCAAATCAATTAATTTGGCATAAGTCCCTCGCCGCTTCGACTTCCTTTGGCTATGAAATTTCTTCTTTGCAATTTCTTGAATAACCTCAGGAATGATGGACTCATCTAAAATATTCACAGCATGACAAATGCTACAAGTTGCATAAAACCCCAATTCTTTCTGACCGGTATACCCCTGTTCCAGATAGCCAAACTCCAGAAGATCCACTGTCACACAGAGTTTTGCCTCACAAACAATGCATACGCGCCAAAGATTCCAACCTCCTGCCATAATATCACTATGCGTATAAGAGGGTGTTTAAAAATTATGTTCCTACTGCAAAACCGCCAAAAATGGAGCGGATCTTCCAGAAATTCTTGTTAAATAGTTCACTATTCGCCTCAAATTTCTGAAAAACCTCTCTCATTTTGGACGATTTTTCGTCACGGAAATAATTTTTAAACGCCCTCTAAGAGCCTGTTTTAAAATTGATCAATCAATAGATAATTTAAAAATTTCCTCCAACCTCGTATTATCAGCAGATTCCTGAAAAAATACGCTGGTTCTCAACCTTTTTATCGGATGAAGCCATGAATGTAAAGCAAGATTCCGTAATTCTGGAAGAACGTCATAATTGTTATCCTGAAAAATAATGAAAAGATGATGTTTTGGAGCTTTTGAATTTATTCGGATCAATGTCAAACAGAGCAATAATTTCAGTCTTTAGTCTTGCTTTCACATTCCAGATGACTAAATCAGCAATCTCCATAATTTGAAAGAGACCTCGCCCCGCTCCGCCCTTTCCTGCTTGCAAAGTACCAGCACGACCTTTGTAGCAACTTTCCAAATAATCTAATATCGTTTTGCGGTCAAAAGCTCCAAAAGGATCTTCTACAGAAACACCAATTAGTACGCCATCACAGGCATATCTGAAAATACCTTGTTCATCTGATTTCAGGACAACCGGTTCAGTACGAGGCAAATGATTATAAATGGGCTGACCCTCTGCATTAGTGGGAGCATCATAAATCGCATTGGTGAGTAATTCCTCTACGACTGCAGAACATTTTTGCACCAGCGCACGACGCACTCCTAAATTCATTAAATCTTCCTCCATATTTTCGATAAGAGTTGTACGATCTTCACTATGTACGATGGTATGTTGACGAACTTCCACTCCCCAACTCAAGTATTTTTCAAGCCCGAACAAATCCTGATTGATGAGTTTACTCACAGTCGTCAGAATATTTTTTAAGGTGAATGTTCGATCCTCATCATTGCGTGAAATGATATTTGACAAAAAAGGGTATTGTTGCAATAAAGCAAGATAAGTTGGAATATTCTCAGAGGTCATGAAAACGATTTGAGTCTCTGGTTGATGAGCATACGCATGAGCCGCTAATTGGATGAGCTCGGAATTCACACATAAGACATCATACTGATTTTTTTCAAGCAATTGTTGTCCTGTTTCGTAATCAGAAGTGACATCCAACTCAACTCCCGTTCCCCCTAAAGCCATTTTGGCGGTGATTTGTTGCTTTCGATCCGTTTCAGCTAACAAAATCCGTTTTCGTTTGACGGCTTGTTCTGCCAAATAAAGCTTTTCAAATGGGCGAATCAACTCCTCAATACTTTGGAAGTCACGCAATATCTGCTGAATAGGCACTTTGGAATCGGGGAAAACTTCCCACAACATATCCAGTTTTTTCCTGAGCGATTGAAAATGAGTACTGTTGAGCGTATACAATTTTTTTAAAAGTTTGCTTTTCGTTTCATCTAATTCTGTCAACTTTCTGTGGCTCACTTGAAGCTCTGTCAATTGATGCTCCAGGTCTTGATAGGCTTCTCGCAACGCCAGATGCGTTTTGACACGTGCCATTAATTCAACGGGCCTGAAGGGTTTGGTCACGTAATCAACCCCTCCTACATCAAATGCTTTAACGATATCCTCTATTTCAGTTTTTGCCGTAATGAACAT